>NZ_JADPKG010000098.1:0-13059 GCF_023073875.1 Bradyrhizobium sp. 154
TGACGATTGCGTCAGATAGAGCTTGCCCAGAACGCCAAAGGAATTAGCCATCGGCTCTTTGGCTTCGGCTTCAACGTGCGGCGCTGTTCCAATTTTCGGCCGTTGCCCAGTAATCAGTGGCGGTCAAAACGTCTCGGTAATCTTGCCCAGGCGATCGGCAGTTCGCGGCAGACCTATTCAGGACAACCTGCAGGATCGATCTCACGCGCTCGCAAAACGGCAATTCCTGTTATTAGCTCGTTTAAGCAGCGTCTCATTTAGAAAGCTGCCAAGTTTCGGGAAGCCGCCGAACAGTTGTTGGCGGTATTCAGCGAGACCTTCTAATGAAGCGCGTCAGGCAGGCTGAGGCTGCTTTGCAAATCAATGACTGGTTGGCCGCACCAGGGTAGCGCCGCCTACTGCACTTGGGCAGGCAGCTGGCACGGCGAAAAAGGCCATCTCATGAAGTTTCTGACCCACTATCTTGAGCGCGCGGTTCAGCTAAATCTGGCGATCAGCGAACCGGATTCAGCGTTGAAATTCAGCTGCTTCAACTAGCCGGGCCATATCGCGAGCTGGGCGCAAAGCGGGCGAGGACTATGGGGCTCCCGCGGCCAAGTCGACCAAAAATCGTTTGGGTTGAAGATCGGAAGATCTTGGCCAGTGTCAGGAGCTGCGCGGCGAAACCCGCCGAGTAGAAAGAATCGCGGCCGCAGAAAAATCCACTGCTCAGACGTCGTTCGGGGGGTACGCGCCGCGGCCTCCAGTGATTTCTCTGGTGGCAAGCGCCTCAGGTCGCGGCGCCGCGATCGACGGCAAGATCTCGAAGAGCGCCACTAACGCACCCCAACGACGGCTCCCCGATCGTCAGAATGAGACTCATCTCGAGCATTGCCAGTGAAACACCGGGTGCGCCCGCTTAACCCCGCCGCTCAGTCCGCCAGCGCGGTCCGCCGGTGCGTTATTCGGCGCCGCATGGATGAGCTTCCTCGCGGGGTCTGCGGTTGTCACTCCTGCCCTGGCTGGAAGGAGCCACCGTGCCGGTTGCGGCGGCCCGTTCGCCTTATCCACCGTCAGTCCCAGCGTCCCAGCCTCAATCGCCCGCGTCGATCCTCGGTCCCTCAAAATCCGGCCATGCGTCGGCGCCGCGCATGTGGTGCAGGTGAATTTCGGCCCGAAACCGGAGAGGCGGACATCGTCCGGGCATTGGTCGACCTCGGCCGGGGGATAGCCGGATCATGTGGCCGCAGCGGTAGGGCAGCGCGCGAGAGTCTTCGCGCCATGATCCGAACGCCCCAAATTACCTCTCGCGATTTCGTGCCGATGGAGGATCGGGTCCCCGGGAGCGGGCAGGCGGGCGCAAAGCGACAGCGGCGTGGGGCAAGTCAGCAGCGGAGTCCAGCAGCTTGCAAGCGCCTCCTTCGCTAAGTCTGTGGAGCAGCCTGAGTGGGAGCGGTGACCCTGGATTCTTGCGCCGCTTCTGAGGGTGCTTCTCGCGGCCTCCGGTTCTCAGCGGCAGTGATCAAGGATACACCGCGCCGGCCGTCGGAGCGCGCAATTGCGCCGCTACTAAGTGAGGTCGAAAGCAACGCTGTAATGGCCGGAGGTGTTACGGAGGCGAACCTGCCGCAAGCCTCTAAAAACTCGCGCCGATCGTCTTCTTCTTCTGAAGGTGACATCGTACGCCTCATAATTTTTTGAATATAGAAAGTTGGTCGATGGCAGAGTTAAGAGGTTCAATCACGAAATGTAACCACACTCCGTTGGGAATCGAAGTCCTCACATGCTGCCTGGGGCACAAACCATCAATTGCGATCTGAGTGCGCCATGAAGATCATCCTGGCTTGACGGATTCACATGAGCACTTTAACCCCGCGTGCGATCAAGTTGGAGAGCACCAAGTGGCAAAAGCGACCAAGAGCAAGCGCAAAGAGTACACCAAGGACGATGTCAGGCTAATCAAGGCACATTCCAAGGCTCGCACGCCGGTGGCCAAAGTTTCTAAGCTGATGAAGCGATCAGAGGGTTCGTTGAGGCAAAAGGCGCGTAGTCTTGGAGTTGGCTTGGGCCATCAGCGCTAACGTGGCAAAGAGATGGCAAGCCGCGTAGGCGCGTAGGTCCCTCATCGCTTGAGAAATACAGTCCGAGGGTTCGACGGCTGGACAAAGGCCCGATGACACCAGAGCCGGGCCCGTCTTCGCGAACCTGCCGATCGGCGCTTATGGGACGCTCAACGGAACGTTAGCTCGCCCGGATCGCCTGGGCGGTCCTAAACAAGGGACACGCCTTCGCGTGCGTCAGCACGGAGGAGACGGCGTCCCGACCTGCTTGATCCTCGCGCCGTGCGCGGGGCCGTTCGCGCAGCCTGGCGGCAGCAGAACATGACGTCAGGACAGCACGACGGCCGGCCTTGACGGCCCCTTGCGCGGGGCGTGTTTGCGCGCGCAGGCCCGGACGAAGGAACGACCGCCAGGCGCGAAACAAAGGAAAAGCGCGAAGTGAGGAGCCATCGATGATGTAACAACACCCTCAAAGAGCATAAGCCAAACCGACCTAGCTGGATACCTTCCGACCCAGCATCTCGCGCGCTCGAAGCGCAAGCTTTGCCAGAGATATGCGCTTTCCAACCAGTCCACCCCCTTTTCGAGCCGGCCTGGTGGACCACCGCGTTACGGGAGTACCCCCTCATGTAGAGGATCTTTAGACGGGGGCGGATCTGGAGAGCTCGTTTGCCTAGCTCGCGGCCATTGATCCCGGGCATGACGACATCAGTTAGGAACCAGTTAGGAGAAGATCAAGATGCGAGGGGTGTCCTGCAGCACCGCTGTCAAAGCTGACTGGGCACTTGGAGCGGAATAACGCGGTAGCTGAGATCCCCCCGCGCGTCTGACACATAAGCGCAAGTCTGCGTCATCTTCCACGACAAGAATGGTCTCGAACTTCTCTCCCTCAGGCACCGCTTGTTCGTATTCAGCGTCGCCCGATCCAGGCGTTCTCAAAGTGTTCGATGGCCGTTCTCGGGCTGGCGCTTCATGTTCTTCTCGGGACTTTTGAGCTCTCTGCTCGGCTGGTTCATCTTCCGTAACCTCGAGGAGTCCCCGTACTTCAAGGAGCTCAAGCGCCAGCAGGGCAACAAGCAGGCGAAGGTCTCGAAAGGCGCCGGTCAAGGACGTGTTCTCCGGCGAGTATCGCGGCGTGCTGCTACGCTTGTTGCGCTTGCGATCGCCTTCATCGGCAATGCGGGCTATGCGCCGGTGCTGATCATCCTGAACGAGCGCTTCCCGACCGCGCTGCGCGCGAGCGGCACGGGCCTGTCCTGGAATATCGGCTTTGCACTGGGCGGCATGATGCCACCTTCGTCTCGCTGGTGAGCGCCAGCCCGGCGCAGATCCCGCTGTCGCTGGCTTATTTCGCGGTCAGCGTGTTCGTGATCTACCTGATCGGGGCGATCGTCATCCCCGAAACCAAGGGTAACTTCCGCTGAGCAAAAACGACGCGACCGCACAAGCCGCCGCGCCGGTCCATCGAATTGCGCGAAGGGACGGGAATGGACGGGCGGCATTTCGACGACGTGATCGTTGGCGGTAGGTCGGCGGGCTGCGTGCTCGCCAATCGGCTTTCCGCCGACGGGCGCCGTCGCGTGCTGCTGATCGAAGCCGGAATGGACACGCCGCCCGAAGCGACGCCTGCGGAGATTCTCGACAGCTATCCGGTGCCGCTGTTCTTCGGCGGCAAGGTAGATCTGGCCGGGGCTGTCGGCGGCGGCGGGCTGTAATTCCGATGGCAAGCCGGTCGTCCGCGCCTATGAGCAGAGGCGGGTGATGGGCGGCGGCTCCAGCATCAACGTGCAGTCGGCGAATCGCGGCCTGCCGCGCGACTACGACGAATGGCAGAGCTCGGTGCGCGCGGCTGGGGCTGGACCGACGTGCTGCCATATTTCCTCAAGCTCGAGAGCGATCTGGATTTCGGCGGCCCGCTGCACGCAAGAGCGGCCCGATCCCGATCCGTAGCATCGCGCGAGGCCGTGCCGCAGTTCGGCAAGGCCGTGGGCGAAGCGCTGTCAGCGGGTTTGCCGTTCCTGAAGGACCAGAACGCCGAATTCGAGGACGGCATTTGTCCGCCGGCTTCTCCAACCGCGACGACCAGCGTGTCTCCGCCGCCGCCGGCTATCTCGACCCAGCGACGCGGGCGCGGCCAAACCTGAAGATCTGGGACGACAGCACGGTCGAGCAGCTCCAGCTCGAAGGCCGCCGCGCGACGGGCGTGTGGTCGCGCGCGTGGACACTCACCGTCACTGCCGGCCGCGTGTTCCTCACCGCAGGCGCGCTGCAATCGCCAGCGATCTTGATGCGAGCGGGCATCGGCTCAGGGGCTGCATTGCGAGCGCTGGGCATTCCCGTCCGTCGATCTGCCGGGCGTCGGCCGCAATCTGCGCGATCATCCCGCGGGCTGTGGTTGCCGCTGGCGTGGCGCCGCCCCAATTTCACGGCCATGCGGTTCTCGTCGGGACTCGCGGGCTGCGATACGTCCGATATGTACATCACGGCTTCGACCCGCGGCGGATGGCACGCGCTGGGCACGCGGCTCGGGCTCTATTTCCTCTTGTGCAACCGGCCGTATTCGAGCGGCTCGCTCACCCTGGCGAGCCCGGATCCGAAGGCCTATCCGCTCGTCGATCTCAATCTGCTGTCCGACGCGCGTGATCTTGAGCGGCTGGTCGCAGCCGTCCGGCTGCTGGCAAGGCTCGTGGTGCATCCGCAGCTCAATCCCTGGGCCGGCGATTTCCTTCCCGCCTCTTATTCCCCGCTCATCAAGCGCCTGAGCAAGTATGGCACCGCGAACCGCATCGTCGCCTCGATCCTCGGCCGATGCTCGACGTGCCCGCCGGCCTCCCGCAGCTCCTGATCCGGCTGGTGCTGCTCAACGGCACCGCCTTCCAGGCGACGCTCGCGGACGACCGCGCCTTCGAAGCCTTCGTGCGGCAGAGCGTGTTCGGCGTTTGGCATCCGGTCGGAACGTGCCGCATGGGCGATCCCGCCGACCGCACGGCGGTGGTCAATCCCGAGGGGCGAGTGATTGGCAGCGCGAACTTGTACGTGGCGGATGCGTCCATTATGCCGCGCCTGCCCACGGCCAACGATCATGATTGCGGAGAAAATCGGCGATTTGTTGCGAAAGTCGACCTGAGAAAATCGCGACGAGCGCGGGAGAACCAGGAGCAAGCGCTACCCCACTCGAGCAATGCTGGAGGGAGACCGGGGGACAAATGGAACATCTAACTGGCCAGATCGTCCTAGTCTGCCGCTGCCCTGACTAAGCTACGGACCTGATGTTGGCTTCAGAAAGCGCGGCATGTAGCGCAAGTCGCCTGGTCGCCTTGTCCACTTCGCCAATTCTGGGTTAAAAACATACCCGAGCAGAAGCTCAGTTTCATACGAGCTTTGTTGATGTGCGTCCGAAGTGCGACGACTGCCACATTGACTTGAGATCCGCTATTCTAGAGCCGCGTAATGGCCGGCAGCGCCGCCCTACCAATGTCCTTCGGCTCGCCCGGAAACACTGGTCAGCAAACTATCCCGGTGGACTTGGAGGCGGTAGGCCGTATTCCCTCGCTCGCTTTGCAGCGATCTTGCGATATGAGGCGGCTTGCTCGAGCAACTGCGATTTGAAGGCGGAATCGAGTTCACTGGCCGCGCTCGAGATACTCCGTCAGCAGCTTCATCGGATTTCGCGCGTCGCTTTTGTTGTCAGCTGCCCAAGCGCAGACGGTGGCGCTGCGCCTGGCGTGGCCAGCCATTGATTGATTTGCAATGCCGCTTCAGCCTGCCTTACCCGCTTCATCAGCAGCTCTCGCGCGGTGCCGGGCGGCAACTCTTCAGCGGCTTTCCGGAATCTTTCAGCTTCATCCGCGAGCCGCTGGTTGAACGAAATGGATTGCTTAATGCGGCGACGCATACAAGAATCTCCCCGAACGGAGCGCCCCGGCGCCTGCCGGCGCCCGACATGCAACGCCTAACGTTCAACTTAGGTTCCGGCCAAGAACAGAACCCAATTTGGGCCGCCGAACTCTCAGGGAGGGAACTTCATGGAGAAATACAGGCGCAGCCCTGGATCCGTCGAGCCCTACGATTCCCGACACTGCACCAGCGCCCCTTAACGGCCAAGCGGGGCTCCAGGTGGGATATAGGGGAACCATCAGCCTTCTAATGCGTTATGGCTGGTTCGGCGGCCCAACGGGGGAGCCCGCCATTTTATTCCCGAACAGAATGGCCCCGCGTGGGCCCCCTCTCGCCCCGAGAGACGTATTTTATGTCCAATGTCGAGGAATTTCCGCTCTCCATCCATCGCCGGCCCACGGAGTTCGAGGCGCTGGTCGCGGCTGGTAGTGCCGCGCTCGACGCCATTCCTGGGGCGGTTTATCTTTGCGATGCTGAAGGGCTCCTGGTCGCTTACAACAGCGAAGCGCTGGAATTGTGGGGCCGGACGCCCAGCGCTGCCAAGACCGAACGCTTCTGCGGTTCCCATCAACTCTACCTGCTCGACGGCACCCCTCTTGCCCATTGCGATTGTCCGATGGCGACCGCCGTTCGTCTCGGCACGCCCACGCGCAATGCCGAAGTCATCATGGCGCGGCCAGACGGGTCTCGTTTTACCGCATTGGTCAACATCCGCGCACTGCGCGACCACTCCGGTCGTATCCAGGGCGCTATCAATTGTTTTCAGGATATCACCGGACGCAAGCAGGTCGAGGAGGAAGTCCGCCGGAAAACGCAGGATGTGGAGGACTTTTTCGAGAACGGCGCCGTTGGGCTGCATATCGTAAGCGGGGAGGGAATTATCCTTCGCGCCAACAAAGCCGAGCTGGATATGCTGGGGTACAGGCCCGAGGAGTATATTGGCCGCCACATTGCCGAGTTTCATGCCGACGCGCCGGTGATTGGCGACATCCTTCAGCGCCTCTCGTGCGGGCAGGCGCTCGAAGCTTATCCGGCCCGGTTGCGGGCGCGCGATGGTTCAGTGAGGCATGTGCTAATTACGTCAAACAGCCGATTCGTGGACGGCAAGTTCACCAACACGCGCTGCTTCACAGTCGATGTGACGCAATTGCGCGCTGCTGAAGAGCAGCGGCGAGCCAGTGAAGCGCGGCTCGCGGCTACCTATGAGGCCGCAAACGTCGGCATCTCGGAAACTGATGAAAATGGCCGGTTCTTGCGGGTCAATGATGCCCTCTGTCGAATAACGGGACGATCGCACAACGAACTGCTCGGAATGACTTTTTCCGACTACACCGATCTCGATGACCGGTTGCAGGATGGCGAGCTGTACGCGCAGCAGGTACGCGGCGACATCGCAAACTACGCCATTCGCAAGCGGGTATTACGGCCTGATGGATCCGTGCGACATCTTGATATTTTCAGCTCTTCCGTGCGCAATTCGAAAGGTCGCTTTCTCTACGGCGTGCGCGTGGCCCAGGATGTCACTGCCACCCAACAGCTCGAGGATCGTCTGCGCGAGGGAGAGCAGCGGATGCGCGATCTGCTGGAGGCTTTGCCCGCCGCGATCTACACGACAGATGCTGAGGGGCGCATCAATTTCTTCAATAGGGCCGCAGTCGAGATGGCGGGCAGGACACCGCAGCCAGGCGACGAATGGTGCGTCACCTGGAAACTCTACTGGCCTGACGGCTCACCTCTGCCGCACAATGAATGTCCGATGGCGGTGGCTTTGCGTGAAAACCGTCCCGTCCGCGGTGCCGAGGCGATTGCTGAGCGACCTGACGGTAGAAGGGTGCCCTTTATTCCCTACCCGACGCCTCTGCGCGACGCGGCCGGAAAGTTGGTTGGCGCCATCAACATGCTCGTTGACATCAGCGAGCGCAAGCGGGCGGAGAATGCCCAGAAGGTGCTCATTGACGAGCTGAACCATCGGGTGAAAAACACCCTCGCCACGGTGCAGTCCCTCGCGAGCCAAACTGCTCGGCATGCTGCCGACCTGGATGAGTTTGTGTCAACGTTCACCGGTAGGCTGCTGGCGCTTGCTCGTGCGCATGATCTGCTCACGATGCGAAACTGGCAAGACGCGCCTTTCGAAAAGCTAATCCATGATATCGTCGGGCCGGTCTCGGGCGGACGGGTCGCGACGAGCGGGCCGGATGTCAACCTGGACGCACGGGCGGCGCTGAGCGTCACCATGGTGTTCAACGAGCTCTTGACCAATGCCACGAAGTATGGGGCACTCTCCAAGCCGCATGGATCCGTGTCACTCACCTGGAGGATCGCGGAGGGTGAGCGATCGCAAAGGAGGCTCGCTTGCGAATGGCTCGAGCGCGGAGGTCCCCCTGTTACGCCGCCCAAGCGACGTGGATTCGGCACACGACTGATGGAGCGCTGTGTGGAAAACGACCTTGCCGGGGAGTTCGATTTGATCTTCGATCCGCAGGGCGCACGCTGCACCGTGGCATTTCCCGTTATGCTTTCGGCGTCTAATGGCTGAAATGTCCGGCGCCAGGGTTCTCCTCGTCGAAGACGAAGCGTTAGTTGCGCTCATGATCGAGGACATGCTCGAGGAATTGGGATTAAAAGTCGTGGCCTCCGTCGCAGATGTGAAAAAGGCTTGCGAGCTTGCGACTACCACGTCTTTCGATCTGGCACTCCTTGACGTCAATCTGGCTGGAGAGCGTGTTTTCCCGGTAGCTCGTATCGTGCGTGAACGAAGAATACCCATCCTGTTCAGCACGGGCTATGGCGCACCATCTTTGGAGGAGGAGTTCAGAGATGCGCCCGCGATCGGCAAGCCCTTCTCCGTAGACCAATTGCACGAAAAATTGCGAACGCTTCTGTCACGTTCCTAAGCCCGCCAGCCGAGGCTACCTTCGGTAGTCAGAGGTGAACGTCGGCTGTCGGAGCGACTACAGACCGACTCCGCGGGGTGCTCCCGGTCCCGCGGCAGAGGTTGAGCCACACCGAGTCACGTTTTTGGGCTGGAACGTAGCAGATCGAGTACAGACAGCGCCCGCTCTTGTGGAACCAACGGCCGAATTGAGCGTCATGTTGTGCTTGGGCCTTCGAGGACCCTGGCTATTCTTGATCCGAAGTGGGGGATGCCTATGCAGACGGCGATTGCGGTCAGCCGCGAAGTTGATCCAATGAGAGCGGCGGACGATCTCCTGGAGCAGCTCACAACTGGTGTGGCGCGACCTGCGGCCATCGTGCTCTTCGCCGCTCCGACCTACGAACACGACGTCTTGCTGAAGCGACTTAGCGAGCGAACCGGCGCGCCCGTGGTCGGCGCGTCTTCGGCCGGTGAGTTCGCCAACGACATCCAGGGCGAGGGCATGGCGACAGCGCTGGCGCTGGGCGGTGACGACATCACGGTGGCGGTGAGCTGCGGCCGCAACATCAGCGCTGACCCAGCTAAGGCCGCCCGAGAGCTGGTGGCGGGGTTCGAAGGGCTTCGGGATATACAGCCCGGCCACCGCAGCGCGCTCGTGATGACGGACGCCCTGGCCGGCCACGCCGACCGTCTCGTGGATGAACTCACGTTGGCTACGGCGGGCCAATACCAGTTCTTCGGAGGCGGGGCGGGAGATAACGCGCAGTTTCAGAAGACCACGGTTTTCTGCAATGGTGCCGCACTAGCGGACGCGGCCGCAGCCCTGGAGATCATTTCCGAAAAACCGATAGGGGTCGGCGTGAGCCACGGGTGGGAGCCGGCGACCACGCCCTATCGCGTGACCGAAGCCGAGGGCGCGAAGCTCATCAGCCTGAACGGACTGCCCGCCGCGGAGGTGTTCCAGGCGCATGCCGCGGACACCGGCCAGAAGCTCGATCCCGACGCGCCGATCCCCTTCTTCCTGCACAACATCCTAGGCATCGATACGGCGAGCAGCCAGAAGCTGCGGGTGCCGATTGCGATTCTGGAAGACGGGGCCGTGGTCTGCGCATCGGAAGTCCCCCAGGACTCGATCGTGCGCATTATGCGCTGCACCCATCAGTCAACCGTCGAAGCCGCCCAAGAGGCGGCAGACGCCGCGCTTCAGGCCCTCGGCGGCCACAAGCCTCAGGCGGCCCTCTTCTTCGATTGCGTGGCGACGCGCCTGCGGATGGGCCAGGCCTTCGCGCGGGAGCTGACTGCCGTGCGGGAGCGGTTGAAGGGTGTGGACCTCACAGGCTGCAACACCCACGGCCAGATCGCCCGAGCGGACGGGCAGTTTCAGGGCTTCCACAATTGCACGGCTGTCGTTTGTCTGCTCCCAGCCTAGCAGCTGACCCAGCCACGGCTCAACGGCTGGCGAATGCCCTCTCCGAGCGCGAAGGCCGAGGCGAAGCCGCTGAAGCCCTGGCTAAGGCCCTGGGTGCCGAAGCCCTGTTGATCCTCGTCCGCGATCCGGACTGCGGCGCGATCACGCCGGCGCCAGGCTTTTGTCGCACGTTGCCTGGCGGACCGACCTGGCGCGCCTTCCTTGCCGCCTGCGTGCATCCTGGCGAGTTCATCATGGATCTCCACTATCCCGATCGACACAGCCGAAGAACAGCGCGCGCCTGTGTAGCCAATGACGGCTCGGTCATCGCATTGATCGGCGGGAAGCCACGCACGAGCGCAGCTACGCTCTCCGACCACCTCGTTCCCATCGTCAGGCTTCTGCAGGCCGAGTGCGAGGCGATTGCGGCCCGGGGCGCCGCCTCCGCGGCGACGCTTGCGACTCGGCAGTCCAGCGCGCTCGCCGCCACTCTCGACCAAGCCCGCCGACGCCTTGCCGAACAGGCCGCCCAACTGCAAGGCGCGCTCGCTGAAGCCGAGCGATTGAATCGCGAGCTAACGGACCTCGCCCACACTCTGGAGCAGCGCGTCGAAGTCGCTCTAGCCGAGCGCAGGCTGCTCGCCGACATCGTCGAGAATACCGACGCCATCGTGATGGTGGCGGACCTCGAATATCGATGGCTCGCGGTCAACCGCGCTGCAGCTAACGAGTTCGAACGGGTTTACGGCCGGCGGCCGAAGGTCGGCTTGAGCATGCTGGATTTGCTGGCCGACCGTCCTGACCACCAAGCCGCCTTAGAAGCGCTTTGGGGGCGGGCTCTCTCAGGTGAGGAATTTACAGTGATTGAGGCGTTTGGGGATCCGGCCTTCAACCGGCGCCACTACGAGATCAAATTCAACACCCTGCGCGATAAGGAGGGGCGTCGCATCGGCGCCTATCAATTCGTCTACGACGTGACCGAGCGATTGGCGGCGCAGGCGCGCCTCAATGAAGCGCAGGAGGCGCTGCGTCAATCCCAGAAGATGGAGGCTGTTGGTCAACTCACCGGGGGCATTGCCCACGATTTCAACAACCTGCTTACGGTGATCATCGGGAGCCTCGAGCAGATGGAGCGTAGATTGGGCGCGGTCACCGAGCAGACATTGGCCGGCCAGCTTCGCCGTTCTCGTGAAATGGCCATGCAAGCCAGCCAGCGCGCCGCCACCCTCACGGCCCGGCTCCTCGCGTTCTCCCGACGCCAGCCGCTCGACCCAAAGCCGGTAGATGCCAATCGTCTCGTAGCCGGCCTCGCAGACATGCTGGCGCGCACCCTTGGCGAACAGATCGGGCTAGAGGTGGTGACCGCTCCGGGTCTGTGGTTGAGCCAGGCGGATGTGAACGAACTCGAGAACGCCATCCTGAACCTGGCGGTGAACGCCCGCGACGCCATGCCGGAAGGCGGCCGGCTCACAATCGAAACAGGAAACACCTTCCTTGACGAGGACTACGTCTCCAGCATCCCCGAGCCCGTCGCCCCGGGGCAGTACGTGATGATCGCGGTGACTGACACGGGGATCGGCATGGACGCAGCGACCCTCGAGCGCGTGTTCGAGCCATTCTTCACGACGAAGGCGGTCGGACAGGGCACCGGTCTTGGCCGGAGCCAAGTCTATGGCTTCATCCGCCAGAGCAACGGCCATGTGCGCATCTATTCCGAAGTGGGGCATGGCACGACGGTGAAGCTCTACTTGCCGAGGCTGGGCGAGTCGGCGCGCTTGGACATCGAGACCCCTTCCATCGTGCGCAGCCTCGGCGGAAACGAGACCGTTCTCGTGGTCGAGGATCACGACGACCTGCGGAGCTATTCGGTGGGGGTTCTCACCGAGCTTGGCTATCAGGTTCTCGAAGCCTGCGATGGCCCAGCGGCGCTGAAGCTTCTGGAGAGCGATGCCCCAATAGACCTGCTCTTCACGGATGTCGTGCTCCCCAACGGAGTGGACGGACGGCGCCTCGCTGCGGCGGCGCGGCGGCTCAGGCCGGACTTGAAGGTGCTGTTCACGACCGGCTATTCGCGGAACGCCATTGTTCACAACGGGCGGCTGGACCCGGGCGTCCAGCTCCTGTCCAAGCCCTTCACGTTTGAGGCGCTCGCCTCGAAGGTCCGGTTTGTGTTGGACCGCCCAGCGGCGGAGCTATAGGGCCGGGTTCGGTCCCTTTAGCGCCAGCGTGATCTCTGAATGGCGGGGGCGAAGCAAGGCCGCTGTCCATTCTACAGTTCGCCAAGCCTCGTCACAGCGCCGCAGCTGACCGTTCTTTGTACGAGTGACTTCCGCTTGCGGCATTTTCGTTGCGCAAGTCCGAGAGGTGTTGCCTCGCCCTGAGGCATTGGACGTCCATCCGTACGTAGGGCTATCTCAAGCTCATGAGAAGAAGACGCGAAGCGCTTCCGCACGCGGAGGAGTGCCAGGAACAGCCAGCGAAAGGCGATCAGCCAAGACGCAGCCGAAACATGGTTGCGGTTAGCCGGCGACTGGATGAAGCTCTTCGAGAGCCGACGCGGCCGGTTTGACCCGCCGCGCTAGCGTGTCGGCATGAGGAACACTCACTGGAGATGGGCGGATGCACCCCACCGTCGAGGACATCGAGCTGTTAAAGCGGATCTATGCCAACGGCCAGTCGGTGCACGCAGATAGCAACGTTGATCATCGCCCCTACGAACGGCTTCAGTATCTTGGTTGGCTTCGAGCGGCATGCAGATGTTCTCAAGCAGTCGACGGCCAGACACAGCTTGGACCTCGGGCTACGCAACTTCACCCGCCAGGATCTCGAAGCGGCTCAGC
>NZ_JADPKG010000099.1:0-12263 GCF_023073875.1 Bradyrhizobium sp. 154
TCGGAGACCGATAGGCGACAAGCTCATAAAAATGATCGCGATGAGTGCAGTCCAAGCCGCCACGAGCAGCAAATTGCGTATCATAGCAGCTACATAGTCGATCGGCATGAGCTCAGAGCCGGCGGGAAAGTTTGGACCGTAGATTGCGATCGGCTCATCGACCGGGCCGGGCGGATCATAGCACGAGGGCACGCCAGCCCCGCGGAAGACCTAGCCAATCCGCAGATTGCCGGCCGACTGCTTGCCACCGCGATCAGCGACAATCTCGTAGCTGACCTTCGCGCCCTCGGCCAGGCTAGTGAAGCCAGCTTTCTCGACGGCAGAGATGTGCACGAATACGTCCTTACCGCCGTCGTCCGGCGCGATGAATCCATAGCCCTTGGTCGGGTTAAACCACTTCACAGTACCGATCGCCACGCTCGTATCTCCACAAATGAACGGGTGCAATTTGCCAGAAATTGCTGAAAAAGAAAGCCCGCCGGCGAGCGGCTCTAGTGCTGAGTTGCCGGTTGGGCTTCCTGTACGATTGGGGCCACCGGCGGTTTTCCAGATCGGCGCTACGTTTGAAGGAAAGCCTTGTTTAAGCCGTTGTCGTTCATAGTGGCGCCCCTAAGCAATATTTTACCTCAGGAGTATTGTTGTGGATTTGGACCTCCGACACGAGCTCGAAGACTTGATGGGCGACATTCAAAAACGCCAGCGGCACATTGAAGACCAAATGTTTCTGATCAGCGTTCTGGACCGTGACGGTCATAACACCGTTGAGCAGCAAGCTGCGCTGAAGTTCGAACGCAAGCAGCTCGCCGTGCAAATGGAACGGCAGACAAAGCTCCTACAGAAGGCTTCCCCCCGGTGATCGCCCGTCGTTCTCTGCTGCGGAATGAGGAAAATCCGCCAGCCGATGCCGACGGCTTCCTGCCGCCAACGCGTGCTAAGCGAACTATCTGCGGAACGGTTCCGCCTCGTCTCCGCCACGAGATCGACCAACAGCGGCGAGAAGGCTTAACGCCAATCCTTCTCCTCATCCCGGTTGCGCCGATTAGGCTACTACCGCAGACGCACTGGCCCACATCTCGTCAATTAATCCGCTCATCGCTTGAGACCCGACTCAAGGCAAAAACAATGAGTGCCGTATTCGAGCTGCTTTCTAGACCGCAGCTGCCACACTGGCTGATCGTCGCGGGAAGCATCTTGATTATCACGAGCGCGCTCGGTCTCCTCATAGACCGTCGGAAATCATGAAACACGAAGCCCCGCTCGAGCAAGAAATCGTAGTCAAACAGCTGCGGCGCGCCAAACGTCCAACGCAATCCGCTGCAGTAATTCCTCACGGTAGGGAGACAGACGCAAATCGCGAGTTTGCACCAGATCGCGGCTCTGACGATATCGTATGGTTTTTTATTGCCCTCAGCATGTTCATTGTCGCCCATGCAATCTGCGTGAGGATTGGCGCCATCTGAAGCGCTCTTCTCTGCGGGTTGAACCACACCTTTGCTGAGATCCGGGCATCCTGTTTCAGGGTGGTGCGCAAGGTTGCTCGCTTGGGAGGCGCCCTCTTCAGCAGCCGGGAGATTGTTTGGACCTAAAAGGCGCCACTCCCATGAAGGCCCGTGCGCCCTCTTCATCTGGCACAAAATGGAGGAGAGCTCTTACGCGCCAGTGGTGAAGGCCTCACCCCGCGGCATTGACCAAGTGTGGCGCCTTCCCTCTCAAGGCCGGCAAGCTGTAGCGGCTTGCGCCTCTTGCATCCGCGCGGAATCAATCCACCATGGGCACCAAGTCGCGAGAGGTCATTTGGGGCGGCCGGATCATGGGCGCGAGTATCCGTGCCCAGGGAGCCCGAGAGCGCGCCCACGAGGCCGTTCGCGAGGCTGACCGGGCGGAAGCTGAGGCGTGGTCCGTGCGCATGGAGGGCTACGGCGGTCCTGCCCAATGGATCGCGGTCAACTGAACAGTACTTCTGCCGCTTATTTGCGCGCCGCTTATTTGCGCGACTTGCTGAATTTTTGCGCCATCCAGAAGGTTGGCCGACACGTTCTGTTTATTGCGGTCCTTGGTGCGACACCTCGTATGAGCCTCGCGCCATCCACCTGCACGGCCCCTGTCGCGTGCACCGGCAGGGGCTCGTTTGCATTGGCACTCACGTCGATATGGGCCCGGGCTCCTAGCACTCCGGACCAATTCCCGCGAGCCGATCATGCAATCATCAGCAGGCCAACTATCGCAAAGAAACCAGCCGCCGCAGTAAAAACAAAGCAACGCTCGATGGCAGGCTTTCTAACGTTTCTTTCCCGCTTCACTCGTCTGTCTGCGAGACTATCAGACCAGGGAAACTTCACTGCCTTCAGAGCGCGGCCGGCTGACATGAGCGGAGGCAGAAGAGGCGATCTTCTGCTCAGCCTCAAGGACGTGTTCGCGAAGTGCTTCCAATTCAGCAATCTGAGCAGCGAGCGCTTCGAAGCGGAGCAGAAGAACAGCGGCGGCATCCGCTCGACCGCCGCGATTGCCCGGCTCGGGCAAGTCGGCCCATTCGAAGGGAGCGGCCGACCGCATTGACGCTGGGGAATTCTGGAAATGATGGAAACCAGTCATGGCCGGACCTTCCGAGCGAGCGCAAGGGAAATGGGGTGGGAAGGCCGCGCCGCGCTTTTGTTAGAGGCAACAATAAATCACGCAACGACTCAAAAAACCCAAATTAAATTAATCAAATTAATCACGAATTATAACACTCGCGCAACACTCTGCCGGCCTTAGTGCTTCCCCGGATGCTTCCAGTCTGCTTTCCGGCCGAGCTGATTAAGGCGCTCTTCAAGGTCGCGCTTTGCTGCGATCAGCTTGATAGCTAGGACCTGTCCCACTGCGGTGTGCAGCGCCCACAATTCATCAATGGACATCGCGTCAAGGTGATCTCGATCCATGCCACCCGAGTCCTTGCAGATTATCCCGAGATGCGTGACTGAGGGAGATGCCCAGCATTCTAGGCCAAGTCTCAGGCCACAATTAAGGCCCCGATATTTAATTATTAAATAAATAATATATTAAATTTTTCTGAGTCGCCATCCGCAATCACCGTAGAAAGGGGCAGCAGAGTGACGCGCCCCCCGGAGTGACGCGCCCCCCAGTAGGCTGCGAGAAGCACCGCTCGCAGTCGCTGGCATCCCCGCGTGCATGGCGAAGGCCGCCGCCAGCTCGGCGCCGCTGACCAGGCAGAGGGCGAGCCAGCCGACCGCGGTCGAGATGCCGTGGCGCAGTTCCTGCTGCGCGGCCATGGACGTGCACAGTGCGACGAATGACGGCCTTGCCGATCAGGACCTCGATCGCGACGGCGCCGAGCGCCGCGGCTTCATAGCCGTGGCGCAGAATCTGCGCCTCGAGCTTCATGGCTACACCACTGGCGCCAGGGGGTCCGCTTGAGCACGCGCCGCGCGCCTCCTGGTCGGCGAGGAGCTGCTGCCTTTGAGCTTACTCACAGCTCCAATCGCCTTCTGGTCGCTTCAGCACATTGGCAATACTGCTGTTCCTTCCCGAACAACTTAATGATTCCGGGACTGCACCAGATCAGCAAGGTTGGCTTTGGCTCGATCTATTCTGCGAAGCGCTTCTGCCTGCCGCATGCAGAAGCCCGTCATGGTGAGATCACGCCGCGCGGCCTGCACCTCGTGCAAGGCATGATTGATTGCCTCGGTAACGTTGTTGCCAACCATATCGGCTGCCCCTCGGTTCGAGATAAAGATCCGCCCTATCGATTCCGGAAGCGTCGATACCTTTGCGATGGCGGTTCAACGTTCGACAAGTCGTTTTCGCCGAGAATCGTATGAACGAGTTCATCGTTCACGACCTTCTCCATCACAAACCGCACAAGCTTGGAGCGAGAAATTCCACGGTCCTTTGCGGCCTTTTGCAAATACTCGACTTCCAAAGGAATGACGATGTTCTTGACAATCACTATCTGCCCTCCCGTGCCGTCGTGCCGTCTTTCCTTTAGGATGTGCGGCAAACTTGGTGAGAATTGGGGCGCACTGTGACGTTAAACCAATGTATAGGGGCGCATTCCTCCTCTACTGGTAGTCCGCGCCAGTACACCCTCAAGGCTCGCGCAAGACTGAAGAAACGTACAGTCATCGCTAACGTAAACGACACTCGCAAAACTACTGGTGATCGACGCTATCCACGTCTGCCTGTTCTCCGCACCGTAGCATGACCCAAACCAGGCGGCATTTCCTTACTGAGCGGTCACGTTCAAGCATGAGTTCGAACCGAGGACGTGCGAGACTCGCGTCCCGGAGTTCGATAGCGGCGCCCTGCTCAGACAGGTTTACGACGCGGCACCTGATGCTCGAGCCATCCCCCGAACATGATCGCGGGTTCGTCAACTTCCTCGCGGAGGGCCTTCCTTCGTTCTTCAACCAACGGACCATCCTTCAGCAGTCATCCCGCGATGGAGCGGGATTGTGAACGGCAGATAGAAGACCGACCGTCGTGATGGCGCGCCTATCCAGGTCGGATCTGCTTGCGAAAGCCCCAAAATGCAATCGCAACAAGGGCCACGGCGCCAATTCCCAACAACACCAGAACAGTTTCCAGCATGACGAATCAAGCTCCGTTCGTGGTGGAAGAGTACGCCCGGGCGGACATTTGTCACCACTCGCCGCCGCTATTCAGCGGCTCCTCCTCCCAGAGCAGCGCCTCCTTGAGAACCGCCGGCTATCGGCCGTCGCACCCTTCATAAGCCGGCGTCCTTTCAGGGCGACGATCTCTTCAGGGGAACTGTAGTCCAAGCTCGCGCATTGCCCCGCGGTGCTGTCCCAGACATCAGGGGGGCAGTTTCAGGGACAACAGCCCTGCCCGCGGGAGGGCCGCGCGTGGCGCTGCAGATGTAAGGGCGCGCCAAGCCTTCGCCAACGAGCATTTGACCGACATCCCGACCGCCGACGGTGAGCGAGCCTCATAGCCGGCCGTAGTTGCAGCGAGACGTGCCCTCTTCGCCCGCAAGCGACCCTCTGCAGTTGGGCTTGGCCTTCGGCAATCAACCCTCGTAGCCTGCTGGTCGCCGCCTCGGCCCGACGGCGTTCGTCATCGCAGCGAGCCCTGTCGCCACGCTTCGTCGTATCGAAGCCTACGAGCCGGTAAATCTGCCGCTAGGGTCTCACCGTATCGCCGTCAACGGCAAAGATCGCAATCGGCGAGCTCGGCGAGGTCCATCGCGATCCCGAGCAGGACCGCCGCCGCCACGACGGCGGAGGCCCAGCGCAAACGCTTCGGCTTGGCTCGGAAAGGGATCACGGACATACACCGGCAAGCATACACCCGACCTTTAGGGGCTCAACCAGGATCGCCACCCGTAAATTTCCCAATGTCCGCTGCCACTGACGAGCGAAAGCGTGAAGCCGGTTCTTGCGATTGTACGGATCGCGAAGTGCCCTGCCCTTCGGACTCGCTCGCAGCGGCGAGCAAATCTGTAGCTTGTCACCGTAGCTGCTCACGCGAACCTCGGGTTGCGTGCCGAAAATCGCAGAGTAAGCAATGCATTGGTCATTCCAGTTTGGAGGAGTGGATATCCTCGGCGCGGCGAGAACCAGGGACCAGTAGCTCGCCCCTCTTCCGCGAGAGCGCGCGGCGTTTTTTCCGCGCGGAGCTTGCCACTTCTACAGTTCGAGCCACGTTGAGACATTAGATTGCGGGAGCCGCTAGGCTCAGTCGCGCTTGACCGAAGTGTGGGGCTCTCGGCTGCGGCTCGCCTCACAAGCCACCTGCGGAATCCTCCGCGAAAAGTGTGGAGAGGTAATCTGGAGCGGCCGGATGTCTGTGCGCATGGAATGCTCCGGAGGCCCTGCGCAGCCCTGCCCGACGATCGATCAATGCTTAAGTGGCGGACTTGCCTGGCTGGAGGTTGAGTGCGCCCGCTGCAAGACACGCGAGCCTCCCACTCGACGTCATACGTCGGCATAAGCACACGCCGCTCTGGAGTTTAGGCGCTTTTTCCTGCCTCTATCAGCCTCGAACTTTCGGCGATCGGGACTCACTCGCCGACGGCGCCTTCGCGCGCAGCGCCGGGCCCGAGCGCACAGGCTAAAACTGTGCTAAACAACGAAATTCAGCACCGTTGTCAAGGGTTCATATGGAGCACCAAATGGCTTCCACGCGGGACGACAGCGTCGCGGAACGGCAGATCGCGGAGGAGCTTTCGCACTTGGCGCGCAATGCGGAAGACCGTCCCTCGGTCCAGCCGACCATGGAGACGTCTCGCGCACCGGCAACGAACCATCAACCGACGAAACAGCCCCACGTGGCCTTCGTCTGCTCTCTGTTGGCTGTATCCTTTGCTGCTTGGTGGTGGTGGTCGTCCTCCGCTCAACCGGCGTTGAGGGCCCCTTCGGACCCTGCACCCCTGACCCGGGGCCCCCGAGAAGCTGCGGCACCGAAAGACGCGGCGCCATCTCCAATCGCCCTGGTTTCCGACTTGACGCAGCAGCTGCAGTCGATGACGCGCGATCTCGCTGCCTTGAGGCAAGCAGTCGAACAGCTTAACGTGACGCAAGAGAATTTGGTCCGCGACTATGAAAATGTCGCGCGCCAACTCAAGACAGGCCAGGAAGAACTCGCACGTAACAACCGTGTCATCGACGACGTCAAAGGGATCCAGATCCAGATGGCACGCGAAAGTCAAACGCTCACCGATCGCCTCAACGCAAACCAGGAGCAACTCGCCCGTGCCACGGCGAACGCCTCAGCGCCAAAGGAGATGATGCCTGAAGTTACGAACGCGATCCCAGAAAAGCCAAAGGTCATGCAGGAAGTACCATTGCCGCGCCCGCGACAGTCGGCCAATGTTGCCCAGGCGCCAAAGCCGGCGCCAATTGCCAGGCCGCAAGCTATAAAACCGCAACCGTCGTTCGCGTGGCCATGGTCGCGCTAAGCCGCGACCAACCTGCTCCTGCGGCCGAAACTAAATGTATGGACCGGCTGCGTTTCGCAATAGAGATCGTGCGTGGTTTCGAAAGTCGCTGATATGTATCCGGCCTGTTTGATCGGCTCGCGGGCCGTGGCCTTGATGGGAATGCTCATGAGGCGCTGGCAGTTGGCTTCCTTCTCGCCGATCTGGTCGATCTCGCCGGCGAGGGTCTCGATCCGCTCATCGAGATGTATCCAGTCTTCGTAGAGACCCACGATCAGATCGCGCATTCGCGGCGATATCTCGTCCTGTCGGTTCTCCAAGATCGCCAGAAGCGAGTTGCGCAGAGCCGTCGCCCCAGTCCTGACTGCGATGCCTTGCTCGATCAGAAAGGCACGGATCTGATTGATGGTCGCCGTTCGCCGCGAGACCAGGCGGGAGCGAACCCGATGCAGAGCCTGGAGGTCGAGCTGGTCCTGTGCCTTCTCTCGGACGACGCGCAGGTTCGGCCGCAGGGCGGCCTCTGCAATGGCTTCGGCGTCGTTGTAGTCGTTCTTCTGTCCCTTCACGAACGGCTTCACATAGATCGCAGGGATGATCCCTTGGCGGATGGCCAAGTTGGCGCAGAGCACGGCTGACAAAGTGCGCGCTGAGACAAGCCTCCATGCCGACGATGCTGGGAGGCAGTCGTTTAAAGACCTCAAGGAGTGCCAGTCTCTTGATCTTGCGACGGAAAGCGATCTTGCCGTCAGTGCCGAAACCGACGACATGGAAGACTTCCTTGCCGATGTCGATGCCGATCGAGGCCAAAGGTGTGGTGGTCATGGGTGCTTCTCCGGATGCTGCAGGGTAATCTTTGCAGACTATCCCCGCGGGGGAAGCAGCCGGTCCATCCCATTACCGGAAGTGTGCTCTAGCTGAGAGCCAACCTGTCGTGCCCTCAACTTCGAGGTAAGTTTGCGGGAACTGGTTCTTTAATGGCAAAGCATCGAACGCCGACTGGCACCGGTAAGTGACTTTTTCGGAAGACTGAGATAGCGTCCATGTTTCCCTTTCCACGTTGGGTGGTCTGCCTCCCGCGCCCAGGGCAAGAGACGGAGCCGTGACTCAGACGGCCAGCATTTTTCAACGAACTTTGGCTCCAGATATTTTGGAGTCCACATCCACTCAGCCTTTTGCCGCGGCTCCCGAAGGCAAGTGCGAATGTATTGCGTCGAGCGGAGCATCAAAGGAGGACATTCATGCTGACACGCAGGAATTTTGCGAGCATCGCATCTTGCGCGATTTGTGGACTTACTGGATTCGTGGCGAGCGATGCTTCCGCGCAAGGCACTCAACCAGCCTCGTCAGCGGGTGGAGTTACGCGCAAGATATTGTCGCAAGTTGACGGCCCAGTGCCAGGTTACACCACCATAATCATGGACGTGACGATAGAGGCAGGTGTCGGTATACCCCGACACACGCATCCTGGTATCGAATCAACTTATGTCATGGAAGGTGGTGGTGGCGAGCTTCCAGTCGAGGGGCAACCGACGCGCATCATCAAAGCTGGGGAAGCATTCCAGATCCCACCCGAAACGCCACACGCGGGCGGTAAGCCCGCAGACGCCAAAACGCGGCTCTTGATCAACTACATTGTCGAGAAGGGCAAACCACTTGTGAAGCCGATTTAGCCGTCGGTTTCCCGAGGGGCGATGTCCCTCGGGACCACTTCGGAGGAGGTAGACGCTTCGCTCGCGGAGCGTCGGCTTATGGCCCAGGCTGTGTGAAAAGGCTCTGTTTCCTGTGATTCGCGCGGTAAGATTCCCGGCGATTTTGCGGGGCATCCGATGAAGCGCTTTGTTGAAGGATTGGATCGCGGGCAGAGCACATTGTTTCCGGCATCGCTCGACGACTATGTGACCGAGGATAACCCGGTGCGGGCGGTCGACGTGTTTGTCGACGGTCTCAATCTCGACAAGCTCGGATTTGTCGGTGTCCAGCCACTCGACAAGGGGCGACCCGGCTACCACCCCGGCATGATGCTCAAGCTCTACATCTACGGCTACCTCAATCGCGTGCCGTCGAGCCGACGCCTGGAGCGGGAATGCCAGCGCAATATCGAGATGATCTGGCTGACCGGGCAGTTGGCGCCAGACTTCAAGACCATCGCAGATTTCCGCAAGGACAATGGCAAGGCCATTCGTGAGGTCTGCCGCGAGTTCGTCGCGCTGTGCCGCAAGCTTGATCTGCTTGTTGCAGCGAGCATCGCCATCGATGGATCGAAGTTCAAGGCCGTCAATGCGCGGGACAAGAACTTCACTGAGGCGAAGATGAAGCGGCGCCTTGAGCGGATAGACGAGAGCATCGCCCGCTATTTCTCGCAGCTCGAGACCGCCGATCGGCACGGCGATGCAGTGCCAGAGGCGAAGGTTGAGCGGTTGAAGGGTAAGATCGAGAAGCTCAAGGAGGAGACCGTCCGGCTCAATGCGATCAATGCGGAGATGATAAAGAGCGAGGACAAGCAGATCTCGCTGACCGATCCTGACGCGCGCTCGATGGCGACAAGTGGCAAGGACACCGGCATCGTTGGCTACAACGTTCAGATTGCAGTTGATACGCAGCATCATCTCATCGTGGCTCACGAAGTGACCAACGTGGGCACCGATCGCCACCAACTCGTCAACATGGCCGGACAGGCTCGCGCCGAGATGGCTGTCGAGACGCTCGAAGCCGTGGCAGACCGCGGCTATTACGATGGAGAGGAGATCAAGGCCTGCGAGGAAGCCGCCATCACGGTGACGCTGCCGAAGCCGATGACTTCGGGCGCCAAAGCTGCTGGCCGCTTCGGCAAACAGGACTTCGTCTATGTTGCTGCCGACGATGTCTATCGCTGTCCCGCTGGCGAGCGGCTAACTTATCACTATACGAACATAGAGGACGGAAAGACACTGCGCCGCTATTGGACAAGCACCTGCAAAACCTGCGCGCTAAAAGCTCAGTGCACGACAGGCCCCGAGCGCCGCATCTCACGCTGGGAGCACGAAGCTGTTCTGGAGAGAGTTCAAAATCGGCTCGACCAAAACCCCGATGCAATGGGTGTCCGCCGTCAGACAGTGGAGCATCCGTTCGGCACGATGAAGTGTTGGATGGGAGCAACACACTTTCTCACGAAAAGGCTGCCAAAGGTGGCCACCGAGATGGCGCTCAACGTCCTCGCCTACAACATGAAGCGCGTGATGATGATCGTGGGCGTGGGCGGATTGCTGGCGGCGATGCGGGCGTGAGGCCGGCCTTCTGAGCGATCAAATCAGCGCCTACATGAAGCTCCTGGTTGCCACTGAGATGACGGGAGATCGATTCCACCGAATTAGAGCTCGGCGGCCGCGAAGTGCCCCGGAGCGCCCCAAGTTGCGCGATTTTCACCCAGCCTGGGCCCTTAGCTACCTCTCTGTTGCTACCCTCTGAGGTCGGCTTCCGGCGCGCGGACGGACCAAGGACGAACATGGCCGCGACGCCCGGCGGATCTGCATGTGAGACTTGGGTTGCAGCCCGCTGGCAGTTCGAGAGAACGGCCCGTGCAGGCGTTGGGCACCCAATTGCGCGAACGTTAGATGAGCGCAGGTCGCGTTTGGCCACTTCCGGTCCGCTACGTGGAGCGAGCCGCCATACCTCCCGTCTTCAGCCCCGCATAAAGCCCTCGCACTCGCCCTCCGCCCACGCGAGGCTTTTCTCCATCGTTTCACCCCGCGAGTACCGGAGGCACATCTTGGTCATCGTCGCCTGCGCGAAGATTTGCTGGGCGATCTTTGGCGGAGCGGGCCAAGCCGCGATTGATAGTTTCTGATGATTGTAGGGATTGGGATAGTGATACAGCGTGCCCTTCGGCGGCTCTGCTTCCGCCCAGACCTCTAAGTTCGTGAAGTTCTCGTAGGCTGGGAGATCATAACCGCCGCTGGCGACTACCAGCTTTTCAATCGACGACGGCCGGGAGAGATGCGCTAGCAGACTCTTGGCCGCT
Source organism: Bradyrhizobium sp. 154 (assembly GCF_023073875.1). NCBI lineage: Bacteria > Pseudomonadati > Pseudomonadota > Alphaproteobacteria > Hyphomicrobiales > Nitrobacteraceae > Bradyrhizobium > Bradyrhizobium sp. 154. The sequence goes on from NZ_JADPKG010000099.1 coordinate 10,893, forward strand.
TCCTTGTTTTTGGAGAAACTCCAGATGCCCCAGAAGAAAGGGTTATACGGTGCAAACCGGCCTTTCGGGCCAGCTGGGAAGCCATGAGTCCAGCATTGCTCGGCAATATGCGGTGCATCGCGCTTGGCCACCGCCCAAGCACTCGGCGGGTTCAGGATCAGCGCCCCCCTGCCTGAGATCAGCCATTTGTTGTTGGAAGCATCGTCCCACGCCGGCACGTCGGGGGGCAGGAACGCGATCAACCTCTTGTAAAATGCCAGCGCTTGGCGCACCTCGTCGGTCTTGACGGTGAGATTGCCGTTGGCATCGACCAGCTGCGCGCCGAATGACTGAAAGAATGCACCGGCGGCAACTACGCTGTCGACGGTCTCGCCCAATCCGATGCCGAAGGGGAAGCCGCCTTTGTGGCACGCTTCAGCCGCCTTCAGGAACATGTCCATAGTCCAACTGTCGGCCCGCGGCGGGCCGCCCGCCGGGTACGTCGCCTGCACGTCGATGCCGGCGTATTTTTTCATCAGATCTATGCGAGAGCAGGGAGCCTGGATTTGACTGCCGACAGTGGCGGGAACAGCCATCCAACTGGCGTTTACTTGGCCGAGATACTTCACCGTACCGTTCACCTCGCCGTTCTGCCTGAGGATCGGCTCCATGACATCGTTCACCGGCTCGAGCCGTTCGGCATAATTGTGAACACGCCACGTTGTCATCGCAAGAATGTCGTGTCCGGCTTTCGCTTGCGCTTCGGCAGCGCCGGTTAGAAGGAGTTTGTTGCCTTGGCTACCAATGTAATCGATCTGAACCTCGACCTTTGCCTTTTCGGCCCATTCTTTGACGAGATCGGCGGAGGTCGCGTTGGCACCCGGCACAAAGTGGTCCCAGAAACCTATCGATAGCTTACCGGCGGCGTAAGCGCCGTGCACATAAGGCGCAGTGACGAGCGCAGCGGAAGACATGACTGACGCGGCTACAAATTGTCGTCGAGAAACCTTTCGCGACATCTGTTCCCTCCACGCTGTTCAATGGGCTATCTTGTTTCCTGTGTGCTTCATCGGCCCTCCGCGGAAAAGAGGCCCGCAGCACGCGAGATCCGCGCAGAACGATTGTTCGAACAATTACACGCTAGGTATAGAACCCGCGTTAGCTGGCGCGCTTGCGGAATTCAAAACCCTTAGTTGTGCTATAGCAAGCGATATATCCGGCAGCCATGCTGCCCGACGAGCATCACTTCCCTTCGGGAAGCGAGAGTCTCACTCCATGAAGTGCTTCCGGTTCTGGCCGATTCCGTTGAAAAAGGCCGGCAGTATTTCGTTGTAATAGCTCCGTCGCGACTTGGCCGGAACTGCTCTTACTGACCCTATGCGAGCGTCGGGG
>NZ_JADPKG010000110.1:0-11815 GCF_023073875.1 Bradyrhizobium sp. 154
CTCGGCTGAACCAGGAGATGAGCCGCCTGGAAGTGCTTGATGCGCAGATGCGCAACACGCCGGATCAACAGATATCGCTCACCGATCCGGATGCCCGTTCGATGGCCACCAGCGGACGCGGATCGGGTGTCGTCGGCTACAATGTCCAGGTCGCGGTGGACACCGAACACCATCTGATTGTTACGCACGAGGTCATAAACGTCGGCAGCGACCCGCGACCGTGGGCAGCTTGCTCGGATGTCGAAGCAAGCCAAAGAAGTGCTCGAAGTGGACAAACTCGAGGCGGTCGCCGACCGTGGCTACTTCGACGGAGAGGAGATATTAGCCTGCAAAAGAGGCCGGCGTTGCAGTCACCTTGCCCAAGCCCATGACGTCGAACGCCAAGGCGGAGGGCCGGTCGGCAAACAGGACTTCGCCTATCTGGCTGATGCGGACGCTACCGCTGCCCATCCGGCCAGCTGCTGCCCTATCAGTACACCAACATCGAGCATGGAATGACGCTGCGCCGTTACTGGTCGACAGCGGCGTGCCAAGGCTGCGCGATCAAGAGCCAATGTACGCCGTCCAAGGAGCGCCGCATCACGCGCTGGGAGCATGAGCATGTGGTCGAGGAGGTCCAGAGACGGCTCGATTCCAATCCCGACGCCATGCGGACGCGGCGCGAGACCGTCGAGCATCCCTTCGGCACGATAAAAGCCCGTATGGGCGCGACCCACTTCCTGATGAAGCGCCTACGGAATATCGCCGCTGAGATGGCGCTGCATGTTCTCGCCTACAACCTCACACGGGTGATGAACATCGTCGGCAAACCGAGCCTGATTGCAGCCATCCGCGCCTCCTGAAGGCCGGAAAGTGCGTCCAAAAGCGCAATACCGCGTCGTGATACCCACTTTGGCCGCCATTGGACGATCCGACGCGACAACATCGGCTGCCCGCAATGATGGGCGACCACGGCCGCGTGCCGACCTATCCGTTTGCACACAACCAAGGTCTTGGCCGTGTAAAAACGTCTGAGGAGGACGCGGGTTATGAGGTCCGGGACTGGGCGTCTCAGGCCGCGATCGGCCGACCGGTCGCCGCCGGATCCACCCCTTCGAAGCTCATCTCGGCCGGGTTGAGCGTGTCGACAAACACGTCGATCACCCGAACAGGGTTGCTCTCGTCAATGAAATCGTCGAGGCATTCGGGCAGTAACGTTGATTGCCCCCGGTCTGCCCCCGCAACGAAGCGCTTTATCAATTCTCGCGCAGAATCACGAGAGAATCATAACAGCGGCACAGAGTCTTCACACAGCAGGGTCAAAAGCGGCGGTGGACCTGCACGCGGGCCAACGTCCGACTACTGGCGGACAGCCGAGATGGAAACGGCTGGAGCATCGTTCGGCTCAGGGCCATACCCCGCTTAGACAGGAACGCTGTCGCAACTTGCTGTCCGCATTTTTTGAACCGAGGACGCGACATCGGACCGTATAGTCTCCTCTGTGCTTAAGGTACACGCTGCGGTTTAGGAACGCTCTCGTTACCGCCGTTCAGCATCCACTTCTTCGCACACTCGAGAGGTCTGGACTCCTCGACTACGACGTCGTCCGCGTCTCGATGGTGATCATGTTCTTCTTCTTCGGCTACCAGAAGTGGTTTCCGTACGAATTCGAGCGATTGGGTCCCTTCATCAGCAACGGGCCGCTGATCTGGTGGCTCGATCCAGTCTTCGGGCACGCCGGCGCCAGCTATTTCCTGGGCATCTCGGAGTGGACGTTCGGCTCCCTGCTGCTCGCGGGCTTCTGGAGCAAGCGGCTCGGCGTCCTCGCTGCCCTGGGCGGGACCGGCACCTTCATCGCGACGGTCACCATCATTCCGTTCGTGCCCGAAGGCTGGGACGTCGCCGCAGGAGGCTTCCCTGCGATGACAGGCAATGTGCCCTTCCTGATGAAGGACGTCGTTCTCCTCCCGTCTCGCTCTTCCTGTTGAGACAGGATGTGGTTCGCCTGACGCGGTGGCACCCGAAGGCGATGCGTCGCGGGCGCGCTTCGGCTGGCCAGCGATCGCGCATTCAGTAATGTCAGTCTTTCGGCAGCTAGGCTACCGACGAGCGGCGGTTCCGCCGTTCGCTTCGGCCCAGCGGCTAGGCGCTGCTCCAAGTCGGCCGCCCCGCGGGACGCTGGTCAGAGGCCCTCGATCTCGGCTAGACTACGTCGATGGGAAGATCGGGAGGAAGCGATGGCTTGTCGTCCTGCATTTTCGCCCCGGGGCCGCGGCGTGAATTTTGTCCGCCAGCGCAAGTTGCAGATCCGCAGCGGATTGGGCGGCGGACACACAGCAACATTGCCCGACCCGCGATTGCATAGGGCACATCTGAATTCAAGCGCAGCCTCGCGCTGGTCCAGCCGATTTCGGCAACGTCAGGAAGACTCAATCGGTTCAGGGCTTCATGCGTTCGAGGCATTCGGCGACTTGTCAGCCGTTCGCCGCCATGTACTAAGGCGACCCGCGACGAACCAAGAGCCGGCCTAGCGTCCAGGGCCCGTTGTTGAGGGCCGCACGCGCGAACTGTTGAAGTGAGAGCGCTGCTAAGCGGACCAGTTCACGTTTTGAGCACAAAGGAAAAAGCAGTGAAAGGGGTTGTGTTCAATTTGCTCGAAGCCCTGGTCCGGCGCGACTACGGTGACGATGCATGGGAAGCGCTCCTTGAGGCGACCGGGACCGATGGTGCGTATAGCTCGCTCGGCAACTACCCGGATGAGGAGTTGACGAGGCTGGTCGGCGCGGCGTCTTCCGCGCTCAAGATGCCTGCCGATGAGGTTGTCCGCTGGTTCGGCCGAAATGCCCTGCCGCTTCTTGCGAAGAAGCATCCTCATTTCTTCACGGCTCATAAATCGACACGTTCGTTTCTTCTTAGTCTGAACGACGTCATCCACTCCGAGGTTCGCAAACTGTATCCCGGAGCGGACGTGCCCGTATTCACCTACGACACCTCCTCCTCGGAAGTTCTGCTGATGCACTACAGGTCGCCTCGCAAGCTCTGTGCGCTCGCGGAGGGATTTATCGAGGCAACCGCCGCCTACTACGCCGAAGAGCTTTCCCTGGACCAACCGGAATGCATGAATCGGGGAGACGACAAGTGTGTGCTGCGAGTTTCGGTCAAGCAATCGAGGAGCTGAGTATGGAGAGCCTCAATGAGGCCGAAGTCCAGCTTGCCCGGTTGAAGAAGCGACTCGATCGGGAGCAGCGGGCGCGAGCTGAAAGCGAGGCGATTGCCGAGAAAGTATTGAGCGAGCTGTACACGAAGAAGAAGGAAATCGAACTGCTTCAGCTGATCACTGTCGCCGCGAATGAGGCTTCCACGGTGGACGCCGCAATGCGAACCGCGCTCGATGGGGTGTGCGCCCACACACGGTGGCCGGTCGGGCACGTTCATATCAAGGACTCCGCGGGGGTACTTCTATCGACGAGCCTGTGGCATCTCGATGATCCTGGACGATACAAGGCGTTTCGCGAAGCCAGCGAGGCCACGACGTTTGCACCGGGCGCCGGCTTGCCAGGTCGCGTTCTCGAGGAGAGGAAACCTGCCTGGATCGTCGACGTAACCAAAGACGCCAATTTCCCTCGGTCGAAGGCAGCACAGGACACGGGGCTGAGAGCCGGCTTCGCCTTTCCGGTGCTGGCGGGCGAAGAGGTCGCTGCTGTCATGGAATTTTTCTCTGACGAGCCTGCGGAGCCGGATGATGCCGTACTGACAATCATGGCCCATGTGGGCAGGCAGCTTGGACGCGTCATCGAGCGGCGGCGTGCGGAAGACGCGCTTAAGCTTGCAAGCCAGCATAAATCCCAGTTCCTCGCCAACATGTCGCACGAATTGCGCACGCCGTTGAATGCGATCATCGGCATTACCGAGATGCTGCAAGAGGATGCGCGCGACTCCAACCGCGAAGACGAGTTTGAGCCGCTCGACCGCGTCGTCCGCGCGGCGCGTCATTTACTGGCGCTCATCAACGACATTCTCGACCTGTCCAAAATCGAGGCCGGTAAAATGGACCTTCATGTGGGGTCGTTCGCGATCGCGCCCGTCGTCGAGGACGTGATCAGCACGGTCGGGACGCTCGTGGCCAAGAACCAAAATTCCCTCAGGCTCGAGTGTCCTACCGACATAGGGGTGATGTGTGCGGACCAGACTCGAATTCGCCAGGCGCTGTTCAATCTCGTCAGTAACGCGGCCAAGTTCACAGAGAACGGCACGATCACGATCAGCGTCAGCCGTACGATTGCGGAGACTGGCGAGTGGATTGTCGTTTCCGTGTCGGACACCGGTATAGGCCTGACCGCCGAGCAGAAGGAACGGTTGTTTCAGGACTTTGTGCAAGCTGATGCTTCGACAACCCGCAGGTACGGAGGCACGGGGCTCGGGCTCGCGATCAGCCGGCGCTTCTGCCAGATGATGGGGGGCGACATCGCGGTCGAAAGCGAGCCCGGGCGGGGCTCGACTTTCACGATCCGCTTGCCGGCTGACGGGACGTCGTCACAGACGCCGGTGTTGCCCAAAAGCCCACTGCCAGCGACGCGTGCCGCACATTATCACCGAACTCCGCTCATTCTGGTTATCGATGACGACGACTCCGTTCGAAAGGTGACGACACACTTTCTTACGCGCGAAGGGTTTGCGGTGACGACGGCAAGCGGCGGACAAGAGGGGCTTCGGCTGGCGCGCGAGCTGCAGCCGGCCGCAATCACGCTGGATATCATGATGCCTGATCTCGATGGCTGGACCGTGCTTGCCGCGATCAAGGGCGACCCTGCAACGGCGGGCATTCCAGTGGTCCTGATGACGATCGTGGACGAGAAGAACCGCGGCTATTCGCTGGGCGCTGCTGATTACATGGTGAAACCGGTCGATTGGAGCGGGCTGGCTGGGGTGCTGCGTGGCATCTGCAAGTCGGCGGGGCGGGGCGTGCTGGTCGTTGATGATGACGACACCATCCGGTCCGGTTTGCGACGCGCCCTCCACAAAGAGGGCTGGCGGGTGGCGGAGGCCGAGAACGGGCGTGTCGCACTGGCGCGCCTTGCCGAGTCGCCGCCCGACGTGATCGTGGTCGATCTCATGATGCCCGAAATGGACGGTTTCGAGCTACTCGACGCGTTGCGGAGCAACGGCGCATGGCGCGAGATCCCGGTCTTGGTTCTTACCGCGAAGGATCTGACGGATGACGACCGGGCACGCCTGACCGGTGGAATCGAACGTATTCTTCAGAAGCGCGATCGGCAGGAGCTGCTGGGCGAAGTTCTCGACGTTCTTGACCGATGCATCGAACGCCGCCGCGAAAGCGTTGCCGCACCATGACCAAAGTCCTCTATGTGGAAGACAACGAAGACAACGTCTATGTGCTGCAGAGCCGGCTGACGCGCAAAGGCTACACCGTCTTGATCGCCTCCGACGGAGCCCAGGGCGTGTCCATGGCCGCGACAGAACAGCCGGAGGTCATCCTGATGGACCTGAGCTTGCCGGTGCTTGACGGCTGGGAGGCAACAAGGCGCATCAAGGCCGGCGAACGAACCCAACACATTCCCATCATCGCACTTACCGCCCACGCGATGACCGGAGACAGGGAAGAGGCGCTGGCCGCCGGCTGCGACGACTTCGATACCAAGCCGGTAGAGATCGCCCGGCTGATCGACAAGATCCACGCGCTCGTCGGAAAGGGCAATGTGTCGTGACCGGCGCCGAGGCCGCCCTTCTGGTCGTCGACGACAACGAGGACAACCGATACACGCTGACGCGCCGCCTCAACCGCGAGGGCTATGCGAACCTCACAATGGCAAGCAACGGGCGGGAGGCGCTCGACAAGCTGAAGGCGCAACCTTTCGATCTCGTCCTGCTGGACATCATGATGCCCGACATGAACGGCTATGAGGTCCTCGAACAGGTGAAGACCACGCCGGCGCTGCGCGACATTCCAATCATCATGATCTCGTCTCTCGACGAGATTGAGAGCGTCATACGCTGCATCGAGCTCGGCGCTGAGGATTACCTGAGCAAGCCGTTCAATCCGACGCTGCTCCGTGCGCGGCTCGGCGCATCGCTCGAAAAGAAACGCCTGCGGGACGAGGTTCGCAGGAACATGATACGGCTGGCACAGGAGCTGCAGGCCGCGCGTGCGTTGCAGCTTGCCATGTTGCCGCGGCAGTTCCCGACCTGCTCGCCCTCGCATCCGATCGCCGTTCACGCTGTCATGGAGCCGGCAAGGGAGGTCGGCGGAGACCTGTATGACTGCTTCTATGCCGGCGATCACACATTCTGCTTCCTGGTCGGCGACGTCTGCGGCAAGGGTGCTTCCGCGGCGATGTTCATGGCGCGCGCCCGCAGTCTCGTGCGCATCACTGTCGCTCTCTGGCGGGAATGGCGCACCGATGACAACGATCCGGGAGCCCTGCTGGAGACCGTCAACCGCGAGCTGTGCCAGGACAACGACGATTGCATGTTCGTAACGATGTTTCTGGGCCTGATCGACACCCGCAGCGGACTAGTGTCATTCGTGAATGCCGGCCATCCCCGGCCCCATCTCGTTTCGAGCACCGGCGAGACGAAGCAGATCGATTCGAAGCCGTCGTTGCCGCTTGGCGTCCGGCGCGAAGCTCGGTTCCACAGGCGAACGCTTCAAATTCTTCCTGGCGATGCGCTGTTCGTGTGCTCGGATGGCGTGTTCGAAGCGGTAAACGACGAAGGAGACCTGTTCTCCATCGAGCGCTTGGGGCAGCTCTTGCGTCGGGCCAATGCGGCCGAGCCGCAGGAGATGGTTCGCATTGTCAGGGACGCCGTTGATGCTTTCATGGGGAATGCTTCAAGAACGGACGATCTGACGGCACTGGCGCTGCGGTGGCGGCCCGCCGAGCGCTCCATCGTATAATGCCCACGCCGCATGCAGTCGATGTCCGAATCCGTAATGATAATTCTGACATTGGCATCGTTCGCGACACGCTGGATAATCTCGCTCGCGAGTTCCGCATCCCGGCTCGCGCCATGACGCAATTGCAGGTGGCCCTCGACGAGGTCGTCACTAACGTGATCAAATATTCATGGGACGACGGGGAGCAGCACGAGCTCCTCGTCCGAATCACGGTGCAACCCGACAGGGTGGATCTGGAGATTTTCGACGACGGCAGGGAGTTCGATCCGGTGACAGCACTCCTCCCCAACCATGGGCCCCGGGGACGGCGGCCTCGGCCCGGGGGCCTCGGCATTCGCATGATCAGGAAACTGGTCGATCGTTTCCGCTACGAGCGCATTGATGGGCGCAATCACACCACATTGAGCAAGACGTGCGGGGTCGGCGCGGTAGTCCAAAGGAGTGAGAAATGAATGCACTCAGTATCGGCCAGACGCGCGCCGGCAGCGTCTGCATTGTGACGCTTTCGGGTCGCATCGACAGCACGAGCGCCGGCGATGTGATGGCCGAGCTCACGCGCCTGATCTCTTCCGGCGAAAAGTCGATCTTGGTTGATCTGGGCGCTGTGCTGTACCTTACCAGCGCCGCTTTCCGCGCCCTCTTGGTCGCAACTGATGAAGCCGAGCGCAAGGCGGCGAAACTTGCGCTATGCAATCTTGCGGGGCACGTCCGCGAGCTGTTCGAAATGGGCGGACTGCTCGACGTCTTCGCGATTCACGGCTCGCGCGAGGAGGCGCTGAATCAGCTTGCCGGGCCGCGCACGCCATGACCCGTCCGCCGGGGCTGATCTACGCCGTCGATGATCATCCGCCCTGGGCGATTTTGATCGTCTCGGCATTGCAGCATATCGGGCTCATGGCGATCACGCTGATCTTTCCAATCATCATCGCGCGCGAGGCGAACCTCTCTGGAACACAGTTTCTCGACCTGGTCTCGCTATCGATGTTTGGACTTGGCGCGGCAACCATATGCCTGTGCATTCGATCGAGATACATCGGATCCGGCTATCTTTGTGGGGCCGCCTATACGGCTATCTTTCTCGGCCCCTCACTGTTCGCGCTGCGGCAGGGTGGCCTTGCGCTGGTTTTCGGCATGACGGTTATTGGTGGATTCGTACAGGTCGCCCTAGCGCCGCTGCTCCATCGACTGCGAGCTCTGCTGCCTTCTGAAATCGCCGGCCTCGTGATTGCCGTGGTCGGCCTCACTCTGGCGACGCTCGGCGTGCGCTATGGGCTGGGCATCAATGCGCAGCAACCGAACATCAACCCCGATTATATGATCGTAGCCGGCGTATCGCTTGTCACCATGACGGTCCTGAACATCTGGTCGAAAGGTTATGGCAAGATGTTCTGCGTTCTGATCGGGATGATGGTCGGCTATGCCGTCAGTGCCGGCATCGGGATATTCGATCTAGCCAGGATCGTTCCGGAGGGAGGACTGAGCATAGTACGCTTGCCGCGGTTTCAGCATGTGGGCTGGTCGTACGATCCGGTGCTGGTCGGCCCTTTTATGATTGCATCGCTGGCTGCCACGCTCCGCGCGATGGGCGACGTGTCGAATGCGCAGCGCATCAACGATGCCGACTGGGTGCGCCCCAACTTCGGATCGCTCGCGGGCGGCGTATCGGCCAACGGCGTGGCTGTCATATTTTGCGGGCTGGTCGGCAGTTGCGGCATCAATACGTACAGCTCGTCTATCGGATTGTCTGGCGCGACCGGCGTGACCAGCCGCAGTGTCGGCTATGCGATCGGGTTCGGATTCTGCGTGCTTGCCTTCGTTCCGCCGGTGGCCGTGGTGCTGGCGGCGATGCCGCTGCCAGTGATGGGCGCTGCGCTGTTTTTCACGGCCGCCTTCGTATTTACCAGTGGCTTGCAGATGATCACGGCGCGCATGCTCGACGCTCGCAAGACCCTGGTCATTGGCTTCTCCTTTGCAATGGCTGTTGTCGCTGACCTCTATCACGAGGCGCTAACGGAAGTACCGATTGTTCTGCAGCCGATCTTCGGAAACGCGCTCGTCTTGGGGACAGTCAGTGCCGTCGTGCTCAACCTCATCATGCGTATTGGCGTGCGTCAGCAGGTTTCCATCAAGCTGGCACCCGGCGGTATCAATCGCGAAGCAGTGGAACGGTTTCTGTCGGAGCAAGGTGCGCGCTGGGCAGCGCGGCGGGACATCATGCAGCGGGCAATCTTCGGCGTGGTCCAGGTCCTCGAAGTGATTGGTGATCCGCCCGGCGGCATCGAGGTCGAAGCGAGCTTCGATGAATTCAACCTCGATGTGCGAATCCGCTATGTCGGCGCGCCACTGACCATTCCAGAGCGCAAGCCCACGCGGACGGAGATCGTCGCGAGCGAGCACGGCGAGCGGCTGCTTGCCGGCTATCTCCTCCGTCAAAGCGCCGACAGCATCAGCGCACAGGGAGCCGATGGGTCTGTCGAGATGATACTGCACTACGACCACTGAGACGGAACGGGTGCATCACAGCAAAAACGGGCTGACCATGTCGCAGATGGGTCACAAGCAGATATCGCGCGGAGCGAAGCGGAAGGTCCGGATCACCTCGAAAAGCAGACGTCGGAAACAAGAGCCTGTGGGATATTTGGGACCGCAACAGATAGACTTCCTCCGCTCGTCCTTTCCTAGGAATCTTACGAAATCGAGCTGCATTTCCCCTGAGCTATCCCGCGATTGGAGCTATATACCGTATTCACTTTTTGCATTGAGCTCTCCCAACGATCAAGACCACTAACTGGTCGTCCAAGAGGATCGCAAAAGAGAAGCCCGCCAACTACCGTCAGCGGACCTCGCATTCACTGCCTCGGCTGATGGGGATGTGCCGCCGGCCGCTTTAAGTTGCACTTCCTGTGTGGGACAGAGTTGAGCTTCTTGCGGAGATTTGTTCTGTCCTCATTGACGGGAGTGCAGCTACCCGCAGACCCATACGAAACCAATTGGACTACGGCGCCAGCAGGTGCCAACGCCGTATGGCCACCAGCGGCCGTTCCAATATCGCCTCCCGGTGCCGTACCAGACGCCTCCGTAATAGGGCCGACCAACGATAGCGGCTCCGCCTCGCGGACCAACGACAGCCGCGCTGCCACGCGGGCCAACGACGAGCGGCTCCGCCTCGCGGGCCGCGAATGGCCGCTCCTCGTGGGCCAACAACAGCACCTCCACCACGCGGACCACGAACGGCGGCTCGAGCCAAGTGCACGTTTGACGACGACGCAATCGCGCCGACCAGGTGCGGGTCAGCAGTAACGGCGCGCGCGCCAGTATGGACGTTGAACGCGAGCGCACTGACAAGCGCAACGGTAAACAACAAGCCTTTGAGCATGGTTTACCTCCTGATGCCCCGGAGGTAAGTCTATCCCGCCTTGACGGCCGCGCTGCAGGTTTTGTAGATGCCAGCATTGTCGAAACGCTGCCGAAATCCGTATTTCGAGCCCGGCAGCATCCTGCTTCGGGCACCTATCTGGATGGAGAACGTTACCCCTGTCCGTGACACGGCTCATAAGCGCTTTGCCGCAGCAGGCGCTACTTTCAACTCCAGACACCGGTGCGAGCCGACGAGCACGTTTTCCTCATCCGAATGAGTGTCGGACAAGAGCTGTCAACCGAACGATGGACTAATTTGGAGCAGGAGGTGATGACGACCCATCCCTGGTGGTCGGCTGACGACTTGCGTTGCACCACCGAACTGGTCTGGCCTGAAAATCTGCCTGATGTTTTTGTTCGCATCGGCCTTTGCCGACATGCGAATGAAGTCCACTCAGGGCCAAATGGAGCCCTTGCGGCGCGGGATTGCTGCTTCCGCTCCGCCCTGACAAGCCCACCTATTCAGAGACGCTTGGCGCCATGTTCCGGGCCAGTAGCGGTGGGGCTAAGCTGCCGTCAGCGTTGCCACGCTTCGTTGCTTAAAGCCGTAGATCCATATTGGTCATGTTGGCACGTACATTTTCGAGCAAGTGGGCAACTTGTTCTCGGCTCGCCAGCCGCAACTTGTCGCCGGAGAAATCGTTGAGGATTTAGAATGGCCAGCAAAGGAGGATGATGTCTGTCGAGTCCAATAGGCGTCCGCCCACCTCATCAGTTCCTCGGCGCGTTATGACTTGTTGCGCCGCGCCGCAGGCCGGGGCCTGTAGCCCGGCGCGGCAAAGGCTCCAGGGAACATACGTCTTCATTCCGCTTCAGGCCATAGCTGCCTTTCTTCCCAGTGCAGCAGGTCCAGATCGAGCGCGGGGATTGAAATCGGCGAGGGCTTCGGCCAACCTGCTCTTACCAGAGCCACTGTTTCCAATCACCACCGTGCGCTCCGTCAGGGGTTCAGTCATTGAAGCCGCCGATGGTTGGTTCTCGTTTCGATGACGGGTATTATCTCGTTTGCCCAAAATCGCCATTGCGGTGCGAAGACCGCAATAGCGCGCGAATGTCCGTTCCGGGTTCACGAGCGTCACCCTTTGCGAAGACGGCCGCGCGTCGATGCCGGCTATGCCCCGCAAGCGACCGGATTCTGTGGCGGTGCAATACCCCAGTCCCGACCTTCGAAGCGCGCCGCCTTGCGTCCGCCCGGTGGGCAATGTTTACTTCCGCTGCGGCGGCGGGGGGCACACTGAATGCACCGGAGGCTGTCATGCTGCGCATCCCGCTCTGCCATCTGTTGGGCATTGATGTGCCCGTCTTTGCCGCACCGATGGGGTTTATCACGGGGCCCGAGCTTGCGGCAGCGGTGAGCAATGCTGGCGGACTCGGCATCATGTCATTTAGCGGCAACCCGCCGCTGGTGCTGCGCGAGGAGATTGGGCGCCTGCGATCGCTCACCGAAAAGCCGTTCGGGGTCGGTATATTGCTGAGTGGACCGCATCTGCCATTTCCAATCGA
>NZ_JADPKG010000009.1:0-11784 GCF_023073875.1 Bradyrhizobium sp. 154
CTCCAAGATTGCGCTTTCTGAGATCCTCTGTCCGTGGGCTCGAGTTTTTTGAAGGCACCCCCCCCGGTTCGGCCGCCCTTCGCGATCCAAGCCCGCCAAGCGGCATCCACGATGGTGATGCGGTTGGGATCATTGCGCCGGCCGAGAAGGCGGCGCTCCTCGACGTGGAGAAGCCCGGAACGGGCAGCCGTCCGGATCGCGTTGCGTGCCGTCGAGGCCGACACCCCGGCTCGCGCCGCGATGGCCGACACGCACAGTTCACATGCGCCGCGCGCCCGCACCTCGTCGGCGATGATCCGTAACGCGGCGAGTTCGCCAGTCGTGTGCCGGGCCGCGAGCGCCGGGGGCATTGGACCAGAGGCAGCCAAGGTCCGCCGTCGCTCTAGTGACCGAGCGCGATCCGGCGAGCGCTGATGGCGTTTCGGGGGGAAGATGGACGGTCGGCCCGGCGGGGCGTCGCTCCGCGGCCGGGAGCTAGCAGGCCTTCGCGGCGGCACGGGCGCGGCCGGGATGACCGTCCGCCCCTCGATCAGCGCCGACAGCGCCTCGGCCTCGGCCTCACTCACCTGGCCCGCCCCGAAGGCGCGCCACAGCAGCGCCGCCACCTCGGGCAGCGCGCCCCGGGGCGCAACCTCGACGGCGCGCCTAAGTTCTTCAGCGAACATGTCCCAGCCCTTGCGGGCCACGGCACAGCAGCGAGCATCGCCTTAGCGGGCGACACCCTTCCACAGAACGAGCAAGACCGTTGACGGGATTGGCGTCCCGTCTTGACCCCTAAGGGTGCTCGTGAGACTGTCGGGAGGTGTTTGATCCCCCGCCGGTCTCTATGAGATCGGTCCACGGCCTCTCAGGTTGGCGCCTGAGGGGCCGTTGCTTTTTCTACGTTGCCGTCGTGGCGGTTATCTCCTCGAACCGGCACGAGTCCGGCATTCGCCCACCATCCCCGTACCGACACAGGCAGTCAACACGGCTACGGTAAGCCCTCCCTCGACGGGGGTCTCGAAAGGGCGGTCAGATACCCTTTCGAAAGAGTTATGGACACACCCTCTCGTCCGTCTCATTCCGAGTGACCGAGGGGCTGTCATGAGCGAGGTGTCGAAGGGGGTTTCGTCCCGCATCATGACGTATGCGGAGATCGAGGAAGCATTCTCTCTGAAACCGGCTTCAGCTCGGCAGCTCGTGCGCCGACAGGGCTGGCGTAGGCTCCCCGGTAACGACGGTAGGACCCGGATAGAGATCCCTATCGAAGAGTTTGAGCGGGCTCTCAAGAGAGGTGTCGAAACCCCTCTCGATGAAAGCGAAATCGATGCTGAGCCTCCTGTCGAAGGCCCTCTCGAAAGGACCTTCGTTGCCTTCCTAACCGCCCATATCGAACGGCTCGAGCGGGCTCTCACAGAGGCGCAGCAAGCTCTGTCGCAGGCGGTAGCTGACAGGAGCGCCGAGACTGAGAAATCCGATCACTTAGTCGGGGAGGTCGCCGCTCTCGCTCGGCAACTCGCCCAGGTCGTTGAGGAGGCCGGGGGTCGCGAGCGCGAGCTGCAAGCGCGATTAGCATTGGCCGATGCCGCAGCGGCTCAATCACGGGTAGAGTTGAGTGCTTTGGAGAAGAGAGCCGAAGCGGAGACCGCCCAGGCCCGCGCCGAGCTGGAAGCCTGGAAAGCACGCCCATGGTGGCGTCGGCTCGCCGGCTGAACCGCAGTTGTGCACCAGTCCGGATCTGGGAGGCTGTAAGTTCGTAGATCGTCGTGGGTACGGGTGTCCGTCATGAACGAGAGATCGCGTCGCCCACCACAGGAGCCAGGGCGGCCGGGATCCTACTGCAAGCGGCGTGCGGTCTCTGGTACCGGCAGATCGCGGCGGGCGGCCTCGGGGGCTTCCTGGCGGTCCGTGACCCAGATTATCGCAGCGCGCTCGGCCGCGGTCACAACCCGCCCTGGGCCTGCTGCACGGGCTTCCGAGATCAGGGCCTCCAGGGCCGATCTCAGCTCATCTGTGAAGGCGTCGTCGTTCACCCGGTTTGGACCTTTGGTATTTCGTCTACGCCAACTCGGGGTCATCGCAGAGGATGTTCGAAAACGTACGCTAAGCGCCCATACCTATGCAGATTGACAGCGCGGAGACGAACGTTCTCTCTCCGCCTCGTGTCCCGAGATCTCGCCTGCTTGCTTACCAGCATGAGCCGCTGCTGCACGCTAAGTTTTTAGGAAGCCAAGATCATAAATCATCGGTGCTAGCTTCGATGTCAGCGTCTCGTAGGTTGAGTCAAAGACAGCAAATTCGGTTTCGATTTTGTCTTTCTGTTCCTCGCGTCGACCAAGAGCGGATCGGATCTGATACCATCCAACATCGGGGCGATTGAGTTTGAGGCTTTGACGAACGCTATATACATCGGTGATGGAGAAATACGTTTGCCAAAGGATTTTACCTGCTCGTAAGACTGCGGAAGCCTCAACCGAAAACTTCTTTTTATGTAGGTATTGAACCATAAAATCTGATTCAAATCGGTCAGGTGCATTAACTTCAGCCTCGGTGAACGGAATAAAGTGATTGACCAGACTCCATTGGCGACCATTCCACTCCAATCCGTTCGCGCCAGCCGTCAGATTTTGTGTGCTGAACAACATCCAGACTAAGCAGTCCATCTTAAATTCTTCAGTAAGAGGCTCATCAGGCTGTAAGAACTGATCCCGATCATTGAGCCACGACGGCTTAACTAGACGCCGTACCGCAAACACAACTGCCGATTTCCAGAGATTTTCCTTGGTGACGAAAAAACCGCCTGCGCTACAGTACCCTGATGATAGCAAGGCGGTAAGATTTGCGTGTTGAACATCACCACCGGGCGCAATCATTCCGCCGATCGCTCCGTCTGCCCATTTAGTGCCACGCACATCTTTAATACTAGTCGTTGGCACGAGCGCGCCTTTCAAGGGCAGGGCGTCATCCTTATTAGACCTTGCCCGCTTAATCCAATTGCTCAGAAATCGCTCACTTGGTAGATTATAGAATTGCTTTTCGCCAATTGCTTCGCCTTTTTTATTAAGAACCTCCGCAACTATGTTTGTAATTGGTGTCTTCTTTTTTGCGGAATTATCGGTTTCCCAAATAAGGAAGCCAATAGGGAAATTCCCATTTAGACCATCGAATGCTTTGCTAGGCACCAAGAAACCGCCGAGATAAGATGCATTCCAAAACGACCTGAATGGCTCAAAATTTGGAGCATTTACATATTTCAAGGTACTGAACATAGCCAAGGTAGCGTTTGGTATCTCTTTGGCGATCCGCACTAGAAATTGCACGAATAGTTCGCGCGAAGCGTATCCAAAATCACTGATCGTTTTAGCAATCTGCGTCTTTGAAACGCTTTTTTTGCTCTCTGAATTTTTCCCACGAGAACTTGTGATGTTATCTATGTTTGCAGCTTCTGCATATGGCGGATTGATAAGTATCAGGATCTTTCGACCTTCGGCGATTGCCTGCCGCAGAGCGGGCGGCACTTTGTTGGTGAGGCTATAGTCAATTCTGCCATCAGCCGTAATGTCATCATTGAGATAATCATATTGAAACCGAGTGGCGGAAACGCAGGTTCTAGTAGCTTTCATAACATCGACGTCAGCTTGATCTAATGTACTCATAAAAACGTTTCGCGGGTTGGAATGCTTGGTTTCCAAGTTCCCAACGCCGCAGCACATGTCCCAAACTATGTAGTTCTTCTGCCAGTTCTTCCCAAGAACGTCGGCTAACTTATCGTAGGCTTTATCAACCACGTGGAGTGGAGTATAGAAAGCGCCCTTGAAGCTACGCTCGTCTAGCGGGATTAGGGAGTCGCGACGCTCTAATAAGTAATTGCGATACTCCTCATCTGGTGGGCGGTGATAAATTGACCAGAACTGACGGTAACCCTCACGATTACCTAGTTTATAAAGTTTACCGTCGAGGGAAAATACGGGCGCTTCTCCTTGATGGAGAAGTTCGGCCGGCAAGTTTTCATGAGTCGCCTTGGTTCCGTCATGCATGATGTCGGCGAAAAAGAGAAGGGCATATTTATCTACCGGAGCACCGCCGATTTCCCGACCGATCATCTCGACCCATTTATCGAAAACTTGCTTCAAATTATCTGGCGTGATCGAAATGCGGATAATATCGCCCTTTGTCAGAGCGGCTTTTACAGTACTGATGAATTCATCTTCGTGCGTCGCTATCCTGAACGAGACCATCCTTGTTCCAATGAACGCGGATACTTGGTCGAGCGCCTCCTTCGGGAATTTAGTAGCCGACTTGCCCCATTTTATCGTCTTCTTTTTCAAAAATGGAATAACATCAGCGGTCTTCATCAGAGCCGCCTTCTCAGTATCCATTACTGCCAGGAACGGTGGTAACTCGTCCCCTTTATTCAACCCATCCTGCACATAATGCAGAAGCTGGGTGAACATCTTATAACTTGAGTCCTTGCCGTGATGTTTAGCCTCGAACCACATTTCCTTCGTACGAATATCAATTAGCCCTTTGGTATATTTCTTCAAGCCTAACGCCTGAATGTAAACATCTTTGACGTCTTCCTCGCTGCGGACATCTTGTAGTTTTTTGTACAGAGACATTATGTTCCCGCTGGACCATGCCCGATGCACGGTAGACATCGCCGTTCGCATATGCCGTGGCAAGCGCTGTGGCAGCGTCGTGAATATCCTCACCCATGGGGTTCTCGTAGTCGAGGGCGGCGGAGACAACGCCTACTGGACACGCGTCCTCGTCACGTAGAAGGGGACCCAAAACTCAGTTCGAAACCACGAGGCGTAGGCCCTGGCGCGGGAGATACGCGCGCTCAACGTCGGCTTCGTTCGCAGCCAGAAGGCGCGCCAAGTCAGACAAGCTGTATCCAAGCTCGTTGCAGTGATACTTGATGATATCTCTAAGGCGCCAAGGTTCTTCTACCTGTATTTCGTATGGCTCACCCTCGTTGAAAGATTTATTATACTGAACATTCATGTTTTTGTACTGAGAATCAGTAATTAATTTTAGGTCGTAAGTTCTTTTAATCAAGCTTTTTATAGAGACCTTCCAGTACGCTTTCACTCTACCGAGAGCAGTAATCTTAGGAGATATCAAATATGATTTGATATCCGAGGCAGGCATGAGGAAAGCCGCAGCGAAGCGGTGCGCCTCCTCTTCCATCTTCTGATCGTCGTCAGGCACGGTGTGCATAACGATGTGTCCAAGCTCGTGCGCGAGCGAGAAACGGAAGCGGTCCCCGGCAACATCCTTGTTCATGAAGAAGAGCGGTGGC
This sequence comes from Bradyrhizobium sp. 154, assembly GCF_023073875.1. Taxonomy (NCBI): domain Bacteria; kingdom Pseudomonadati; phylum Pseudomonadota; class Alphaproteobacteria; order Hyphomicrobiales; family Nitrobacteraceae; genus Bradyrhizobium; species Bradyrhizobium sp. 154. Next base: position 5,285 of record NZ_JADPKG010000009.1, read on the forward strand.
ATGCCCTCCGAACGGAAGCTGATGCCGTCCAGAAGCTTGGTGTGGAAGCTCGTCATGATGACGATGCCGCCCGCCTGCTCAATCGTATCAACCACGCAGGCGACCGGCCCACGCGGCAGCATCCAGTACGCGCGCAGCCGCTCGGCGACCTTCTCTGGCGTGAGGCCGCTCTCGTCCAGGTCGATCTGAGGGATCGGCTTGGCGACTTCCAGGTCGTAGGAGCGCAAGAGCCTCGCCACGTGCTGACGCCGGATGTTGATGACCGCACCGATCCGCGCGAGTGGCTTCGCGCCGAGCTTCGTGCGCTTGCGGTAGTGAAAGGCGGGGAACCCGATCGCGCGCTCGCGCTGATGGAAGAAGGCTGTAGGGAAGCGGAGTGCCTTCGCGAGGTTGCCCAGCACCTCGTCGGAGGGTTGGCCGATCAGGCCGTGTTCGAGCTTCGAGATGAGCGCCTGCGTGACAGACGCCTCTCTCGCCAGATCAGCCTGGGTCATCTCGCGCGCCTCACGCGCGAGTCTCAGCATGTCAGCGTTGAAGACCGCGTCGGTCACTTAGCGTCCTCGTCTCGCACGCGCCGCCTCAAAGTCGGTCCGACCAGTGTCAGGGATCCGCTCCGGCGTGATGTCCACCCACGCAGCCTGGGCTTCCGTAGCGGTGACCTGCGCCGTCCAGATCACGTCCTTGCCGATCTGCCTGACAATCATCACCCGCTCGATCGCGGCCCCGGCGGCATCCATTTGGTAGCCCGCATACAGACGCACGGCCGCCTCGGGCAGATCGAGGAGGGGCATCTCGTCGTCATAATCCTGCTGTTGCAGGGTCTGGTAGTTAGCGTGTTGGCCTAACCCGTTCACCTTCTTGACCCGGATCAGCGCCTGATCCCGGTAGTTGAGCAGGTGAAGCCCCCGGCGATCCAGGAAGTTCACCCCAGGCGTGCCGTCGAAGCGGTCCATCAGCGCTCGTTCGGCGTGGTCGTAGATGCAGCACGCGGCAGCGCGATCACTGTGCTGCGCACGAACCGCATCCGAGTACCCGTCACCGTTGTAGGTGGCGACCGCCTCGTACAAGGCGTCGTGGATGCCGAGCAGCAGGGGCTCGATGATCGCCATCTGGCGCGACTGGTCTTCTTCCACGTCCATAAGGCCCTCTCCATCCGGCAGCACGTCGCGCCCTTGGAAGGATATGGCGGAAAATATAACCGTTTCAATAACCGAGCCGCAACTCCTTGTCGGGCCTTACGCTTTGGACTCCTGGGCGTCCCAGACGAGAGCCCTGGAAGCGCTACAATCCGATCTCGACAGCGAGATTGTCGGCGAACAGGGCCCCCTCACGGACGTACCGGCGCAGGGTGCTGAGCGAGGCGTGACGGGTCTGGTGAGCGATCCGGATCTCGCCAACCCCGGCATGGGCGGCCGAGGTCGCGAACCCCGCCCGCATGGAGTGGCCCGCATAGGCCGCCGCGTCGAGCCCGGCGGCGCCAGCGCGGCGCTGGACGATCAGCGCGACGGCGTTGCCGGACAGCCGCCCGCCGAGGCGGCCGTGACGGTCGACGGCGCGGAACGCCGCCCCCTCGGCGATCCCGGTCGCGGCAAGCCACGCCGTGTAGGCGGCGGCCGGACACGTCGCCTGTCCCGTGCGCCCGACCGCGAGCACCGCGCCGCGACCCTCGGCGTCGGTCTTGCTGCGCCGGATCGTGACCCGCAGGCCCTCGGGCAGGACGGCGATGTCGGCCACGTCGAGGGCGGCCAGCTCGGAGCGCCGCAACGCGGCGGCGGTGCCGACCAGGAGCAGGGCGCGGTCGCGCCGGTCGGCGAGGCCGTCGCCGAGCCCGGCGAGCACCTGCTTCAGGCGCGGCACGGTCAGGGCCTCGGCGCGGCGCTGGGCGGAGCCGCGCTCGCGCCGGAGGCCCGCCAGCACGTCGGCCACGGCCGGGTGGCGCACGTCGAGGCCGAGCCCGGCCCGGCGGTGCCGGGCGGCGAGGCTGCTCACCCGCCGGGCGAGGGTCGCGAGCGACAGCCGGTCGGCGCAGTCGGCGAGGTAGAGCCCGACCACGGCCGGGGCGGCGGGCAGCGGTTCGAGGCCGCGGGCGGCGCACCACCCCGCGAATTCCCGCCAGTCGGCCTCGTAGGCGCGGAGCGTGTTAGCGGCGCGCGCCTGCCGAGCGAGTCCGGCGGCGCGGGCGGCGACCGCTTCCAAGTCGAGCGCGGGGCCGATTGCGGTCTCTGCGACAGGGGTAGGAAGGGTGGTCACGGGGAACCCACGTCGTTGGAGGTTTCGGTCGCCAGCAGGTTCTGGATGAGCGTTCGGTGCGTGTGGTTGATTGAGAGGGTCCAGTCGATCTCGCACAGGAGGCGCTCGGCGCAGGTCCGCGCCTTCGTGCCGGGGTCGAGGCCGTGGAGGAGGTGAACTTGCCGTTCGCGCCGCCGCTCAGTCTCGGCGATCTCCCGATCTGCGTCCGCGAGCGCGTCATCGAGGAGCGATGAGGCCGGGACGGGCGCGACGGTCATCCCTGACCCCTCAGGTCCTGGAGCTGGAGTCGGGCCTCAAGGACAAGGCGTAGTTTCGCGTCGGCGAGATCGAGCAGATCCTGGGCGCTCGCCGGGAGGTCGGGGCGTTCCAGGGCCTCCTTCAGCACCCGCTGTTCCTGACGCAGGCCGTCCAGGGTGCGCATGTCCTCCGACATCAGCCGGTCCTGCTCGGCGGTGTCGGCCCCATCCCGGATTAGGGCGAGGAGCCCAGCAGTCCGCGCGGCCGAGCGCATCTCGATCGCGGCGATCTCCCGGCGCACGTCCCGGAGCATCTGCTCCAACAGCGCCACCATGACCGACTCCGTCTTGACCTCCGATAAGCGTCATTATCACAGCCCAGAAGACGCCACCCCGCGGCTGCCCACACCCTAGGCAGCTCCTTCACGAAACTGTGAATTGCCGCCAATTCGGGCTTTGGCGAGCCGCCAAATTCCATTAGGTTACTTTTAAGAATGTATTCACATGTGGCCAGTGAAGTCCATCGACTTCACTGGGGTGGCGAATGCCCCTCCACATGTGACGGGTCTCTCCCGTCTTTATGATGTCGTTCTTGCTCCTTGTAGCAGTATTTCTCAGCTTTTTCAAGATACTGTCTGCCGGTCCGGCCCACTTATCCAATGGTCTCCGCTCTGTACTTTCGGCAAAGAGCGATATTCATAGACGGCCTCGCAACTGGAAATGCCGGGGCCTCACATGTCCAACTCCAATCAGAACGAAGACCGCAAAGATCAGAATGCCTCCGCTGCGCCGGAAGCTTCAAACCCGCTGCGCCCTCATGATTGTCGATATCTCGTACAGGTCAGGAGAGCCGGTCACCTTTCATGGGAGTGCCGCAAGGAGAATGCCCTTCTTCTGAGTACCGCGACGTACGTTGCGGGCGTCCCCGTTCCGGAAGACGTGCGGATCGAACTCTGGGAATGCGAGATCGAGGATTTCGAGATCGATACCTGGGACCGCGTGCGGCTCCTCAAGCGTGACAACAAGGAAATCACGCCCGAGGACGAACGCGCGTTTGAGCGGATCCGGGTGCGCGTTGACCGGTGTCTGACCTGTCGGTGCAAGGTCCCACCGAACGTCGATGACGGGCCGAATTTCGACCGTACCATCGGCGATCTCATCATCGACGCGCGCGCCAAGAAAGACGCGGAGGCCAAGCCCGCTCCCGTCGTTCCTCAGCCGGCTCCGGCTCCGGTGCCGCCGAACCTCACCCCGAAGGCCGAACAGAAGCGCAAGCCCAAGTCCCGCAAGCCGGTTCGGAACGATGGGTGGGGCAGGGACTAGCGCGCCGGCCCGTGGATCGGCCGCTCAGCGGCCGATCCCACGTCCACGATCTCGCCGCATCACGGCGCGGACCCTCAGTAACTCCTGTTCGATACGATGGCGCTCAATCTCCTCTCGACGCAGGTCGCGCTCACGTGCCGAGGCCTGCTCACCATCTCCCAAAGCCAAGCGCCGCTCAGCTTGTTCGTGCCTCAACGCGCGCTGTCGTTCCTGTGCCTTGATGCGCTCATCGGGAGTCAGGCGCTCCCCTTCGCCGCGTGCCAAGCGACCCACCGACACCGCGAGGTTGGTATCCCGCAGCGAGGCCATGGCACCTTCGCTCAAGCTTTGACGCAGGCGGTCGCCGAGTTGCAACCGAAACTGCGCGGCCTTTCGGAGCAGCGTGCGCAGGGTCGCGGTCAGCGTTTGTCGGCGGGCACGCTCAATCCGGAGCGCGTCTACGGCCTCGCCTTGGTCGGTCTGAATGCCAGCGCGGGTTCGGAGGTGGTGTCCCCGCCCGAGCTTCGGCTCCGGCTTCCGATCAAGCACGAAAACCGCTGCGTCGGCTTCGTCCGCCTTCTCCGTGTCACCGCTGGCGCGCGCATCGGCAGCCTCAGCCTTGGCGTCCTCGCATTGTGCCGCGAGCGAGAGGTGGCTGACCCGCGTCGGCGCTCCGGCACGCTCGAGCGCTTCGTTCAGATGCGAAGCCCACGCTTCACGGAGATGCAACAGGGTGTCTCGAGCGTCGAGAGCTTTTTCCTTGCCTTCGAACCCATCGGGACCGACGCGACGAGTCGAGATCAGCACGTGAGCGTGCGGATTGCCGCCGTCCGGATCGTCTTTTCCCGTCCGTCCGTCGTGGTGCGCGATGTCCGCGACAAGACCGAGCGCGACAATCTCCCGCTCGACGAACGCGCGGACCAGCCGGACGCGATCCTCGACGCTCAGCTCGCGCGGCAACGAGAGTACGGCCTCTTTCGCGAGCCTACTGTCGACCCGGCGTTCGCTCGCCTCCACCATCTGCCAGAGCTTCTGGCGATCCGTGCGAGCCCATGCCGGTGCGCTTGGGGGAGCGAGGAGTTCGCGCGACGAGACGCCCTTGCGCCGCCTGTAGTCGAAGACTTGGCCGCGGCGGGCGCAGACCATCCGGGTGCCGGAGCGATAGGCGGCTGCGGCGACGGCCGAACGCCCGCCGGAGCGGCCGATCACCTTCAGCTCGAAGCGGTACAGCGCCATCCCGTCACCGCGCCCTGTGCGCACATACGTGGTCCAGCGGCCCGACGCTGGCTCGGTTTCAGGGTGAGGAACCCTGACGTCCGGCGCCTAAGCGCCGGACTGGGGGGAAGCCGTCCGGCGGGGCGCAGCCCCTGAGGACCGCGGGTGTCGGACGCAGTCCGAGACGTAACCGCGCCCTTCGGGACTCAACCCTAGCTTTGCCCGCCCCTCGAATGCAACTCTCAAAAAGCGAGCTTCGAACATGGACACGACCGAGACCAAGCCGAAGCGCATCAAGCGCACCCCGGAACAGAGGCTGACGGCGCTTGCCGCTGAGACCGCACGTGTGGAGGCAGAAATCCAAGCCAGGGATGAACGGGAGGCGAAGGTCGTCGGCGCTGTTGTGATCCGATGGGCCTACGACAGCCCTGCCAATGCCAAGCAGCTGGTCTCGATCATCGACAACGACGGTCTTCCGGATGTGGACCTCCGAAGGGTCACCGACCTTCTCGGCCGCCTGCACATCTTCTCCATGAGACAGGATCCTGTTCCGCCCACCGAGACGGAGCACTCGTAGGACCCTGCCGACAATGGACGGCGCGAACTCAACCGACCCCGTCATTGAGTTGCTCGACACGCTCAAGGCAGTCCGCCGCGACGTGGACCGACTCGGGCAGGACATGCAGGGGACGCTCAAGGCCGCACAGGCGGCCGAGATGGCGGCTGCAAAACCTCGTACCCTCACCCTCGACGTGTCGGCCCTCGGGCCGGCCTTCGGAACGCTGTCCGACCGCGTCGCGTCGTTGGACACGACGGTCTCCGCGCTCGGGGCCGACCGACTGCGCAGCGAGGTCGTGGCCGCGCTGCACGACGCGCGCGGTGAGATCGACGCAGCGACGCACGGGGTTCGACAGGCAACGGCTCGGCTGACACTTCGCCTCACCGCAGTTCTGAGCCTCGTCGTGCTGGGCGCCACCGGCGCACAGTTTGCCGGCGTCGCCGCGTCTACCTTCTGGGGTCAGGCGGAACGCGCCCGCCTCGCCGCCGAAGTCGAGCGCCTGCGCGTCGCATTGCCGACGCTCCAGGCGCGGGCCGAGGACTGGCAACGCCGCGCAGGCCGCGTGGTGCTGACGAACTGCCAGTCCGATGACAGGCGCACGCGCCTGTGCGTGCGCATCGACCTGAGCGCGCCGCGGTTCGGCCCGCGTGGCGAGTACGCCGTGCTCGACGGCTACTGAGTGCGCAGCGGGCCGTTCGGAATGACGATCGGGTGCATGAGCCTACCGCATGGATGGCACTCGCCGTGACGGACCCGGTCCGGAATCGGAAGGTGGCCTTGCCCTCGCCCGACCCTGCCTCCCGGCAGCTCTTTGCGACGTTTCCGCTGGCCGCTGACCGCTCCAAGATTGCGCTTTCTGAGATCCTCTGTCCGTGGGCTCGAGTTTTTTGAAGGCACCCCCCCCGGTTCGGCCGCCCTTCGCGATCCAAGCCCGCCAA
>NZ_JADPKG010000039.1:0-10679 GCF_023073875.1 Bradyrhizobium sp. 154
GGTCATCACCAAGAAGCTCATCCGCGACGACGGCGTGGCGACGCCGAACTTTCGGGTGATGCGTCGCGGCACCGAGAGCACCGGCGACCTGCGATTCCCACTGGTCGTGAAGCCTCGCTACGAGTGCGTCAGCTTGGGATTGCAACTCGTACATGAGCCTAGCCGTTTGAGGCAAGCCGTAGAAATGATCGTCGCGCAGTATGGGCAGGATGCACTCGTGGAAGAATATATCGATGGGCGGGAAATCTGCGTCGCCCTGCTGGGAAACGAAGAGCCCGAGGTGTTACCTCCGGTGGAGCACGACTTCGGCGACCGCGAAACACGTGTTATCACCTGGGAAGACAAGAATCATATGACGGTTGCGGAGCCGCAGAAGATTTGCCCGGCGCAAATCGGGACTGAGCTTGCGACGATGCTGCGGGATATTTCGGTCGCGACCTTCCGTGCTTGCCTGGGTCGGGATTATGCCCGCGTCGACTTCCGGATCGACCGCTCCGGCCAGCCTTTTGTCCTCGAGATCAACTTCGGCCCGTCACTCAATATGACGCACTCTTATGTCCGGGCTGCGACGACCGGCGGATACAGCTTCTCGAACTTGGTCAATCGCATCCTCGATCTTGCCCACATACGGTATTTCGGGGTCTGCATCCCAAGGGCGAACACGCCGAATACCGGCCGAATTGTTCCGTGGTAGCCGGTCGTTGGACAATCTCTCTGCCGCTCGCCGGATTGCGATGATGTGAACGTTGTGATCCACTGACGATCGCCAAAGCTTCGACGGACACCAATCTCGATCGCGCCAAGCGTTTCGATGGTTCCTAGTCTCTGGATTTCTTTCGGCCAGACGCGCGAAGCGCGCACACTATATCGCCGTTCGCTCTTCATTGTGAGTTTAGGCGAACATGCAAATATCCTAGGGCTTCTCGCCTCGATCGTGCTAACTGTATCACAATGAAGTCGCCCATCGCAGGTGTCACCAAGGACAGCTATGAGTTGATGTCGCGGCAGATGAAGGTCGCCGAACGTTGGCTGCTCGATCATCCTACAGAGGTCGCATTGCTATCCATGAATGAACCAGGATACCTCCCGCGACGCTAAGACGGCTTGCACAGCGCCTCGGTTTCGATGGTTTTTATCGTTTGAAAGAGAAATTAGCGGAGACTGAGAACGGCCAGAAGGCTTTGCTTGGCGTGCAGAGGAGCTGCTGACGCGAGGCCGAGGGCGATGTTGCCCTCATCGGTGATACGATTGATGCCTTGCATGTCCACTGAGCAACCTCGCCCATCCATCCGCGATTGCGGTGCTGGCGGCCGCCGATGTCATCGGTGGAGGCCCGAAACATTTCTTGTTGCGGTCGCCCATACGACATTCCCCGAACGAGCTGCTCGCGGAAACCCGCGCCACTCCGCCATGCCGTGGGGACGATCCGACCATTGATCGACCTGTGCCTTGCTCCGCGCTTGTCTCGGCCTCCGCTCAACTTCCTGCGTTATGTCGGCCCAATGCTTGGCTCGCCCACTGTACCGATCGAGGGATTCGGCGGAACGCCTAATCATGTGCTCTGGTCTGTCGGTCCCGGAGACGTTCTACTCGCGAGTTCAGTTAGCCCGTACAAGCACTATCCAGTGCAGGCTGCCGAGTGTCTTGTGGAACTAATCCCGGCCAAGCGCGGCACCCGCGCGATAAAGCGTTGGAGGCCAACGAAGCACGTCTCTCGGCATTCGATACTCATATCCTTCAGATGCCGCGGAGGCGCGGAGCGATCGTGTCCCGTGGGGTGGTGCAGCTGAGTGTGGGTCACCACGTTCGCCGGCAAGGGCCGGATCGGTCAGCTGGCGATGGCCGGGAAGCTGACGGCGGGATCATCGCCCAACTGGGCGATGGTTTCCAGTGTCATGTAGCGACCGCGTTGAACCGTCCACTCGTCGTTCTGTTCGAGCAGAATGGCGCCAATCAGGCGGGTGATGGCCTCCTCATTCGGGAAGATGCCGACCACTTCGGTCCGTCGCTTGATCTCACCATTGACCCGTTCGAGCGGATTGGTAACCGGTATGAGATTTCTTAGAGGTGCATTCGATCCTGCACGCCCACCTGATCCCGAAGTGCCCGCATGCCGATCTTTTCAACGCCGCGGCCGGGCGTGGTTGGCCGCCCAACCGTTGCCGGACGATGAGCGCGCGGCGATCGATCGGCACGTCCGCGAGCTTGACCGGCTGGCGGAAGATCTGGCCCTGCTCGACCGCGAGATCGCAGGACGCCATCGACGATTCCGCGGTCAACAGATTGATGACGATCACCGGCGTCAACTTGGCGGTCGCCGCCGGCATCATGGGGGCGATCGGCGACATCAGCCGGTTCAACCGCCCGCAGAAGCTGGTGAGCTATTTCAAGCTGAACCCGCGGGTGCGGCAGTCCGGACCGGGCGCCGCCCATCACGGCCGCATCAGCAAGATCGGCCGCAGTCACGCGCGCGCCATGCTGGTCGAGGCGGCCTGGTCAGCGGCCAAGGCGCCCGGTCCGCTGCATGCGTTTTTCGTGCGCATCCGCGCCCGGCGCGGCGATCAGATCGCCGCGGTGGCCGTGGCCCGGAAGCTAACCGTGCTTTGCTGGCATTTGTTGACGAAGGGCGAGGATTACCTGTGGGCACGCCCGGCACTGGTCGCCATCAAGACCTGCGCGATGCAGCTTCAAGCCGGGCATCCGCAACAGAAAGGCAGCCGTCGCGGGCCAGCGTATGCCTACAACATCAAGGCATTGCGCGACCGCGAGATGTTGATTGCCGCCCAGGCAGAGCAAAGCTACGAGCGCTTGGTGACGCTGGAAACCACGGCGGCCAAAAACCGGCGCGCGGGCGCCTCAGCTCGGCAGGACAAAATAGGCAACCTGGTGGCGCTTGCAGCCGACGCCGCCACGCTTCGCCACGAGGTCGCCCGCGCCCGCCAAGGATAATCCCACCTGACGGCAAGTGCCAGCCAGGAATGCAGTCCCGTCACACGCCAGCATGCCGCCGTGCTCGGGGTCGGTCAAGGCCAAGCCTTGCGGCGGCCGCAAACGCGGCCAGCCTTGACCGACCCTGCGCGCGGCGGCTGCGAGATCGGTGGCCGGGACGGAAGAACGGGCCCGCGGCGCAGCCGAACAAAAGAATGGACGTACGCGATTTCTGCAATCGTCATCTCGGTCACGAAAAATCGCTTGCCCATCTTGGCCCGGTGCGCGGCCGGGAAGCTCATATAGGCGAGCACGTCGGTCTCGGCCTCGTCGAGGAAGCCGGCGAGCTTCGGCAGCTTCGGGCGGAGCTGATCGGCGACCTTGCGCCATTGAACCCGCGCCGCCTCGGCATCGTCCTGCGCGAAGGCGGTGGCGATGAAGGCGGAGACGACGCGCCGGCCGCTCTTGCCGGCATGGGCCAGTGCGTTGCGCATGAAGTGGACACGGGGGTCGTTGAAAAAGCTGCAATTGGCTGATTCCGTTCTCGTCGGCGATTCGCGATCGGCGGAGCAAACGAGATGCTGGGGCGCAAGGAGCGGGATCAGTTGGAGCTCTTCGTCACGGGATCGCTGAAACAGCTCGTCCCAGATGAGCACGTGCTGGCGCGGGTCGATCGTGTGCTCGACCTGTCTTGGTTAAGGGAAGAGGTCTCCGACTGCTATTGCGCGAACGACGGTCGGCCAGGCATCGATCCGGAAGCCGCGGTACGGCTGATGCTCGTGGGTCTGCTCACCGGGATCGTACACGATCGCAAGCTGATCCGTGAGGCTCAGGTCAACATCGCCATTCGCTGGTTTGCTGGTTATGGCCTGCACGAGCAGCTACCGCACCATTCAAGCCTGACGCGCATCCGCCAGCGCTGGGGCGAAGAGCGATTCCGTAGGATCTTCAAACGCACTGTCGAGGCCTGCCTGAAGGCCAAGATCGCAACAGCCGAAGTGGTTCACATCTATGCGTCGCTGATCCGCGCTAACGTGAGTTGGGACAGCCTCACCGAGCAGCATGTGATGGATGTGCTGAGCGAAAATCACGGTGAGGATGAAAGCGAACTCGAGAGAAAGGGCCGGCAGAGCGGCAAGTACAAGAAGATTTGCACCACCGATCCGGATGCGACAATGGCCACCAATGCCCGAAACCGGCGGCTGGAGCCCGCTTACAAGCAGCACACTGCCGTCGCTGACAAGGTCGGCGTCATTCTGGACGTCGCGATTACGACAGGACAAACGAACGAAGGGGAGATGATTGAGCCGCAAGTAGATGAGGTTGAAGCTGTGACAGGCGTCGACATCAAGACGGTCACCGCGGATGCCGGCTATGCCTACGCTAAGGTCTACGGTGCGCTCGAGCGGCGCGGCATCGACGCCCTGATCCCAGCTAAAGCCGAACCAATCAAGAGCCGCGTACCGCTCAGACAATTCCGATACGATGCCAAGCACGACATCTTGAAGTGCCCGCAAGGACGTATCTTGCGCCCCGGGCGACCCATCAAGTCGGCCGTTTCTTCTATTCGAAGGCGAAGGACTGTGCCCGGTGTCCGCTCAAGGGCGATTGCTTATCGAAAGGGCGGGTTAACAAAGCGGTCGTTATCGGTGACGATTATCCTGCACTGCTCCGCGCCCGCCGCCGTCGCGAGCGATGGAGCAGACAGGATCGACGGCTCTATCAGCGCCATCGCTGGCGCTCAGAGGGCTTCCACGGCGAAGCCAAGACCTGGCACGGACTGGCGCGCGCCATACGGCGTGGTCTGCCAAACATAAAGATCCAGGCCTACCTGACAGCCGCCGCCATCAACCTCAAGCGGCTGGCAGCCGGTCTCCTTGCGCTTATTCTGCCTTGGATTGTCCCTCATAGTGCGTTTGCGGCTTCAGATCGCGCTGTAGCGCGGGTTTTCACGCAAGGCCCATGACGGGGCTGGTCGCTGCATCGCGCGAAATCTATTGGCCACTTCTTCAACGCCCCCACACGGCAGCGCTGCCAGGTGGCATTGAGAACCTTTCCGAGCGTGGCCTTGATCCCCTCATGGGCGTCGGAGACGACCAGCTTGACGCCGCGCAGGCCGCGCCGCGCCAGCTTGCGCAGGAACGCCGTCCAGAACGTTTCGGCCTCGGACGGGCCGATATCCATGCCGAGCACTTCGCGCCGGCCGTCGCTGTTAACGCCGACCGCGACGATCACCGCGACAGATACGATGCGGCCGTTCTGGCGCACCTTCACGTAGGTGGCGTCGATCCACAAATACGGCCAGTCACCCTAGATCGGACGGGCTAGGAAGGCCTTCACCTTGTCGTCGATCTCGCGGCAGAGCCGGCTGACTTGGCTCTTTGAGATGCCGGTCATGCCCATCGCTTGCACCAGGTCGTCCACCGAACGGGTCGAGACGCCCTGCACATAGGCTTCCTGCACCACGGCGGTCAGCGCCTTCTCGGCCATCCGTCGCGGCTCCAAGAAGCCCGGAAGTAGGAGCCCTTGCGCAGCTTGGGGATGCGTAGTTCGACTGTGCCGGCGCGGGTCTCCCAGATCCGGTCGCGGTAGCCATTGCGCTGGGCCAGACGCTCGGGGGTCTTCTCGCCATAGGCGGCCCTGGTTTGGCTTTCGACTTCCAGCTCCATCAGGCGCTGGGCCGCAAAGCCGATCATCTCGCGCAACAGATCGGCATCAGGGGTCTTCTCCACCAGCGTGCGCAGGTCCATCATGTCGTCGGTCATCGGTGGTTCCTCGGTTGCGTTGGCGTGTCGCAACCCGATCCTACCGGAGAAACTGCCGGTGACCCCGCAAAGCCGCCCGCCCGCTACGGCGCTATTTGGGGGCGCGCGTCCGGGCGGCTTTGCTCTACCCAGCTACACCACCATCAGGGAGTACGTCATGCCAAGCTGATGATTTGCTTGTGGGTGCAGGTCCCATCCGGCCAAAGCTCTAGCAGGCAAGCCGGGACCGAGTCTTGCGGGCGTCGTGGTAACGCGGCGTCTGAAGTGTAGACAGGAGCCATGCGGGGTGCGGGAATGAGCCTCGAAAGGTGAAAGTTCGCGGAGGCCGAGTGTGTTCCCTAAGCACGAAGGCGGCACGAGCATCGTCGCTATACAAGACGATGCCGTTCCGTCGGGGTCGATGGCCGGATCACGCATGGAAGGTAATCATCGGAACATGAGAGGCCCGACGGGGTCCGTTGGATTGGTCTCCAATGGGGGGCAGCGGCAAGCCACTGCCAGAGCCGCGGTCCGAGCTGAGGTTGGGAGTCGGACTGATCCATAGTACCTGTGAAGTCGTCGAAGGAAAAGAGACGTATGGAGGGAAGGGGCCGGCCCGAGAGGAGCCTGCGCGAGAAGGCCAAGGGCCGAACACAGAGCCGGGTTGCCTTGCTGCCAAACCTCGCGCGGGTGAACGCAGCGGCCAAGCAGGCTGCCCAAACCCGGTTCACGGCCTTGCTGCACCATGTCGATGCGACGACAAAAGCGGCAGGCCAGCGCGGGGGATCGATGGGATAACGGTGGCCAAGTACGAAGAGAGGCTCACGGATAACATCCGCGACCTCTGTGCACGGATCCACGCTGGTCGCTACAGGCCACAGCCGGTGCGGCGGGTCTACATTCCCAAAGCCAATGGCGGCAAGCGGCCTCTCGGTGTGCCGACGCTGGAGGACAAGATCGTCCAAAGCGCGGTGGCCGAGGTGTTGAACGCCGTGTACGAGGCCGACTTCCTCGGGTTCTCCTACGGCTTCCGGCCAGGGCGGAATCCGCACATGGCGTTGATGCCCTGCATACAGCGATCATGAGTCAGCGCGTGAACTGGGTGCTCGATGCCGACATACGCAGCTTCTTCGACCACGAGTGGCTCTTGCGGATGGTGGCGCACAGGATCGCGATCCTCGCATCTTACGGCTCATCGGGCTGTGGCTACGAGCTGGCATTCTTGAGAGCGGCGAGAAGCACGATACGGACAGAGGCACGCCGCAAGGGGCAGGCATCAGCCCGCTCTTTGCCAACATCTCCTGCACTACATCCTCGATCTCTGGGTCCACCAATGGCGTCGACGCCATGCACGCGGTCGCATTCTGACAGTGCGCTATGCGGACGACTTCGTCATGGGCTTCGAGAACAAGGCAGATGAGCAGGAAATGCTCTTGGCCATCAAGGCGCGGCTGGCCAGCTTTGGCCTGACGCTAAATGAGGGCAAGACGCGACTGATCGAGTTCGGCCGGTTCGCGGCCCTCTCGCGTCAGCGGCGCGGCGAGCGGCGGCCCGAGAGTTCGCCTTCCTCGGCTTCACCCATTACTGCGGGCGGACCCGGGACGGCCGGTTCATCGTGAAGCACAAGACGGAAGGGAAACGCCTGACGCGCAAGCTGACGGCGTTGCGCAAGGACGCCTGGAGGCTCATGCACGAGTCACTGGCCACGCGGCACGAGTGGTTCGCCGCTGTCCCGCGGGGACACTATGGCTACTACGGCAGGCCGCACAATTATCCAGCGCTCAACGGCTTCTACCGCGAAGTGCGTCGGACGTGGATGCGCTGTCTGAGACGGCGCAGCCAGAAAAGTCGGCGCATGGGCTGGTCGGAGTTCGAGACCCTGACGGCACGCTTCCGTCTGCCCGCTCCACGCATCACTCGCACTTGGGCGCAGGCGCGGATATGACGCGGGTTACCCTCGGGAAGAGCCGGGTGCGGGAAAGCCGCCTGCCCGGATCTGTGAGGGCGAAAGCCAAATGGCTGAGCTACTCGACCACGACCCGCGGAGCAGTGATCGACGTTCACGGCTCTCGTGTGTAGGGTCATGTTGTGGGGGCAGCACAGCCTATGAAGCGTTCTCCGCTACCGAACGATCAAATCGTCGAAAGGCGCTCAATCTGGGCTCTGAATCAATTTCGCCGCGATCGGCGATCACGCCGCCTTGATCAGCCTTTCCGCCTTGTTCCCTTGGCTTCACCAGCTATTATGGCGGAGTCTTCTCGCATCAGTTCATCATCGATTGCGCTCTTGTCCTTTCCGATGCGTACCGGCGCGACATCGTCGCCGACCAGACACGAGATCTCGGGATTCCCGCGCAAGGGGTCTCCACACATGCGCTTGAGCACGCCGGGTTATCCGAGCACTCGCATCGGCATGCTCGACCATGTTGCCTTACGCTATGAGTATAGCGTCGGCACCCGGAAGTTTAGTTCTTTCGTAGTTCTGTGGGATCCTCTGCTGACGCTTCATCGTTGGCCTCGCGGCCAGCGATGCACGGCTTGGGGCCAATGCGGCTCGCTACGATGAATTTTCACTGACTACTCCCCTGCCGGTCTCCCGGCGTAATCGCCGAAGCGTATGCTCCGCGAGAAGGGATGCGACAGTGCCGAAGTGCGCGAGGAATGGACCAACGCGGAACCAGGCCCGTCACCGCCAATCGCAGGCTCCAACGTGCGATTGGCCGGACAATGTCACGGCCGCTACTTGCCCCCGGATTCGAGAAGGTCGTTTGCCGCGGCGACAAGCGACGCTGTGGCCTCCTGTACTTCGCACTCGGAAATTGTCAAAGGCAATAGTAGCATCGCATGATCGCCTGCTTCACTTCGGGAACTACCACTGCTGGCGTAGATCACCAACCCACGTTTGAGCGCGGCGCGCTGAAATCGATCGCCGTAGCGACCTGGCGAAACGGCTCGAGAATTGTTGGTTGCGGAGGTAATGATATCAAAACCAATCATCTGTCCGATGCCGCGGATTTTCTTGATCAGCTCGCCCGGAAGCTCCTTGCGAAGCGAACTTCGCAGTAGTTCGCCCATGCGCGTCGCGTTTGCAGCGACGCTTCCATCCGCCAACCGGTCCAAGACAGCCAGTCCCACGGCCGCGCCGGCAGGACTGCAAGCAAATGTCTGACCGTTCTGAAAATACTTGCCGCGTGCCAACGGCCCGTGAACCACCCGCTCACTCACTAGAAGTGCCGACAAAGGGTAATAACCGGCGCTGATCGCCTTGCCGCAGATAACGATGTCAGGCTCGACGTTCCAGTGCATGCTTGCGAATGGCCGCCCGGTGCGACCGAAACAAGTCATGACCTCGTCGGCAATTAGCAGTATGTCGTGGTGGCGGCAGAGCTCCCGAACCCGCGGCAGATACCGTGGGTCCGGCGGCGCGGCACTCAGCGCGGCACCGACGATCGGCTCGACGATCACCGCTGCGACATTCTCCGGACCTTCCTCAATGATCGCGTCCTCGATCGATTGTGCACATTCTAGCGCGCAAGTCGACGCCTCAAGGCCGAACTCGCAGGCGCCGCAATGCGCATGGGAAGCCTTGGCGCACGCCGCAAGAACGCCCTCATAAGGCTTCCGGCGCGCGACGAACCCTCCGGCGCCGAGTCCAGCAATTGTATTTCCATGATAAGAGGCGTTGCGTCCCACGATCTTGCGCCGTTGCGGTCGCCCGTCGGCGAAATGATGTTGAAGCGCCAATTTGAGAGACGCCTCGACTGCGTCGGAACCGCTGCTGAAAGTGATCGCCCGCGACATGCTCGGCGGACCGAAATCGAGCAATTGTCGAGCGTAACGCTCGACGATTTCGGAGCTAAACTGCCGTGACGGAAAAAGCGTCAACTTGCGACTCTGGGCGTGCAGCGCGTCGATGATCTTTTCGTCTCCATGACCGAAGATGAGAGAACCCGATCCGCAGGACGCATCGAGATAGCGCGTCCCATCGGCGTCTACGAGATAAGGACCATCGCCGCCCATTATTCGCGCGCCAAGTTCCCCCGGCGTCGAATAGGCGGTTCGTGAAGGAAGAACACGGATTTCTGTCAAAGGACCCTCCAGCGCCACTCGAAGTTGATGGCCTAGTTTGCAGCTCAGGGATGAAGTCTTTACGAGAAATGCCGTCCACGGTAGCCGGCACTGGACAGTTCATTGCTTGATCCGTTTCTGGGCCATCGTAATTGGTGTCCGTCGAAGCTTTGGCAATCGTCAGTGCATCACAACGTTCACATCGTCGCAATCCGGCGAGCGCCAGAGTCTTTGCCCAACGACCGGCTATCACGGAACAATTTGGTCGGTATTCGGCGTATTCGCCCTTGGGATGGAGACCCCGAAATACCGTATGTGGGCAAGATCGAGGATGCGATTGACCAAGTTCGAGAAGCTGTATCCGCCGGTCGTCGCAGCCCGGACATAAGAGTGCGTCATATTGAGTGACGGGCTGGAGTTGATCTCGAGGACAAAAGGCTGGCCGGAGCGGTCGATCCGGAAGTCGACGCGGGCATAATCCCGACCCAGGCAGGCACGGAAGGTCGCGACCGAAATATCCCGCAGCATCGTCGCAAGCTCAGTCCCGATTTGCGCCGGGCAAATCTTCTGCGGCGCCGCCACAGCTATATAGTGCTTGTCTTCCCAGGTGATAACACGTCTTTCGCGGTCGCCGAAGTCGTGCTCCACGGGAGGTAACACCTCGAGTTCTTCGTTTCCCAGCAGGGCGACGCAGAGCTCCCGCCCATCGATATATTCTTCCACGAGTGCATCCTGCCCATACTGCGCGACGATCATCTCTACGGCTTGCCTCAAACGGCTAGGTTCATGTACGAGTTGCAATCCAAAGCTGTTGGATTCGCGACGCGGCTTCACGACCAGCGGGAATCGCAGGTCGCCGGTGCTCTCGGTGCCGCGACGCATCACCCGAAAGTTCGGCGTCGCCACGCCGTCGTCGCGGATGAGCTTCTTGGTGATGACC
>NZ_JADPKG010000096.1:0-10191 GCF_023073875.1 Bradyrhizobium sp. 154
TCAGGTGCTCAACAACGAATCACAACAGATTCTTCCGATTCAAGATTTCGCCTGCGGCGCGGCGTTCAAATCCGACGTCAAATGTGGGTAATTGAAAGCTCCTCGCTACGCTTACACCCGATCCCCGGCCATCGGGATCAGCGAGGGGGCCACCACGATGCAGTTGTGCCCAGTCCCTTTCAGTTGTCGATGCAGGCCATATCTGCAGGGACCGGCTTCGTAGCCAAAACTTACCTGCCGGTCACCCTTACCGACTTTCTCCGCCAGCTTGTCGATCTGATCGGCCCGAGGGGGATGATCCCCAAGTTACGAACTTCCCCGCCGTGCATCCCTTCGGCCACCGCAACCGAAATCGTCGCTTTGCGCACGTCCAGCCCTTCGAAAATGCTGTCGTTCATCGAGCCCGCTCCCCGTGCTTGAGGCCCGGCCGAACCATCCGGCGCACCCCTCGATAGGGGGTTGCCCGGGGCGATCCACCGGTGACCTCAGATGGCGAACATAGGGGTCATGTACAAGCATAACTCACGGAGTACTACTAGCCTTGGTAGGTTCGTTGTTCGCAGCTCTCAGATAAGTAAGGTAAGTAAGGCAATGCAGACGGTCTGGGAGACTTGCGTCGTGTAACATAGTAGCTCGCTGTTCATCTAGGGCAAGTAAAGGAAATATTCATGGCCTACAAGACCATAAAATATGAGGTCACCGAGCAGATTCTTACCATCAGTTTGAACCGGCCGGAAAGGCTCAACGCCTGTACCATCGCCATGGAACGCGACTTGGTCGACGCCTTCGATCGAGCCGATAAGGACGACGACGTTCGGGCGATCATCGTGACCGGCGAAGGCCGAGCCTTCTGCGCTGGCGCCGATCTTTCCTCGGGCGCCGACGCCTTTGATGCCGATGCGCGGCGCGAGCCGGTGAGACGGCTGCCTGATGGTGCGGCGGATTACAGCGATCCGAAACTCCGCGACAGCGGCGGCCGGCTCACGCTGGAAATCTTTAAATGCAGGAAGCCCGTAATTGCCGCGGTGAACGGGCCGGCGGTCGGTATGGGCGTAACCATGCAGCTTGCGATGGACATCCGTATTGCGTCTGAAGCCGCGCGCTTTGGGTTTGTGTTCTCTCGGCGCGGCATTGTGCCGGAAGAGGCCTCGAGCTGGTTCCTGCCGCGCGTCGTTGGCATCGCGCAGGCGCTGGAGTGGTGTTACAGCGGGCGGGTATTTACGGCCGAAGAAGCACTCGCCGGCCGGCTGGTCAGCAAAGTGGTGCGGCCGGATCAGTTGCTGCCCACAGCGCGCGCGCTCGCCCGCGAGATCGCCGAGAAGACCGCGCCGGTGTCGATTGCGCTCATCCGGCAGATGATGTGGCGCATGCTGGGCGCCGATGATCCCATGGAGGCGCACAAGATCGACAGCCGCGGAATGTATACGCGCGGCCGTTCCGCTGACGCTAAAGAAGGCGTGATGGCGTTCCTGGAGAAGCGGCCCGCAGTGTTCAGGAATAAGGTATCGGCCGACATGCCGGATTATTTTCCATGGTGGGTGGAGCGGGAGTACAAATAATCCCCGTCCCGGCCAGGCGGATTGCGAGACGGGAATTCGTTCTCTCGGGCAGGTGAGGGTTCTCTCAGGCAGGTGAGGATCGGCCCCATGCAAGGTCACGCCACATGTAGCCCAAAGCAATCGCAACGTGCGACTCCCGGAAAAGCTGGAGGCAGTATAGGGAGCAGCGGCAAGGTCAAGGAGCAGCTCGTGGGACATCGAACCCGTTTCTTGGTCATGGTGTCCTTCGTCGTCCGCCTCGGGCAGCTTCGATCGCACGGCGGAAGAGTGGAAAATAACTGCGAGAGGTGTCGATTGAGGCGGCAAAGCGTGCGCCTCTGGCGATTGCGATCGCTGTCGGACTTTTCTTCTTAACCAATCCGACCGTATTGTTTCAAAATGTCTACGAGCTGGCCCGGGCGGATAGCCTCAACGCGGAGACGATCATGAGGGGTGCCACCAATGTCCTCTGCCGCCAGCATGGCGTTGACAACGGCTTCCTCCACACTTTCAACCGCTGCAGCATAGACCGGGTCAAGGAACTCATCATTGACGATGTCGAGATTTAGGATCATCGGTGCGCGGTGTGCCATCGGCTGTACGTTGGCAGTCGAAAAGGCAAGAAAGATGTCGCCTGAACTGTTGCCTCCAGGCGTGCCGTTGCGGCCGATGCCAATCGCTGCGCGTCGGGCAAGGCGTTTCAGCTGATGGGGGCCCATAGGAAGGTCCGTCGCGGCCACAACAATTATAGAACCGCGCTCCTGGAGCTGGCTCTGGGGCGTCTCGTCCAGCAAGTGCTTTCCGACCGGGACGCCGCAGATCGTAAGCCAGTCGCGCTTTCCATGGTTTGCTTGCACCAGCGTACCGATTGTGTAGTCCCGGTTGCCGAAGGTAACCACCCGCGAGCTCGTGCCTGTCCCTCCCTTGAAACCGTATGCAATCATACCGGTTCCCCCCCCGCAATTGCCTTCAGCGATCGGGCCTGCCGCTAACGAGTCGAGTGCCGCGCGCACGTCCGACTCCGTCACCGGCATGCCGTTGATGTCGCTTAAGACACCGTCATAGGTCTCCGCGATCACCGGCATAAGCCAAAGCAGATCGCCGACTTCATAAGTCGAAGCGTAGCGCTCCAACATCCAACGGATGGTCGCATGATGTGTAATACCGATGGCGTGTGTGTTGGTGATCATCACCGGACCAAGAAAAGTGCCGCCGTCCTCGATCCAGTGCGTTCCAGTCATTTCGCCATTGCCGTTAAAGCGATGCACGCCGGCATAGACCGGAACGGGCGCGACGCTGCCGGAATGAGGGAGGATCGCAGTGACCCCCGTGCGCACCGGCAGCTTCCGACCGAGCCGCGGCGTTTCTTCAAGAATCGTCCGGAAACCGACGGTCATGCCCTCGACGTCCGTTATGGCATTGTAGCGGCCAGGTCGTCCAGTGAAGGGCAGCTCTAGGTCACGCGCGCGAGCTTTTATCTTACGAGACTTGTTCATGGAGTTCCGCCGAGAAGGTTGAGGCGAGCGATGGCACTGCGGCGCTACAGGATGGAAGATGCAGATAACCGGGATCGTCGCAGGATGTCGTATATCACCCCAACCAACGCACCCTTAGTTGACCTTGTAGAGGATTGTGGCTTATTGCCAGGTCTCAATTCCGTATCGGGCCGCGCGCGATCCTCGGGAAGACGAGACGCCCTAATGCACTTTCGAGAACGCGCGCTGCGGACAGGACGGTCAGGTCGTTGTAGCGAGCACCAACCAATTGGAGACCGACGGGAAGGCCATTGCGGTCTAGTCCACAGGGCAAAGAGGCTGCTGGCTGCTGCGTGAGATTGAAAGTGGGGGTGAATGGGCTGAAACTTTGACGGCCATGTGGATTATTGAGCCCGACCTCGAAAGGCGCAACTGGCATAGTTGGCGTGATCAGAAGATCAAATTTCTGATGAAACGCCGCCATCTGGGCACTAAGTTTGAAGCGAGCTTCTTGAGCGTCTTGATAGTCGGAAAGAGTTAGCGATAAACCCTGTTCAGCATACTCCAAAAAACCGGCCTCGAGTACGCCACGTTGCGCTTTGTTCAGCCGGTTAAGGAGCCGAGCGGCACCCGCATACCAAAACGTGTTGAACGTTTTCCGGTAATCATCAAAGCTTGGATTTGTCTCAATAACCTCTGCGCCGAGAGATTCGAGTTTCTGCGCGGCGGCATCAGTAAGGTCCAGAATGTCTGTCGACACATCCACGTAGCCGAAGTCTCGGCTATAGGCCACTCTGAGTCCTCTTAATGTCGATGCTAGCGGGACCTCACTGAACGGATATTCCGGACCGGCATTTCCGGATCTCACGTCTTTTTGGGCGATAACCCTCATCATGAGTGCCGCGTCAGCCACTGTGCGAGTTATTGGCCCGGTATGAGAAAGCGTAGTAAATGCGCTTAGCGGCCACTGAGGGACGTACCCGAACGTCGGCTTGAAGCCGAAGGTGCCTGTGAAGCTTGCGGGTATCCGTATTGATCCACCGCCGTCCCCGGCCTGATGCAGAAAACCGAGATTTAGCGCCGCGGCAACTGCCGCTCCACCGGATGACCCACCCGGCGTAAGGTTCGGATTCCAAGGGTTACGTGTTATTCCGAAAAGTGGGCTGTCTGTAACACCTTTCCAGCCAAATTCCGGAGTAGTGGTCTTTCCTAGGATGACGGCGCCCGCCTCGCGTAAACGAGCAGCGGCCGGAGCGTCGATATCCCACGGCCCATCTCCGCTGGTTGCCTTCGATCCCCAGCGCGTAGGCATTCCACGACTGAGTTCGGTGTCCTTTAAAGTTACCGGCACCCCGTCGAGTAAACCGACCGGCTCGCCTCGCATCCACCTGAATTCTGAGCTTCGTGCTCGCGCCTTCGCCTGCTCAAAGGCGACGAAGCAGAATGCGTTCAGCTCGCGATTTGCTTCATCGATGCGCTGCAAGCAGTCATCGACCACCTCAACAGGGGACAGTTCCCGGCTCTTAAAGAGGGCAAGACAGTCACACGCGGTAAGATCTGCAATCAGCGTTGCCGGCTTCTCAGACATTTGCCTTCCCATTGTTGTATTGGAGTTCGCGGCCTTTTGGCGCATCGAGACAGGAGCACTGTATTCCACTTCAGCGCTCGTTCCGTGCAAAGGGCCGCCCGCGCACGCCGAAATCCTGCTTGCTGAACAGATGGCATGAAAGAATTCGCGCTGAGACCTCGAGGAGCGGGGGCAATCCAACACGCAGAGCGCACCCTGCGTACCGTCACGCGCACCGCTGTCGGGCACCCCACAATGTGGAATCCGCAAATCAACGCTGAACCGTCCGGGCCCAAGCGGCCGATCAGATTGCCGGCCGGGTCTTCCGGGACCCGCCGGCCCAGCGGCGCACCCGGTTGGCAAGCCAATCCGCTGCTTGTGGACAGGCTTTCCAATAGGTGAGGCGTTCGACACCTCGTAACCATCCGGTGAGGCTTTCAATTACCCACATCGTCGACGAGTTCTGATTGAGAGGTCGAAGGCGATGTCGCTGAGGCGAGTTAGGCTTCGTCACATGACCATGTTTCCTGGCAGCGGATCGTAGTTGCGTGCGAGGTAGCCGCCCAGCATGGCAATCTGGAGCCGAGGGTCTTGCGCGCGATACGCGGCTTGGACCGCGACGCATCGATAGCATCTAGCGTCGCGATTTTGGTTGAGGTGAGGACTGTCTCCGGCGCAGCACCGGGCTGAGCTCGTGCGAATATGGAGAGGAAGAAGATGCGCCAGCTGACCATTGCGATGAGGGCGAGGAACTTGGTCAGCCGCTCGGCGGTCTCAAGCCTCGCCTCCTCGGCGCGGCAGCCGGACTTCATTACCTTGTGAAAGACCTCTGCTTTCCAGCGCAAGGCGTACCATTCGAGCTTCTCAATGTGGATGGTGAAATCTCCGACAGGCAGATTGGTCACCAGCTTCCAGTCGATAGGCGGACGGCTCGCCGGCGGGTCATCTCAGGGCGTGAATGTAGGTGAGAAGCTGAGGGCTGTATCGCTTCTGCTTGCCGACGTGCGGCAAGTTTGGATGGCGGCGAACTTCACATGCACGCACACCGTCTCGTCCTGTGCGACCGCGACGCAATGGCGTCCCGCCCAAGGCGCAGCCGAGAGCTGGGCGGAAACCGGATGAGCTCCATCCCGTGACTCTGCGCCGGCGGGCGTGCCGGCCAATCGATTGGTCTGCACTCGCACTAGAAAGCGCGTGTCGAGATCGTGCGCTAAGCAAAAGAGCTCGTAGATGTCGCTCTCGAGGTCGCCACATGTACGCAGCGTTCCGGCGTGCCCACGAGCGCCATCGACTGGCGCAGGTTCTCAAGCCAGCGATAGCTTTCCTTCGTCTCGATGGGTACACGCGTGGGGTTCACATGCCTCTCGAGCCTCCAGGTCCCCTTGAACTTTGTGCGTGTCCAGAACTTCGCTGCCGTCAGCCCGAGCGGCGTGCGGCCCAAGGTTGCAGCCAGGCTCGAATGCATCAGCACCCCGCACAAAGTTACCACGTTGGGGCTGTCCCGCCTTATAACGTCCGGCGTTGATGGTCTTGGTCAAGCCGATCTTACCCGGCTGCGCACGGCTGTAAATGAACTCAGTGGTATCCTGCAGAATGA
This sequence comes from Bradyrhizobium sp. 154, assembly GCF_023073875.1. Classification (NCBI taxonomy): domain Bacteria; kingdom Pseudomonadati; phylum Pseudomonadota; class Alphaproteobacteria; order Hyphomicrobiales; family Nitrobacteraceae; genus Bradyrhizobium; species Bradyrhizobium sp. 154. The sequence continues at coordinate 6,178 of NZ_JADPKG010000096.1, forward strand.
GGATCGGTCCGTCGCTCGCCGCGCAGCGCATGGCGGTCACGGCAAAATGGCCGGCCAGCATTCCATGCTCCGTAACCCGCGGATTGTCGAAGAAGCGATAGGCCGCCTTCGTCGCCGCTCAGTCGCCGCACGCGGCCGGGACCCGTTGGCTAGGTGCCGCCGACATCTGATCAAGCAGGCGGCCAAATCGGCGCGCCAATCGCTTGTCCGGCAGCCCTGCCGAAATGACTTTGTCGTCTTGCCAGCCCGCAGCACCGGCTCCCGTGTCTCCGCTCATCAGTCACGCGTCCGCGAATCGGCGTCACAAACAGAATCATAGCGATTCAACCGATGCAAATCCTACGCACGAGATGTGGGTAATTGAAATCCGCACCGGAGGCTTACGACACCTCCGGCAGCTGACGCGCCGAATCTGCGTGAGGTGATGCACGTCATTTAACAACCGGCTGCAGCTTGATCACCTGGAATGAAGGGTTGACTAGGCGGAGACGGGACCATCTGAGCAAACCAACCTTTTGATCAGATCCGTGAGCTGGTCCCGCAAATCTGAACAGCGCGATAAGTGGAGTTTCTGCCTGACGGCGGGCAAGATTGACCCGCGAATCAGGAGAGACGATGAGCAGACGAGCCCGGCGGAACCACACTGCGACTTTCAAGGCGAAGGTGGCGCTTGCCGCCGTCAAAGGTGACCGCACGCTGGCGCAACTGGCGGAGCAATTCGACGTTCACCCCAATCAGATCACATCGTGGAAGGCGCAGCTCGAAGGCGGCGCTGCCGATGTGTTCGGTCAGGGCAACGGGAGTCGGATCGCCGAGCCCACCATCGACGTGAAGTCGCTGCACGCCAAGATCGGCGAGTTGACGCTGGAGAACGATTTTTTAGAAGGAGCGCTCACCAAGGCCGGATTGCTGAGCGCAAAGCGATGATCGACCGTGAACACGATCTGCCGATCAGCAAGCAGGCGGAGCCCTGAACATCAGCCGCGGCAGCGTCTATTACCTGCCGCGTCCGGTGTCGCCCAAAGACCTCGCGCTGATGCAGCGGCTTGACCGGTTGCATCTGGAGTTTCCTTTCGCCGGTTCGCGTATGTTGCGAGGCCTGCTGGCTGCCGAGGGGTGCAAGATCGGCCGTCGGCACGTCAAAACGCTGATGCGGCGGATGGGAATAGAGGCGCTCTACCGCCGTCCGCGCACCACCCAACCCGAGCCGGGCACAAGATCTATCCATATCTGCTGCGCGGTATGGAGATCACGCGTCCGAACCAGGTCTGGGCGATGGACATCACCTACAGTGCGCCTCGCCCCACATTTGGGGAAGCGCGTATGACTGGAATGCAAAAGCGAAAGGAGGAAGAAAAAAAATGACTTGTCCCCTGCTGTGAGGGGACATGAGCCCAAGCGGCGGTGACCTGTCGTCAACTGGCAGGGTGACGTAGCCCGCAGGTAAAGGGGATTGAGGCGAAGCTGTTAAGCCGAGATGGTCCCCGAGGCTGAAGTATTGGAAGGTTGAGGAACACGAACCGGTTCACCCGCATCTGAGGGCTGAAATGTCGCCTCCGCCTACACGGCTTAACAGGTGGAATGCTGATGATGTCGCCGGACAGATATGACGGCCGGCATCCGAACGCGAGCCCAGATGTAAGGACGCTCGCGAGGGGTCATGGGGAGAACGCAGCCAGACCATGGCATCGGCATCGACTTGCGGAAAGCAAGGGAAAAGACTGCGACCGGCAGCCTCACCAATACGATGACGTCCAGCATATGAACGAGGGAAGGCATGATGGAATACCCACGACGCTTTGTGTCGCAAGGGAGTTGACCCTGACGTCCACCATGCTGGCGGAGTTTCCGTAGTAGTCCGCGGCAGGGAAAGCCTGCCACATGGCGAAGGGGAACAGTTCAAACTGCTTGGAGTGCAAACTACCTGACCCAATGAGGTGAAGACCTTTGATAATCAGTGAAATGCAGCACAAGCTCGCGACATGGGCCGGGAGCGATCCGAACCGAAGGTTCGATCGCCTCCTTCGGCTGATTGCCAACCGGGAATGGCTTGCCGAGGCCGCTCGGATTGTTCTGGCGTCAAGTGGCGCACGAACACCGGGCATCGACGGAATAGATAAGCAACGACTGCAGGTCAGATTGGATCAGCATCTGGATGACCTGCGGAAAAGCCTGCTGGAGGAGAGTTATCACCCCCAGCCGGTGAAGCGAATCTATATCCCGAAAACCAACGGCAAGCTACGCCCACTGGGTATTCCGACTCTGACGGAACGCATCGTCCAACGAGCCATGCTCATGGCCATGGAGCAATCTGGGAAAGCGACTTCCATCGCCTATCCTATGGCTTCCGGCCTGAAGGGAACGTGCACCATCCCGTCCGCACCGTGAAGATACAGCTCCAGGATGGAGCCGACATGACGAGGGGCCGCTGGATCATCGAAGGTGATCTGGCAAGCTACTTCGACACGGTCCATCACCGGCTGCTTATCAGATGTGTGCGGCGACGAGTGCAGGACGGGCGGTTTGTTGATCTTCTCTGGCGGTTCCTGAAGGCAGGTCACATTGACCGTGACCTGTTTACAGCCTCCAGCAGGGTGTTCCGCAAGGTGGCGTGCTGTCACCGCTCTTGTCCAACATCATGCTCCACGAGTTTGATGCGTGGCTGGAGGCGAAATACCTGAGCGACAAGGCTCGCAAGGACCGCTGGGCATGGAACTTCGGCATCAAGCTTGGCCGCCCGATTACGGTTCGAGAGAACCGGCAATGGAAGCCGGCGGTTGCTTACTGCGATACGCTGACGACTTTGTCGTCATCGTAAAAGGGACCAAAGCTCAAGCAGAGGAAATCCGCGAAGAATGCCGCGCCTTTCTGGAAGGCAAGCTGAAATTGACGCTGAATATGGAGAAAACCCATATCACTCACGTCAATGACGGCTTCGTCTTTCTGGGGCACAGGATCACTCGCGAGCGAGGGTCGCACGGGCGCATGTCCGTCGTCACAACGATACCCAAGGAAAAGGCGAAGGGGTTTGTTCGCAGGCTCACTGAAGCCCTTTCCGGCAATCATAGTGTCAGCACGGTCGACATGATCGCTGGCCTGAACCGTCAACTGCCGGGATGGGCAGCGTTCTATAAGTTCACCGACTTCACCGCGCACGTATTCCGGCGCATCGACAATGTCGTATTCTGGAAAATGGCGCACTGGCTGGGGCACAAATACCGGTCTCGCATCAAACCTTTGATGCGGAAATGGTACCGACCCCCGGAACCGGGCAAGGCGAAAACCTGGCTCGTGTTTGGTCGAAATGAACGCGGCGGGCCCCACGGAAAAGCACTTTACCGGCTTGTCTCAAGTCCGAAGGCGCAGTTCCGATGGCGCAATCCGGAAGAAAATCCCTACATCTTCCGAAAAGAAGCCCGCAGCACTGTCACCTCGCACTATCAGGATGTTGCTATGGCCATGGGCCAAGCTTGAACAGAGAGCCGTATGCGCTGAAAGGTGCACGTACGGTTCGGGGAGGAGAAGCGCGCTCGCGCTTCTTACTCCAATCCCGATGGCACGAGGCTTCGTCTATCTGGCCGTGGTGCTGGACTGGGCGACCCGCCGGGTGCTGTCGTGGCGGCTGTCGATCACCATGGAGGCTGCATTCTGCGTCGCGACACTGGAAGATGCCCTGGCCCGTCACGGCAAGCCGGAGATCTTCAACACCGACCAGGGCTCGCAGTTCACCGCGCGGCGTTCACCGGAATGCTCGCCGACAATGGCATCACCATCAGCATGGACGGCCGGGGCGCCTGGCGGGACAACGTGTTCGTCGAGCGGCTATGGCGCAGCGTCAAATATGAGGAGGTGTATCTGCGGGCCTACGACAGCGTCAGCGAAGCTCGCGCATCGATCGGCCGTTATTTGGACTTCTACAACTGCGCATCAGAACACCCATTTGGCTATGTTGTTGAAGAGAAGAGACTTTGTTGATCGGGATGCGATCCTGCGGGGTATCTTGGGTTCTGCCGC
>NZ_JADPKG010000089.1:0-754 GCF_023073875.1 Bradyrhizobium sp. 154
TTCACCCTTCAGCGGCAGCGATCCGCCATAGAGGTCGCCGAGCGCGTGCTTAAGCTCGCTGCCCAGGGGGAGCGTCAACCCGAGAACATCAAGCGACACTTGCGAAACGAGTTCTTTGCGTCGGATATCTCGCGGCATTGAAAGGGCTTAAGCTAACTTTGAGAGTATTGAGCCACCTCAATGCTCCAAAATAGACTTCCTCGCCTTAAAACCGGTGAACGAAGATCATCCGGCGAGCCTACGGCTACTTTGACGTTGATCATGAGCAAAAAACCACCCAGCGCGCCACCAAGGCGGTTGTGAAAGCCCCCCGCAGGTCCAAGCCGCCACACCAAGCAGCAGCTACATAGTCGATCGGTATTGAACTACGTCCAGCCCCTCACGGGCTTCTGTCCGCTTCTTATCAGGGGCGTCGCAGGATCTGGACAAGCCGAGTGAGGCTACAGCCTGCTACTCCGCCGCCGAACTTTTCCAAGACGTCGGCAAGGTGGCCATGCCGATCGGGGGTTAGGTGTTGCGCAAGTTCGAGCGAAACGGCGACAGTTAAGACGAAGATCATGATCCCCGTAAAGTGTCGAGGGTAAGCGCTCATAAAGAGTGTGCCTAACACGCTGTAGGCCACAAACCGTTCGGGCCCCGCATGGCCAGTCTCTGGTCGGAGACCGATAGGCGACAAGCTCATAAAAATGATCGCGATGAGTGCAGTCCAAGCCGCCACGAGCAGCAAATTGCGTATCATAGCAGCTACATAGTC
>NZ_JADPKG010000058.1:0-238141 GCF_023073875.1 Bradyrhizobium sp. 154
ATTGAGGTGAACCTCATCGCACAGGCGCCGTTCCGATCGGATGCCGAAGCAGTAACCGACCAGGAGCATCCGGATCATCAGTTCAGGATCGATCGAAGGCCGACCGATGCTGCTGTAGAAAGGCGCCAGGTCCCGCCGGACCTGTTCAAGATCGACAAACCTGTCAATCAACCGCAGCAAGTGATCAGTCGGGATATGTCTTTCGAGCGAGAACTCATAGAACAACGCGGTCTGTTCGACTTGCCGATGCCCCATCATGATCTTCAGTCCTGCCAATTAGACAGACTGAATCACTGCTATCCTTGAGTCGCAACTGCCGCCTTTTTCAACAAAATCGGCCCATCAGCGAAGTAGCGGCGCACCTCGTCGAGTCCGCTTAGTGAGGCACGGCGGACTACATCTGCTCAGGTTGAGTCTTCACATTTTGACCCGAAGCCGAGCAAAGCTCCGGCCGTTGTCGCGTCGGCTGCTGAAGGTCTCTGAACGGCCCGCTTGGCCCGGCCTTCATGTCCAAAGGCCTCATCTGAGAACTGAAAGCAGTGAACCGCATTCGTTCCGAGCTGTGGAACCAATTCCACGCCGCTCTGTAATCTACCGGGGACGTGCAGCTAAGCGGAGACACAACGGTCGAACCATTAAGGTGTGCGCCACTAACCGTGGCGGGAGCCGAGATGCCATAACGCCGGCTGCGTCCGCCAAAATCCATCAACACACACCAACTTGGAGGATCAGGAATGTTGCAAGGAATGCGAAAATATTCGCTCGGCGCCGCAGCGGCAGCTGCTCTTTTTGTAATTCCAGTGTCGGCCTCTTCCCAATCAATTGAGGTTGGACCGGGAGGCGTCCGGATGGGAGGTGGGGAATGCGAGCAATTGCGGCGAGCTTGCGAAAACAAGGACGTGCTAGGTGAGCGGGGCGAAGGAAATTGCCGGAGATACCGGGAGACCTGCCAACGGCCAGTTCGGAGGGATGCGTGCGCCGAATTGCGACAAGCCTGCCTCAACAAGGACGAATTGGGCGAACGAGGCGAAGGAAATTGCCGCAGGTATCGCCAGACCTGCAGAGGACGCTTGTAAAGGGCGCTGTTTGTCGGTGTTGCATAGTGATCCGCCATCGCTCGACGCCGCTTCCGTGCACAGATCACCCGAAGGCCGCCTCAATCGGCGGCCTTCGTTCGTATCGGGCCAAGCCTGCGACGTCGCCTTCTGGCCCTTCGGCGAGTGGCAGCATCACTCCACGAAGTCCGCTTATCGAGGCATGGCGGACAAGATTTGCTCACGTTGAGTTCTTCGCATTTTGGACCCTGAGCGGACGCACCAGCATCTTTACCGCATGGCCGCGGACGGGGAGATCCAACGTCCCTGCTTCCGATTGCATCGGGTTGCGGTTCTGCCGCAATCGGGGATACAAAGTTACGGAGGGCTGCCTCCGTCCTGAATGGTGTGATCGCGAGCAATCCCTGTGCAGAGGTCCATCCCCCACCCGCAAATCTTGTTTATCGATGGCCTTCCTGGTTCCGGTAAGAGCATGGCCGCTGGGGCGCTGGGCGGTTCTGTCTCCAATAGTAGGGTTTTCGTCGAGAGCGCCCCAAACCATCCCTTGCTCGTCGGCAGGCCCGATCGAATGGGAGCAGCGTTCGCAGACATTCACAAGAGACACTCCGTGGGCTCGTTTGCCTCTGCAGCGCTCAGAAGGCTGGAGACCTTCCTGGAGAGCGTTGAGCATGATGTGCTGTACGTCTTTGAGAGCCATCCCATACAAAGCACGGTTCGGGTGCTTTTTCAGTTGGATGCGCCTCAAACGACCATCATCCGGTTTTGGTCAGATTTGCAGGATCGGCTGGCCGTCGTGCAACCTCGGCTGATCTACTTCCAGGAGCCCGATCCTTTGCAGGCCATAAAGGATGTCAGTCGAAAGCGAGGGCCAACTTGGGAGAGCTACTTTCTTGAAGCATTTCAGGAATCACCCTGGATGCAGGCGCGCTCCCTGTCCGACGCCGAAGGAGTGGATCGAATGGTTGTAGCGTATGCAGGTCTAATGGATGAGTTGGCAAATCTTTGGCGGTTTCCGAAATTAGAGCTCCCCGCGCGGCCGGAGGATTATGAAGCGCGCACGGACGTGCTGATCACGTGGGTCACCCGCCAGCCAACCGAGAACGGCAGCAGTGGCAGCCGCGCGCGTTCTCGATAATTATCCTTTGCTCGCTCCTGACCCGTGGCTGACCCCAGCTCAGAGCGCCCCGAGTTCTGCTTCCTGAAGGTGACCCGAACAGGGTGATGCGAGCGGTCCAAGGCAGCCTTTGACCCGAAGCTGACGTCACCTCGGCCATCGCTCGTTCTCTAACGTTCAGCTGCGAATATGCGCCACTCGCCCGGGATGCCCTTGAGGGATTGGTTACCGCGGTCGTTGAAGCGCAATCCAGAACCCGCTACCAGGTCTTTGACCGTGCTCGAGACCAAAACCTCGCTCCGACCGGCAAGCGCCGCAATCCGTGCGCCTATGTGAACAGCGATACCGCCAACATCGTCGCCGATCATTTCGCACTCGCCTGTATGAAGTCCAGCACGGACCTCTATGCCGAGCGGCTTGATCTCATCCGCGATGGCGCAAGCGCAGCGGACGCCACGCGCCGGGCCGTCAAAAGTTACGAGAAAGCCATCGCCGGTCGTCTTCACTTCGCGGCCACGGAAGCGGGCAAGCACGCGCCGGATCGTAGCATGATGGTCATCGAGCAGATTGCGCCAGCGCCGGTCGCCGAGGCTTGCAGCCTTCTCCGTCGAGCCAACAATATCGGTGAACAGAACGGTCGCCAGGACGCGATCCGCCTCGATGCGCGCCGGCGCGCCGGTGAGGAATTCTTCTATCGCGTCTGAGATCTTTTCTGCGCCGTCGCCAACGTAGAATATATGATCGACTCCCGGAAGCTCAACCAGCTTGGCACCCGGAATATTGGCGGCTACGTCGCGCCCACCGGCGATATCGACAACCTGATCTTCTGTGCGGTGAAGCACGAGCGTCGGTACCCTGACCGCTGGAAGGATGCCGCTGATGTCAATCTGGCTGTTCATACGCATCAGCGCGGTCACCGCGGCTGGGCTGGCACCGAGGCGTTCGTTGCGGCCCCACCATTGCTGGAATGCAGCGTCGTTGGCCCGCGATGGCGCAAATCGATGGATACTACCACCGGTGCCCCAGGCTTTCTCGACATACTCGAAGAAGCCTGCGAGGGCCTCCTCCGTCGGAAACCAATAAGAGAAGCGGGAAAAGCTGCCGTACAATACCAGCGCTCGGCAACGCTCGGGATAGCTCGCTGCAAACAACGCAGACAGGGGCGCGCCTTCCGAAATCCCGAGCAGCGCTGCCTGCTCCATACCGGTAGCATCCATGACCGCACGGAGGTCGTCCATGCGTACCTCGAGGCCGGGCAGCTCGGTGACGCGATCGGACCCGCCGGTACCGCGCTTGTCGAAGGTCACTACTCGGGCATAGCCACCCATGCGACGGAGGAACCGCGCAAAGTCGGGCTGGTCCCAGTAGTTCTCTACGTTCGACACAAATCCCGGAACGATCACCACATTAATCGGCCCCGCACCAAAGATCTGATAGGCGATGTGGACGTCGCCGCTTTTTGCGTATTGCGTAACCGGCTGCATGGATGTCCCCGCTGGCTCGCCCGGTTTTCCCGCGCGAATTGCAAAACTGGCCTGACGAGGGAGAAACAGCAAGTGCCGTGATGTAAGGAACGCGCGTTTTCGCTACCGCGAGGCGGTCTGATCGGTGAGGCAGTGGCTTCAACTGGCCGCACTTGGCGGCCGACACGTCCACCCCTTCAGCCCATCGCTTACGAGCCCGGGTATCCGCTTTCAGGAGATGAGCCGAACAGGTTATTCGCTCCGCCGAAGGCAGTCTTTGACCCAAATGCGACATCAGTCTCCTTTCGCCACATCTAGCTGTGGGATAAAATTCATGGTCTGGACCGAGAGGCTGGCAATGAGAAGACGCGAGTTCATCACGTTGGCCGGGGCGGTTGCGTCGTTGTGGTGGCCACTTCTAGGGTTCGTGCCGATGATAAGATAACCAAGATCGTCGTGCTCGGAGATTCTCTCACTGCCGGAAGCGGTATCCCTGCTGGCCATCGTTTCACAGAGCAGCTTGAATTTGCACTGAGAGCCAAAGGACAATTGGCCGCTGTGATCAATGCTGGTGTGGGTGGCGACACGGCTGCAAGGGGGCTTGCTAGGTTGAACCGGTCAGTCCCCGATGATACCGACGCGGTGATTTTAGAACTTGGTGCGAATGACATGCTCCGGGGAGGCGATCCAACTGTCACTCGCACGGCGCTCGCGGAGATTCTACGTAACCTCGAAGCCCGGAGAATTGCAGTGCTTCTTTGCGGGGCGCGGACCCGCACCACCTTTCGAGACGAATACAAGAACGCATTTGCCGCGATGTTTTCTGGCCTTGCCAGTGAACACAATGTGCTGTTCTTACCCGGCTTTCGACGATGCGTTTGTGGACGATGCTCAACTCAAGCTGTTGGACGGCCTGCATCCTAACGCAGCCGGGATCAAAGCGCTCGTCACGCGCATATTGCCGAATGTCGAAACCCTGATCGACCGGACGCGTCGTAAAGTCCGTTGATCTTGTCCAGCGAACACCTACCAATGTCGTCGACGACGTCCCACTCAGAGCCTGACCGCCGCCGCGGAAGGCGACCAGCGCAGCAGGTGGGCCCCGACTGGAACCTCCGATCACCAAACAGGCGTTTACCGAAGCGGACGCAGAGCAGGTCTATTCGTCAGGGTCAATCGACCGCTCGCGCCGCCCAACATGGCGCAAGTGTTCGAGCGGTATATCGCAATATCTCTGACTGAAGAAATTGGTCAGGTATCGCACGGCAGATGTTGAGGTTTGCGGAAGACGAATGCCGCAAGCGTAATCGTTCTCAGATGGATTTGAACCCCTCAGAGTTGCGGCGCGAGGCGCTGTCACTGCAGAGGGCCTCTGCATATCAATCGGTTCGTGAGGAGCTCGCCGTTTCAGCCAGCAATAAAACTTTGGGCGGAGGTCTACTGCGCTATCATTTCAGTAAGGAGCTGTGATGCTGATCCGCTGTTGGCCCGCGGGCGAAGTCGCGATAACCTCCGGCACATCCGCAGTTTGGCGCCAGACCTACTATCGGGAACACGCGCCCAACCCGACGCGAATGACCCGTTGCAGATTTTCTTTTTGCCTGCCAGGGTCTAAGGTCTTGTTTCATCGCCAAAGTGTCTCGATCAACATCGGGCGAGTTCAGCATAGGTACTGAATTGCTGGTTTGTTCCCACCGTGAGCGGGTGGCGTCCGTGTTGAGCCCGACGTTGTCCTAATCAGTTATGAGAGGCGCCTGAAGTTCGCTATTCAACCAAAAGCGACATGGGATAGTTTGCCTGCACATGAAAGAGATACTGGCCCATCTTGAACTGCTTCGCGTGCAAATCGCTGACTGCGAGCGCCTGCAACAGTCAGCAAAGAGCCCGCTTAGGCGCGACGTCTATACGCGGGTGCTCTCTCGTTACAAGGCCATCGCAACAGAATTAGAGCAAGCGATAGCGCGGCTGCCACCTGCTGCTGGGACGACCCGTCGTCGCCCGCAAAATCGACATGAGGAAAAGTAAGGCCGCTCAGTTGGCGATTCGTCCGCTTAGTGGCTTATGGGCGGACAATGGACTCCAGCCGGGTTCGTCGCCTTCTGTTCAATGCGAAACTATCGGGAAAGCTCCGGATCATCATTTCCGAACTTCTCAAGCGCGGCAAACCACAAGGCAATGCGGCTCCATTAACGAGCCGGGCTCGGATGGCTTTTGCCTGACCGAGGTGTGGACCATAACCAATTTTGAAGCGGGATCGACCAAAGATTTGGCCTCGGATACCGAGCAGCGCGAACCTGCGCTGCTCTCCGGGAAGGATCCATAGTTGGTAGCCATATCCAAAATAAGCGGTCGCGACTTTCGCAGAGAGCTGTTTATCAGCGGGTTTGACCGTTGTTGCGTCCAAAATCCATTGCTGCGGGACCAACTGGCGACCTTCCTAAGTGCCGTCGTGGGCCAGCAGTCTGCCCGAAACGAGCATAGTCGCGCAAGGTTGCGTTGAAGCAGCAGAAAGCTATCTCCTGGCCGCCGCCATCGACGGCCCATGAAGCGTCAGCTTCGGGGCCGGCGAGCGTACCCGGTCGACCGGATGGCTCAACGCGGAAGACGTCGAGGTGTGACTCACAACCGGCTTTGAACGCGACCCACGCGCCCTTCTTCATGGCGAGCTCTCTGATCCAGTCGGCGTCATAGCCACGGTCGGCAAGGAGCATTGACCCGACTTTCAAATGGGACAGCAGTTTTCGGCAAGTCGAACGTCGTGGGCCTCACCGGAGCTCAGCGCCAGTCGTACCGGCAGACCATTGCTATCGACCACCGCATGGATTTTGCTGGTCAAGCCGCCGCGTGACCTCCCCATCGATTGGCGCTGATTTAGTCTGATGCAGGCTCCATGCTGATGCACACGGACGATGGAGGTGTCGATCATCTGGACAGCGGCATCGTGGGCCGCGGCAAGTGCGTCTATGATGCGGCCCCAGACACCAGCCCGCCGCCAGCGAACAAAGCGGTTGTAGCAAGTGGTGTACGGACCAAACGCCTCCGGGAGATCACGCCAGGGCGCTCCGGATCGTAAGACTCAGAAAATTCCACTGATGACACGGCGGTCGTTTACCCGGGGAATGCCACGCGGCTTGTTCGGCAGCATCGGCCTGATGGTGGTCCATTCATGATCCGTGAGTTCGTAGCGCATGATTCAAGCCCCCAGTTATCAGAGGTTTGAATCACGGCAGCTCGGCCGGAAGCAACGCTCCTAGCCAATCCCCTGATAGGGCTTATCGGCAGAAGCGTATATCAACTGACCGACGAAGCCCGTTTCTCCTATGTAGCCCCTAAGACAGACGCAGCAGGTGAAACACCGTTAACTTTTGCTGCGAGGAGGACGTAGCCATGCTGCAGAAGCGAAGACGGATCAAGCATACCATGACCTTCGATGAGCGACTGGCCAAGTCGGCTGCGCAACTTAAAGAGCAAGCCCGGGGGATGCCGCCTGGTCGGGAGAAGGACGCTCTAGTAAAACGAGCGCGCCAGACCGACGTCGCAGTTCATATCAACGAATGGCTCACGTCACCAGGTTTGCGCCCACCGCGATAAATGACTGATCGTCGGCTTTACACAGTCGGCAACGACGGGCAATTCGTGGCATGCCGGGTCTTTTCGTGCGAAATGACGACGACGCGATTGTATGGGCAAAGCAGTTGATTGACGGAGCCCCCGCGAGCTTTGGAGTCTCGCTCGGTTCGTAATCAGGCTTGAGCCGAGGTATATGGCTCGGACCCTCATTAAAGTAGCTTATCGTAATTCAATCGAACCGCTTCGTAGCATTCGCAGGCGCTTTCCCTCAGTCCCTCAACGTTGAGGATTTCGATGCGCCCTCGCGTGTACCTGATCATCCCGGCTTGTTGCAGCGTATGCGCGACCGGGCTGACGCTGGTTCTGTTCCTGCCCAGCATTTCCGCCAGAAATTCTTGGGTGAATGGCAGGGTGTCGCTTTCAGCCAGATCACGAGCCCGGAGCATCCAGCGGCAAAGCCGGGCTTGAGTGTCATGTGCGGCCATACATGCCGTCGACTGTTGAGCTTGTGCGAATACGGTCTGTTCATGCCGAACGAGCATGGCGATCAAAGCGCGGCTTTGAAATGCCGCGGTCTCCAATGCCTTGGCGCTACACTCCAAGGCGTTGCCAGGCAGCTGAATGATTGCGCGGTTCAGGGATATTTTCCCGTCGAGCGCGGCTCCCGCTCCGACAACGCCATCGCGGCCGACCATTGCGGCCTCGACTGACTGTCCCGTTGACAGGGGCACGACTAATGACACCACGCAGGTCAGCGGGAAGTATACGACAGGTACCGGATCGCCGGTATCAAACAAAATGCGCTGGTGCTCAAGTTTGACAGGCCGGAGGTGCGGCTTGAGGACTTCGAGGTCGGCAGCTGACAAGGCGCCGAGGATACGGTTTGATCCGATCATTGAAAGCTCTCGCGCAGTAAGGCGGGAGCATTTCAACTCTCAGTCACTGACGCCCAATATCGTGGCCAGCAATGTCTCCTTCTTACGCTCATTCGGGCGGCACGTCTGTAGTGCGATGGACATAGCGCGGGCTGTTTCACTGACGGGGCGGGACCGCTACGCCTTTATGAGGCTATCCAAATGGCTGTTTGGAAACGAACTCAGGAACCATTGTGCGCCGCTTTACTTAGCATTCGTGGCCCCAAAGACCACCGAAGAGGTCAAGTGGCCACAGTTTTAGTCGTTGAGGATGAAGTTCTAATCAGGGATCTTGTGGCGGGAGACCTCCAAGAGGCTGGGTTTACCGTGGTCGTCGCAAAAAACGCTGATCATGCCATCGCCATTCTGGAAGCCCGCAAAGACATCCATTTGCTATTTACAGGCATCGAAATGCCGGGTTCCATCAACGGGCTGAAGCTCGCCGCTGCTGTCCGGGACAGATGGCCTCCGGTGCATATCATCATAACTTCCGGGAAGTTGAGGCCGCTTGAAATTCCGGCAAACGCGCTTTTCATCGCAAAACCTTACCTCGGAAAGAATGTTGTTGCCGTGATGAGAACCTTTGAAAATACGTCCCACTAGCTGCCGTGGTCTACAGTCCTGCCACTTGACGCATAGGTCTCTGTCGCAGCGGATACTGCCATTGTCGCCTCACGCCCTTGGTTTATGGGTACACGTCTTAGCAAGACCGAAATTGACGATTGGATGAATGGAGAGCGTCGGATCGCGTGGCTCCGGTCCCAAGGTTACGCGAAGTGACTTGATGACTCCTTCCTCCAACTATCTTTGCGGCGCGACACGGTTATCGCTAGTATTTAGAGCTGACCTAATTTGGTTCCAGTATCTGGAACTGACTATTTACTTTAAGGTCTGGGGATCGATGCCCCGCCCTTGGCTATTATCGGTGACTGAGAGTTCTGAAAGCTCCCGCCCTCAACAATCGCGGTGAGCTATGTTTGAGAAGTGTGAAGAGATCGATCTGCGCATTGCGCGCTACAAGTACATAGCATCACGCATCAACGACCGAATTGCGGTCGATGGCATAGCTGAATTGATAGAAGCTGCGCTTGCCAAGAAGGCGGCTATCCATCGCGAACCGGAGGAACAGTAGGGCCGCCTTGAACCTAAACGCCAGCGCCCCGTTAGCGTCTACTGGAGGATTGCAGTTTCCAGTTCCACCGTAGCGCCACTGAGCATTATTCGGCTTGGTGGCGTTTTCGTTTAGTGGCGCATTTCTAAATTCAGGGCGGTTTATTTCGGCCAGTACCGATGGGAGCTGGCCTGTTTCCAACCTCGGTGGCCCAGTTTGATTTCAGCAGTGGCCTATTTTGGTTCGTCGCCATGGTGCCCAGCGATCACCGCCCAAACAGGCGGAGAAGGTTCGATCCCAGTTGCTCTCCCTCCGCCATTGGTCTCATCTCGTCAGCTTCCATCTCCCGTCTCCGGCCCGCTTCAGCACGGGATCGCTCACCCGCACATGCTCGGCGAGAAAATCAATGAACGCACGGACGCGTGCCGGGAGCGGCGCGGTGTGGCCGACATAGACGGCGTGGATGTCTTCGCGGTCGCCGGGATTGTGGCTTTGCAGCACCGGGACGAGGCGGCCCGATTCGATGTCGGGGCCGATGTGGAAGAGGGCGAGGCGCGCGAGGCCGACGCCGCCCAGCGCAAGGCGGCGCGCGGCTTCGCCGTCGCTGGCGCGCGCGACGGGCGGCGGCACCGCTTCTTCGGTGTGGTCGCCACGCTTGAATGGCCAGCCCCGGATACTGCGCGGAAACGTCCAACCGATGCCGCGGTGATCAGCTAGGTCGGCCGGCGTCCTCGGCGTGCCGCAACGTGCGAGATAGTTCGGCGCGCCGACCACGACCATGCGGCTGGTGCCGAGTTTTCGGGCGACGAGACGTGACGCACGCAACGGGCCGACCCGGATCGCGACGTCGGCGCGCTCCTGCATCAGGTCGATGACCGTATCCGTGAGCACGAGATCGAGCGTGACGTCGGGATGCTCTTCCAGGAACCGCGGGATCAGTGGCATCACATGCAGCATGCCGAATGGAATGTTGCTGTTCACCGTGAGGCGGCCGCGCGGGGCCGCACCGGAGGCCGCCTCGCGCTCGGCTTCCTCCATCTCTGCGAGGATGCGCACGGCCCGTTGGTAGAACGCCTGCCCTTCTTCGGTCAGGGTCAGCTTGCGTGTGGTGCGGTTGACGAGGCGCGAGCCGAGCCGTGCCTCCAGCCGTGAGATCAGCTTGCTCACGCCCGATGGCGTCAGGCGCAGTTTTCGACCGGCCTGGGTGAATCCGCCGAGGTCGACGACGCGGACGAAGACCTCCATCTCGGCGGAGCGGTTGGTGTCGAAACGGCCCATGTTGAATTCACGTCACAAATGATTGGATTGCGGCCATGCTAACGGTTTTGCCCACGCGCGGCTATCTGCGTGGCTCGTCTCATCCATCGGAGCCACGCATGCCTTCCGCCGTCCTTGCGCTCACCGCCGGTGCCTTTGGCATCGGCACCACCGAATTCATCATCATGGGCCTGTTGCTCCAGGTCGCCGCCGAGATGCACGTCTCGGTGCCCGTCGCGGGCCTGCTCATCTCCGGCTATGCGCTCGGCGTGTTCGTCGGCGCGCCCGTCCTGACGCTGGCGACGCGGCGAATGCCACGGAAAACCGTGCTGCTCGCGCTGATGGCGATCTTCACGCTCGGCAATGCGGCCTGCGCACTGGCACCGAACTACGAATTGCTGATGGCCGCGCGCGTGTTGACTTCCCTTGCCCATGGTACCTTCTTCGGCGTTGGCTCGGTGGTGGCGACCAGCCTCGTCGCCGAGGACAAGCGGGCCTCGGCGATTGCCACCATGTTCATCGGCCTTACGGTCGCGACATTGCTGGGCGTGCCCTTCGGCGCCTGGGTCGGCCTGATGCTCGGCTGGCGCGCGGCGTTCTGGGCCGTGACGGTCATCGGTGTGATCGCCTTTGCCGTGGTTGCCGCGCTGGTGCCCGGCCATGTCGGCAACGGCGACAAGCCGGTCTCGCTTGCCGACGAAGTCTCGGTGCTCGGCCGCCCGCAGGTGCTGCTCGGCCTTGCTATGACCGTGTTCGGCTTTGCCGGCCTGTTCGTCGTCTTCACCTATATCCAGCCGATCCTGACGCGCTTCACCGGTTTTTCGGAGGCCGCGGTCTCACCGATCCTGCTGGTGTTCGGCGTCGGCCTCGCGATCGGCAACGTCGCCGGCGGCAAGCTCGCCGACCGCGGGCTCGCCGGCGCGCTGATCGGGACGCTCGCTGCGCTCGCCATCGTGCTTCTTGGCCTTGCCGCCGCGCTGTCGCTCAAGATCGCCGCGGTCGTGCTGATCCTGCTGCTGGGCGTCGCCGCCTTTGCGACCGTCGCCCCGCTCCAGCTTCGCGTGCTGGAAGCGGCAGGCCCAGATGGCCGCACGCTCGCCTCCAGCCTCAACATCGCCGCGTTCAATCTCGGTAACGCTCTCGGCGCCTGGGCCGGCGGCGTCACCATCGATCGCGGACTCGGCCTTTCGGCGCTGCCTCTGGTCGCAGCCGGCATCACCGCTGTCGGTCTCCTGCTGGCGCTGTGGAGCCTCCGGCTCGACCGCGCCCAGGCCGCCGTTGCGGCTTGCCCCGCGGAATAGCGCAGCGGTGCGTTCGCGGACAATTCGCCGCGTCGCGCCATCGCGCCATGCAGAAAACGCACCTGTACACGTCCTTTGGCCATCCGTAACGTCTGCGGCGCAATTTCAGGAGATGCGACGTGGCGAAGGCGACGACCAAGAAGAAAACGGCTTCGAAGAAACCGGTAAAAACCTCCAGCAAGAAAAGCACAAGCCGCAAGGCCGTCGCTGCAAAGAAGGCAAAGAAAGCCACGCGGCTCAAGCCGGCCTCACCGCGCCGTCCCAAGGGGCCGGCTTGGCAATGGTCGGCGGTCGAGACCGCGGCTGCGATCCGCTCCGGTGCAATCTCCGCCGTCGAGACGGTCGAAGCGCATCTCGAACGCATGCACGCCGTCAATCCAAGGCTGAACGCCGTCGTCGTCGATCTCTCCGAAGAGGCGTTAAAAGCGGCGCATGCGGCCGACAGGCAGCGCGCAAAGGGCGGCGAGCTCGGCCTCCTGCATGGCGTGCCTGTAACCATCAAGGAAAATGTCGACTACGAAGGGCGGCCAAACTTCAACGGCGTTCCCGCTAACAAGGACCTCATCGCGCCGTCCGATTCCCCCGTGGTGCGCAACTTGAAAAAGGCCGGCGCGATCGTGATCGGGCTCACCAACACACCGGAATTCTCCTTCCGCGGCTTCACCGACAATCCTCTGCACGGGCTGACGCTGAACCCCTGGGATCCGAACGTCACCTGCGGCGGCTCCTCGGGCGGTGCGGGCTCGGCGGTGGCGGCCGGCATCGGCACCATCGCCCATGGCAACGACATCGGCGGATCGCTGCGCTGGCCGGCGCATTGCAACGGTGTTGTCACGATCAAGCCGACGCAGGGACGGATCCCCGCTTTCAACGGAAGCGCCATCGCCGAGCGTCCGATGCTGGCGCATCTGATGTCGGCGCAGGGGCCGCTCGCCCGTCACGTCGCCGACGTTCGTCTCGCGCTGGAGGTGATGAGCCAACGCGATCCGCGCGATCCCTGGTGGGTGCCGGCGCCGCTCGTCGGGCCGAAGCCAAAGGGGCCGATCAAGGTCGCGCTGGCCAAGATCCCCGATGACATGGACGTTGACCCGCAGGTTGCCGCGGCGCTGCGCCAGGCCGCGGATCATCTCGAGCGGTCCGGCTATCGCGTCAGCGAGGTCGAGGTGCCCGACATCAACGGCGTCTGGCAGACCTGGTGCGACATCATCACCAACGAGACCGTTGTGATGCAGGAAGCCAGCATGCTGAAGGTTACGTCCGAGGATTTTCACAAGGCCTGGGGCGGCATGAGGACCAAGGCCAACGTGCTCGATCTCAAAGCCTGGATGCAGGCGACGGCCGCGCGCAACGGCCACATCCGCGCCTGGCAATTGTTCTTCGACGAGTATCCGGTCGTGCTGGCGCCGACCACGGTGAAGCCGACGCCGGGCCCGCGCGAGGACACCGTCAGCCCCGAGCGCGTGCGCGAGATCTTCTGGGGCGAGATCCGCTTCATCTCCGCGATCAACGTGCTGGGCCTGCCTGGCGCGGTGGTGCCGGTGGCAGTGCATGACGGCAGGCCGATCGGCGTGCAGCTCATTGCCGGGCGCTATCGCGAGGATCTCGCGCTCGATGCCGCGGCCGCGATCGAGAAGCGCGCCGGCGTGCTCGCTCATCGACTGTGGGAGACGATGGCCTGAAGCTAGGCAGGTTGTCGACGGGTTGACGGTGCACCCTCTGCCCTTATGCGGTCCCCAAAACCCGTAAGGGAGAAGGGAAAAGCAACGCCGCGGGCGCGGCAACCTCGTCAATTCGTTAATCCAGTTTAACCCGAATTCTGGCCACCTCGCCAACAAGCGTTAGGGTTACTTCCTCGATCTCTAGGCGAATTATTGTCCGCTTTACCACCCCCCTCTAACAGGAGGATGGCGGACAACGCACGCGCCTCATACAGGCCGATAAGTGCGGCCCGCTCCACGCGGAGGTGGCACGATGCGCAACGAGACGATCGCTATTCACGCCGGCTACGAACCGGAAGCCACAACGCACGCCGTCGCCGTGCCGATTTACCAGACCGCAGCCTATGCCTTCGACAGCGCCGATCATGGCGCGGCGCTCTTCAATCTCGAGGCCGAGGGCTTTCGTTACAGCCGCATCGCCAATCCGACCAGCGCGGTGCTGGAGAAGCGCATCGCGCAGCTCGAAGGCGGCGTCGGCGCGCTTGCGGTTGCGACCGGCCAGGCGGCGCTGCATTTCGCCTTTGTCAATGTCGCCGATCACGGCGGCAACATCGTCTCGGTGCCGCAGCTCTACGGCACCACACACACGCTGCTCTCACACATCCTGCCGCGGCAGGGCATCACTGGCCGCTTCGCCGAGAGCGACCAGCCCGAGGCGATCGAGAAACTGATCGACGAGAATACCCGCGCCGTGTTCGCCGAGACCATCGGCAACCCCGCCGGCAATGTCTGCGACATCGAGGCGCTGGCGAAAATCGCGCATTCGCATGGCGTGCCGCTGATCGTCGACAACACGGTCGCAAGCCCGATTCTGCTCAAGCCGTTCGACTACGGTGCCGATATTGCCGTGCATTCCCTGACCAAGTTCCTCGGTGGCCACGGCACCACGCTTGGCGGCGCCATCGTCGATTCCGGAAACTTCCCCTGGGGGAAACACGCCGACCGATTCCCGGCTTACAACAAGCCGGATGCGTCCTATCACGGCCTCGTCTATGCCGAGCGCTTCGGCAGGACCGCCTACATCGAGCGCGCGCGCAGCGTCTATCAGCGCACCATGGGTTCGGTGCTCTCGCCTTTCAATGCCTTTCTGCTGCTCCAGGGCATCGAAACCGTGGCACTGCGCATGGAGCGCCACGTCGAGAACGCCCGCAAGGTCGCCGAATTCCTCCGTGGCGATTCGCGGGTGGCCTGGGTCAATTACACGGGGTTCCCGGACAGCCCCTATTATCCGCTGGTGCAGAAATATCTGAACGGCAACGCCTCTTCGCTGTTTACCTTCGGCATCAAGGGCGGCATGGAAGCCGGCAAGACCTTCTATGATGCGCTGAAGCTGATCACGCGGCTCGTTAATATCGGCGATGCCAAGTCGCTGGCCTGCCATCCGGCGTCGACGACGCACCGGCAGATGTCGGCAGAGCAGCAGCGCATAGCGGGCGTGCTGCCGGAGACGATCCGCCTGTCGATCGGCATCGAGCATTCCGCAGACATCATCGAGGATATCGATCAGGCGCTGGAAAAGGCCTGTCCGTCGTCGCGTCTGCAGGCCGCGGAGTAGGCGGCGGCGCCAATGACGATCTTGATCGACAGGGATCAAGTCATATCAAGCCCGGCACTGGTGCCGGCCGAAGGTGATCTCGCGCGTGATCGCGGCGCCGAGCTGACCATCGGGCTGATCAACAACATGCCGGACCCGGCGTTGAAGGCGACCGAGCGGCAGTTCATGAAGCTGCTCCAGGCGGCTGCAGGCTCGCGTCGCATCCGCTTCCACTGCTTCTCGCTTCCTTCGGTGAGGCGCTCGCCGGACGCCAAGTGGCATATCGAGAGCGAATATTCCGATCTTGCGGATCTCAGGCGCCGTAAATTCGACGGGCTGATCGTGACCGGCGCCGAGCCGGTCGCGCCCGAACTCGACCAGGAGCCGTACTGGCGCGACCTGACGGAGCTGATCGACTGGGCCAAGGTCAACACGCGCTCGACGATCTGGTCGTGCCTCGCCGCGCATGCGGCGGTGCTGCACCTCGACGGCATCGCGCGGCGGCGGCTGCCGAGCAAATGTCACGGCATCTTCGACTGCGAAGCCGTGACGCGCGATCCGCTGACGCGCGGTGCGCCTATGCCGCTCAAGGTCTCGCATTCGCGCCTGAACGAGATCGCCGAGAGCGAGCTCGTGGAAGCCGGGTACCGGGTGCTGACGCGCTCGGAAGAGGCCGGCGTCGACGTCTTTATCCGCCAATATGCCAGCCGCTTCGTGTTCTTCCAGGGCCATCCGGAATATGACGGGCTGTCGCTCCAGCGCGAATATCTGCGCGACGTCGGCCGCTATCTCGCCCGTGAGCGCGAGAATTATCCGAATTTGCCCGTGAGTTATTTTGACGCAGCGACAGAAGAGAAGCTGGCCCGCTTCGAGAAACAGGCACGGCACCAGCGCCATCCCGCGCTCACCAACGAATTGCCTGCGCTGAATTTGCGCGCCGATATCGCCGCCGGCACCGCAGCGGCAGCGTTATTCCGGAACTGGCTGCAATATCTCGGTACGGATGCCGACGTATCGGTCCCTGCGTGCTAGCCGAAGGGTGTTGGCTCCATGTTAGGATTACCCGAGCGTTAGGCTTGCCTCAACTAGCGCGCGAATGTTTCAGTAGCGAATATGGAATCACGGGAAACGCAGCGTGTGGTCGTCACTCCAGGGACGCGTGAGCAATCGGCTGGCTCGGCATTTCCGCGCCGCGCCGCACCGGTTGCCTGCGCGCGCCCCGATGGTGAGCTTCACCTTCGACGATGCTCCAGATAGCGCCGCAGGCGAGGGTGCCGAACTCCTCGAGAAACATGGCGGTCGCGGCACATTCTACCTCTCGGGCAGCCTGATCGATCAGCCGTCGGATCATTGGCAGGGCCTGTCGAATGACGCGATCGTGCGGCTTCACCGCGCCGGCCACGAGATTGCCTGCCACACCTTCTCGCACCAGAGCGCGGTCGATCTCGACGAAGCCGCCATGGAACGCGAGATCGAGCGCAACCGCGACCACTTCCGCAGCATTGATTCCTCGATCATGCTGGAGAACTTCGCCTATCCGTATGGTCTCGCCTCGGTTTGGCGCAAGCCGCAGCTTGCAAGAGCCTACCGTTCGGCGCGCGGCATCCTTCCCGGCGTCAATCACGGCGTCATCGACCTCCAGTTTCTGCGTGCTTCGCCCTTGATCGACCGCGACATCGATACGACAGGCATCGATCGCTATTTCGACGAGGCGGTCGCAAGCGGCGGATGGCTGATCTTGTACGGCCATGACGTCGCCGACAGGCCGAGCCCCTATGGTTGCACGCCGCATTTGATGTGCCATGCGCTGAAGGCGGCCGAGAAGCGCAGTGTACCGATCGTGACCGTCGCGGAGGCGCTGCGAAGGATCGGGGCATAGCGGCTGTTCTTCCCTTTTCCGTTGTGGAGAAGGTGGCGCGAAGCGCCGGATGAGGGGTATGTCGCCGCGAAACAAGTCTCATCGAATGCGCAGTCAGAGACCCCTCACTATGCGGCGAGCCACTCTCTCCCACAAGCGGAGAGGGGAACACTATACCCTGCCGCGCAAACGGTCTTGCCATGCCCGCTCGGTCGTGCGACTGGCGTTGACCGAAAGCTCAATGTCCTCACGCCCATGTCCTCTCCTTCCACCGCTCCGCTGTCCGCTCTGGCCAACGGCCGCGACGCGCTGTCGGTCTTGCATTCGGTGTTCGGCCTGCCGGGGTTCCGCGGCGCGCAGGGTGAGATCATCCGGCACGTGAGCGAAGGCGGCAATTGCCTTGTGCTGATGCCGACCGGCGGCGGCAAGTCGCTCTGCTATCAACTCCCCTCACTGCTGCGCGAAGGCTGCGGCATCGTGGTCTCGCCGCTGATCGCGCTGATGCGCGATCAGGTTGCGGGCCTGATCGAATCAGGTGTCAACGCGGCCGCGCTGAACTCGTCGCTGACTCCGCACGAAGCTTCGGAGGTGGAGCGCCGCCTGATCGCGGGCGATCTCGACCTGCTCTATGTCGCGCCGGAACGGCTGGTGACGCCGCGCTGCCTGTCGATGCTGGCGCGGGCGAAGGTGGCGCTGTTCGCGATCGACGAGGCGCATTGCGTCTCGCAATGGGGCCACGACTTCCGGCCCGAATACGTCGGTCTGTCCATCATCGCCGAGCGCTTTCCCGATGTCCCACGCATCGCGCTGACCGCGACAGCCGACGATCTGACCCGCAAGGAAATCGTCGAGCGGCTTCAGCTTACCGGCTCCCCGCAATTTGTCTCCAGCTTCGACCGGCCCAACATCCGCTACGAGATCGTCGACAAGCGCAATGCGGTGTCGCAGCTGAAGGAGTTCATCCGCGAGCGCCACATGGGCGATGCCGGCGTGGTCTATTGCCTGTCCCGCAACCGCGTCGAGGAGGTCGCTGCCGCGCTTCAAGACGCAGGCATGGCCGCGCTGCCCTATCATGCCGGCCTCGACAGCAGCGTGCGCTCCCGGAATCAGGACCGCTTTCTCAACGAGGACGGCATCGTCATCGTCGCGACCATTGCGTTCGGCATGGGCATCGACAAGCCTGACGTGCGTTTCGTCGCCCATCTCGATCTGCCCAAAAGCATCGAAGCCTATTACCAGGAGACGGGGCGTGCCGGCCGTGACGGCAAGCCATCCGCCGCCTGGATGGCCTACGGCCTCTCCGACATCGTGCAGCAGCGCCGCATGATCGACGAGTCGAACGCTTCCGACGAATTCAAGCGGGTCTCGATCGGTAAGCTCGACGCGCTGGTCGGCCTTGCCGAGACGCCGCATTGCCGGCGCCGGCGGCTGCTCGCCTATTTCGGCGAGATCGTGATGGCCGAGAGTTGCGGCAATTGCGACAATTGCCTGATGCCGCCGAAAATGCGCGACGGCAAGGTGCTGGCGCAGAAGCTGTTGTCCTGCGTCTACCGCACCGGCCAGCGCTTCGGGGCAATGCATTTGATCGACGTGCTGGTCGGGCGCCTGACCGAGAAGGTGACGCAGTTCGGCCACGACAAGCTGTCGGTGTTCGGCATCGGCCGCGAGCTCAACGAAAAGCAGTGGCGCACGGTACTGCGGCAATTGGTGGCAATGGGGCATTTGCAGAGCGACAGCGAAGCATTCGGCGCGTTGAAGCTGACGGACTCTTCGCGCGGCGTGCTGCGCGGCGAAACGGAAGTGTGGCTGCGCGAGGAGGCGCCCGGCACCCGCATCCGTTCGAGCCGGGCCAAATCGCGCCGCGGCGACCTCGCGCCCGCGGCGAGCGCGCCGCAAGGCGACGTCGATCCCGAATTGCGCGCGCGGCTGCGCTCCTGGCGTTCCGACGTCGCCCGCGAGCGCGGCGTGCCCGCCTATGTCGTGCTGCACGATGCCACCATCGACGGCATCGTTCGGGCCTGGCCGACGACGCTGGATGAACTCCGCAACGTGCCCGGGATCGGTGACAAGAAGCTCGAGCATTACGGCGACGAGCTGTTGCAGATCGTCAGGGCGAGGTAGCGAGTAGTCTTCGCCCAACGCGATCCTGTGGCTCTCGGTGCCGGATCTGTGCTTATGCTTGTCCGGGACGACAGCCGTGTATGCGGCGAGATCTGCGCCACCTCACCCATTCCTGAACGCATAGGCATACCCGTTCAACGCGGGCGCGCCGCCGAGATGGGCGTACAGGATCTTCGCGCCCTGCTCGAAATAGCCCTTCTTCGCAAGGTCGATCAGGCCCTGCATCGACTTGCCCTCGTAGACGGGGTCGGTGATCATGCCTTCGAGCCGCGCGGTGAGGCGGATCGCTTCCTTGGTCTCTTCCGACGGCACGCCATAGGCGGGATAGGCATAGTCCTCGATCAGCACGACGTCGTCGGGGACGAGCTCCTTGCCGAGCTCGACGAGCTTTGCGGTGTTCTGCGCAATCTCGAGCACCTGGGCTTTCGTCTGGCTAGGCGTGAACGACGCATCGATTCCGATCACCTTGCGGGCGCGGTCGTCGGCGGCGAAGCCGACCAGCATGCCGGCATGGGTCGAGCCGGTGACGGTGCAGACGACGATGTAGTCGAATTTGAAGCCGAGCTCCTTCTCCTGCTTGCGCACTTCCTCGGCGAAGCCGACATAGCCGAGGCCGCCGAATTTGTGCACGGAGGCGCCAGCGGGAATCGCGTAAGGCTTGCCACCCGCCGCCTTCACCTCCTCGATCGCCTGCTCCCAACTCTTGCGGATGCCGATGTCGAAGCCGTCGTCGACCAGGCGCACGTCGGCACCCATGATGCGCGAGAGCATGATGTTGCCGACGCGGTCATAGACCGCGTCCTCGTGCGGTACCCAGGCTTCCTGCACCAGACGGCACTTCATGCCGAGCTTGGCGGCGACCGCCGCGATCATGCGGGTGTGGTTGGATTGCACGCCGCCGATCGATACCAGCGTGTCGGCGTTGGAGGCGATCGCATCGGGAATGATGTATTCGAGCTTGCGCAGCTTGTTGCCGCCATAGGCAAGGCCTGAATTGCAGTCCTCGCGCTTGGCGTAGACCTCGACTTGACCGCCGAGATATTTCGATAGCCGCTCAAGCTTCTCGATTGGCGTCGGACCGAAGGTGAGCGAATAGCGCGCGAATTTTTTCAGCATCATGGGTCATCCCGATTGGCATTGAGCTGGCCGCAGCGATTAGCACTTGCTACAAGAAAGGTGCTCTCAAATGCTGCGTCAATATTGCGCCGTTGCTTGCGAAAACGACATCAATTACCCTTACTTGTTCCGTAATGATGGATAGGAATGAGAGATTCTTCCATGCCTTCCCGTCTCGACCGTATCGACCTTAAGATATTGCGATTGCTTCAGAATAACGGCCGGCTCAGCAATGCCGAGCTGGCCGAAACCGTCGCGATCAGCCCCGCCACCTGCCATCGCCGCACCCAGCGCCTGTTCGAGGACGGCTTCATTGCGACCGTGCGCGCCATGGTGGCGCCGAAGAAGGTGGCCAAGGGCACGCTGGTGATGGTCGGCGTCGTGCTCGACCGCTCGACCCCGGAGAGTTTTGCCACTTTCGAGCAGGCGATTACAAAACTGAAATTCGTGCTTGATTGCCACCTCGTCGCCGGCGATTTCGACTACTTCCTCAAGATCCGTGTCGGCGACATGGAGGATTTCAATCGCATCCATGGCGAGCAGCTGATCGCGCTCCCCGGGGTGCGCCAGACCCGCACCTTCTTCGTGATGAAGGAAGTCGTCGACAACGCGCCGCTGGAGTTTTAAGCGCACCCGTCACAGCAACTTCACTTGCCCTGCGCGCGCATGCAGGCGAGCCTCGCATCTTCTCAAAGAGGAGATCGCAGCCGTGCGCCTTCCCATTCTCGATCCCCAGAATCTGGCCGACGAACAGAAGCCGCTTTATGACGACATGCGAGCCGGCATCAAGGACCATTTCAAGGGTTTTGTGAACATGCGCGACGACGGCGCGCTGCTGGGGCCGTGGAATCCCTGGCTGCGCGAGCCGCGCTTCGGTAAGCCGGTATGGGAGCTGGTCAAGGCGATCGCGTCGAACCCGCTGCTGCCGGCGCCGGTGCGCGAGGTCGCCATCCTCGTCACCGGCTCGCATTTCCGCTCCGGCTACGAGCTCTACGCCCACGTGCTGGTCGCCGAGCAGCGCGGCTTGTCCGACGAGAAGCTCGCGACCATCGTCGCCGGACAGCGGCCGGTCGATCTCACCAGGCAGGAGGCCGTCGCCTACGACATCGCGTCCGCG
Source organism: Bradyrhizobium sp. 154 (assembly GCF_023073875.1). NCBI lineage: Bacteria > Pseudomonadati > Pseudomonadota > Alphaproteobacteria > Hyphomicrobiales > Nitrobacteraceae > Bradyrhizobium > Bradyrhizobium sp. 154. The sequence continues at coordinate 21,250 of NZ_JADPKG010000058.1, forward strand.
TTGGTCGGCGGCGGTGTTCTGCCGGAATTGACCTGGCGCGCCGCCGTGAAGGAGTTCGGCGAGCACGGCGCGGCCGAACTCTCCTATCTCGTCGGCGTCTACTGCATGGTCTCGGTCACGCTCAACACGTTCGACGTTCCGGTTCCGGAGTGAAGCCTGTTCCGGCAATCACTCCGCTGCCTTGCTTGCAGGCGGCGGGGGCGCGAAGGCGATGCAGCGATTGCGGCCCTCGGCCTTAGCCTGGTAGAGCGCGTGATCGGCCGCACTCATCAGTGTGTCGATGCCGGACATGCTGACGGTGGCCTCCGCGATGCCGATGCTCACGGTGACGCCGAACTGAACCTTTCCGGCGACGATCTGCGCGCTTATCACGTGTTTGCGGATGCGCTCGGCGACAATCCTCGCCCGGGACAGGCTGGTTTCGGGCAGAAGCACGGCGAACTCCTCGCCGCCGAGGCGGCCAACGATGTCCGACTTGCGTTTGCCGTCGAGGCACGCGGCCGCAACCGCCTTGATCGCGACGTCGCCCACCGCATGGCCATGGCGATCGTTGACCGACTTGAAATGGTCGATGTCAAGCATCAACACCGAGACGGAGCGATAGTAGCGCTGAAAGCGGCTCCATTCCGCACCGAGACAGTCGAGAAAGTGGCGGCGGTTGGAGAGGCCGGTGAGCGGATCGGTGGTGGCGAGCGTTTCCAGCAGCGCGGCTTTTTGCGTCAGATCGGTGATGTCGACATAGGTCAGCATGCGGCCGCCATTGGCCATCGTCGTACAATGGGCCCTGATGCGCCGGCCATCCGGCGTCTGCAGGTCGCGGACATGATCGCCGGCCTTGACCTCTTCGACGCGTCGCGCCGGAAATTTCGCGAGTTCGTTCGTCGGAAGATTGGGCGCGCTGGCGCGATGCAGGCGTCGCACCAGCGACGAATAGGTCGGTCGATTCGCGGCCTCCTCGTCGCTGACCTCCCAGAACCGCCGCATACGCCGGTTCATGAACGTAGCGTGCAGGTCGGAATCGAGAAGGAGGACTCCATCCTGAACATTCTCCAGCGCATCCCGCAGCAGCTTCAGCTCGTCGGAGGTGCGCACAATGTCAGTGACGGGCGTGTAGGTCAGCATGCGCCCGCCGTCGGGCAAAGGCGTGACCTGTACGCGCACCACATCGCCATTGGTCCGCCGTAGGTCGATAGGCGTCGGATCGCCCGCCTCGATCACACGGACGCGTTCCGCCACCAAGGCATCGAGCTCAGGATCCGGCACCTCATAGGCGCCGGTGTCACGTCCATGATGAAGCAGCGTGAGAATGGAAGGATTGCTGTCAGCAACCTCGTCTGGCAGGCGCCACATCTGACGAAACGACCGGTTGATCAGACGTGCCCTGAGGCTTGAGTCGAGCAGCACGATGCCCGTCGGCACATGATCGAGCGCGGCGCGCAGCGCCAGCATCTGGCCGCGCATCAGCGCGTCGGACGAGCGTTCCCGCTCCTCGCCACTCGGGCGCTCGACGCTGCCTGGCAGCTCGAAGGCGGCTCCGACCTGACGGTCCGATCGCCAGATCACGCGGCAGGCCAATATCTTGCGTCCCGCGACCCTGAGCTGGAATCGCTCGGGTACGCCGAGGCCGCTCTCCATCTCGAGCGTCGCAGCCTCCTCGGACAGCCGGCGCACGACGCAGTCAATCGACGACTGGCCGAAATTGAAGAAGATCTTGCCAGCAAGGAACGTCCGTTCCGGAAACAAGCGGGACATTCTCAGCCTCCAGGGCGAAACGAAAACCGGTCTCAGTATGGCGCAAGGTTCCTTGCGGCGATGTAACGCAATCAGTGTTTTCCGATGAAGGCTAACAACCCGTTGACGCGGGATGCTGCGCACCGGCGCAAAAACCCTTTTGTGATCAGGGCTCTGTGCCGGGTCACGTGCTGTCCTCCGGTTTGGGCCGGGATGCGATGTCCCGCGCGCCAGCTGGATGGACGTGATCGGTCCGGCGGTATCTGCAATCGATGGACTACACCGATACGCGCAGTTACCCTGTCGTGATCGCACCGACACATTCGCCCGCCAGAGTGCAGGCTGGACAATGGGGAACGACAGCCATGAACACGTCACGCCGCATCGTGCTCGCCGGACTGGCGGGATTCGCCGTCGCGCCAACCGCCGCAGGAGCCGCCCCGGCGCCGGCAGTTGATGACGTGACGGTGGCCGAGGAACGGTTCGCACGCATGATTGCGGCCGCACATGCGCCCGATCTCACTTGCGCGCGGCAGGCCGAGCGTTATGCGGACGCGCATTGGCCTGAGTATGTCGTGGCTGCCAGGGCCGTGCTCGGCGCGCGCGTGTGATTCACGCTGTTACTTCTCGACCGCGCGCCTGACCTGCTCGCCGATTTGCGACAGCACGAGCTGCGCCTGCGGCAGGATGGCGCCCATGGCGTGGAAATTGTGAATCATGCCGTCATGGCAAGTGTGCTCGACGACCACGCCCGCGGTCAGCAGCTTGCGCGCATAGGCGTTGCCTTCGTCACGCATCGGGTCGAATTCGGCGGTATGGATGATCGCCATCGGCAGGCCGGCGAGCCGTGTCGCGCGTAGCGGCGAAATGCGGGGATCGGCGGCATCCAAACCCTGAGGCAGATAGTCGGCGAGGTCGGCTTCCATGGTGGGGCGATCGATCAGGTGGCCCTCGGCGAACGCCTCGCGCGACGGCGAGATCTCCTCGAAATCCAGCACCGGGCAGATCAGGCATTGCGCGACGATGGAGAGGCCTGCGTTCTGCATCGCCTCCTGGCACACGATCGCAGCCAGCGTGGCGCCGGCGGAATCGCCGCCGACCACCAGCCGTTCCGCATCGATGCCGAGTGTTGGCGCTTCACGCGCGACCCACTCGGTGGCGGCGATCGCATCGTCGACGGCGGCAGGAAATTTGTGCTCGGGCGCGAGCCGGTAGTCGACCGAGACGAGGCGGCAGCCGGTCGCATGCGCCAGCGCCGCTGCGATGCGGTCGTGTGTGGCGATGCTGCCAGCGACGAGGCCGCCGCCGTGAAAGAATACGAATCCCGGCATGCGTTGACCGGCACTTGCGGGCGCATAGAGGCGATAGGGCAGCTCGCCGCCAGGACCCGGCAGCCTACCGTTGGACGTCGTCACATCCGGCGCATCAGCGCGCGCGAACTGCATCAGTTTCGCTAGCGACTGCCGCCGTGCCTCGACGCTCGGCCGGCTTCGTGTCGGCGGCGCGGCGGCAGCCATCATGGCCAACAAGCGTTTTGCGAGCGGATCGAGCGGCATGGATCTTTCATTCTCCGACAAGGGAAGAGGGTAACTATCTTCCCGCAGGGAATCATTTAGAAATTGCGACCAATAGTGGCGCTGTAGTGCGGCATCACGCCAGGGAGGCCGGTCATGGCCGAGATCAGGAAGCCCATCGAATATTCACCGAGCTGGACCTTCTTCGACGGCAAATGGCAGGACGGCAATGTGCCGATCATGGGCCCGCGCACGCATGCGGCTTGGCTCGGCTCTGTCGTGTTCGACGGCGCGCGTGCGTTCGAGGGTGTGGCGCCCGATCTCGACCGCCACGTCGCCCGCGCCAATCAATCGGCGGTCAACTTTGGCCTCAAGCCGGTGGTCGATACCGACACCTGGCTCACGCTCGCGCGCGAGGGCATTGCGCGCTTTGCGGCCAACGCCGAGCTCTACATCCGTCCGATGTATTGGGCGCAGCACGGTTCGGGCGGCGGCGTGCTGTTCGATCCCGAGACTACCAATTGGTGCCTGTGCATCTACGAGGCGCCGATGCCAAAACCCGTCGGCAACGCCATCACCCTGTCGCCGTTTCGCAGGCCGACCGCCGAATGCGCGCCGGTCGAGGCCAAGGCCGCCTGCCTCTATCCGAACAATTCGCGCGCGCTCGCTGAGGCCCCTCGCGCGGCTTCCAGAACGCGTTGATGCTCGACATGCTCGGCAATGTCGCCGAGTTCGGCAATTCCAACGTGTTCATGGCCAACGACGGCGTGGTCTACACCCCCGTGCCCAACGGAACGTTCCTCAACGGCATCACGCGCCAGCGCGTCATCAACCTGCTTCGCGCCGACGGCGTCGCCGTGGTCGAGAAGACGCTGCGCTATGCCGACTTCCTCGCTGCTGACGAGATCTTCTCCACCGGCAATTTCGCCAAAGTCGCGCCGGTTGTCCGCATCGACGAGCGCGAACTGAAGCCGGGTCCGTTCTACGCCCGGGCGCGAAAACTCTATTGGGATTTTGCGCATGCGGTGAAGCTAGCGGCGTAGCTGCCATTACTCCGCTGTGATCGCCCGACTTGATCGGGCGATCCAGTATTCCAGAGACAGTTGTGACTCCTCGATAGGCGCGGCGTACTGGGCGGATTCAATCGGTCGTCGCAACACTCTAATGGCTTCGCTGAAACCGGCTGAACTGAAACGCCTGCGTCGAATGCCACGGCGTATGGTGGATATCGCTACGCGTTTCGATCAGCTCGAAGTCGGGGCCGAGTTCCGCCGCGAGGCTGACGCTGTCATGGCGTTGCACCGGCAGGCCGCTGCATTGCTCCGGGCCGTCGGGCGCGAACGTCGCGATGATGACGTAGCCGCCGGGCGCAAGTGCCGACCGCAGGCGCTCGACATAGGCGGCCCTGTCGCGGGATTCGGTCAGGAAGTGAAACGCCGCGCGATCGTGCCATAGATCGTAGGTCTTTGCTGAGCGCCATGTCGTGACATCGGCAACGATCCACTCAACCACTGAAGCGGCTGCGCCGAGTCGCTTCTGCGCGACGTCAAGCGCGTTTGCGGAGAGATCCAGCACGCCGACGTCGCGATGTCCGTCCTGCAACAGAGCATCGACTAGTCGCGATGCGCCGCCGCCAATGTCGATGATGGCGGCCTCGCGGTCCAGATTGGCTGCTCTGATCATCGCCAGCGAGGTCGCCGGGCTGTTCTGAAACCAGCTGACCTCGGCTTCGCCCTTGGTGGCGTAGACGTTGTCCCAATGCGCGCGTCGATCGGACATGTTGCGTCCTACGGTTCGCGGAGAGCCGGCTCAATGGAAAGACCTACTCGTCCTTCTTCGACATCCGCTCGAGGCGTTCCTGCATTTCCTTCATCTGCTGGCGCAGATCGTCGATGTTGCTGTCCTTCGGCGCCTCGGCATTTGCATCGGGCTCTGGCTCCGGGGTGGCCGCCGGACGGGGCGCGGCGAAGGGCTTGAACATCGAGAAGGTCTGCTGGAATAGCTCCATGTTGCGGCGGACCTGCTCCTCGAGCGGCGCAAACGGTGTGCCGGACAGCGTGTTGGCGATCTGCTTGCGGAACTTCTCCTGCTCCTGGGTCAGTGTCGCGATCGACTGTTCGAGATATTTCGGCACCACCATCTGCATGCTGTCGCCGTAGAAGCGGATGAGCTGGCGCAGAAAGGTGGTCGGGAGCAGGTTCTGGCCGGCCTTGTTCTCCTGCTCGAAGATGATCTGGGCGAGCACGGAGCGGGTGATGTCGTCGCCGGTCTTGGCGTCGTAGACCAGGAAATCTTCGCCGTCCTTGACCATGGCGGCGAGGTCCTCGAGCGTCACGTAAGTGCTCGTTCCGGTATTATAGAGCCGGCGGTTCGCGTATTTCTTGATCGTGGTGGGTTGGTCTGATTTCGCCATGGGCTCTCACTTGCAAGCGCGGAGAACGGGAACCTAGCGGGCTATGCCGCAGGGCGGGAAGAGTACGCAACGCAACAAAATAAGCATTTTCAAAGGGGTCACGCTACCGTTTTGTGCGGCACGGTTAATCGGACAGCAAAATCGTGCTTGCGAAAGCGCCAAGAACGCTATTTTGAATGCGCTGCGGCATGAATTCGGTCGCCGGCCGATTGACATGCCGCAATGACGTTAACAGGATGCCGATCGAGACTGGCGAGCCGTTTTCCCCAGCCCCGCCTGCCCCCATTCAACCTCAGGAGATGCCCATGTCAGACGATGTCGTCATCGTCAGCGCCGCCCGCACCCCGGTCGGAAGCTTCAACGGAGCGTTCGCGACCCTTCCCGCCCATGATCTCGGCGCCATCGCCATCAAGGCTGCACTGGAGCGCGCCGGCATCGAGCCCGGTCGGGTTTCGGAAGTCATCATGGGTCAGATCCTGACCGCAGCTCAGGGCCAGAACCCAGCCCGTCAAGCCTCGATCGCCGCCGGCATTCCCGTGGAGAGCCCGGCCTGGGGCGTCAACCAGCTCTGCGGCTCCGGCCTGCGCACGGTCGCCCTCGGCTACCAGGCGCTGCTCAACGGCGATTCCGAGATCGTGGTCGCTGGCGGACAGGAGTCCATGAGCATGGCCCCGCACGCCCAGCACCTGCGCGGCGGCGTCAAGATGGGCGGTCTCGAATTGGTCGACACCATGATCAAGGACGGCCTGTGGGATGCCTTCAACGGCTATCACATGGGCAACACCGCCGAAAACGTCGCGCGGCAATGGCAGATCACGCGCGCCCAACAGGACGAGTTCGCGGTCGCCTCGCAGCAGAAGGCCGAGGCCGCGCAGAAGGCCGGCAAGTTCAACGACGAGATCGTTCCCGTCACCATCAAGACCCGCAAGGGCGACGTCGTCGTCAGCGCCGACGAATATCCGCGCCATGGCGCGACGCTAGACGCGATGGCCAAGCTCAAGCCGGCTTTCGAGAAGGACGGCACGGTCACTGCGGGCTCTGCTTCGGGCATCAATGACGGCGCTGCCGCCGTGGTGCTCATGAGCGCAAAGCAGGCTGCCAAGGAAGGCAAGAAGCCGCTTGCCCGCATCGTGTCCTGGGCGCAGGCCGGCGTCGATCCGAAGATCATGGGCTCGGGCCCGATCCCGGCCTCGCGCGCCGCGCTGAAGAAGGCCGGCTGGAGTGTCGGCGATCTCGACCTGATCGAAGCCAACGAAGCCTTCGCGGCACAGGCCTGCGCCGTCAACAAGGACCTCGGCTGGGATACCTCGAAGGTCAACGTCAATGGCGGCGCGATCGCCATCGGTCATCCAGTCGGCGCGTCCGGCGCCCGCGTGCTGGTCACGCTGCTGCATGAAATGCAGAAGCGCGATTCGAAGAAGGGCCTTGCCACGCTGTGCATCGGCGGCGGCATGGGCATCGCGATGTGTCTGGCACGCGACTGAGAAGGACCTGACACGTACTTAACTTGCGCGTGCGCTGCACACGTCAATGAGTGCGTTGCACGCGATTAAAAAGGCGGCGGTTGCAAATCAAATATTCTTCGCAATTGCGCAGGCCTCGACTAAAGAGAAACGCCCGGCTCGATGCCGGGCGTTTTGTTCTTGATGTCCGTCAAACGTCCCGCATAATCCGCAGTTAAAAAACGATCGCGTCAGAAACGTCCGAAGAGTCCAAGGGAAGGAATACGACATGGCACGTGTTGCATTGGTCACGGGTGGTACGCGGGGCATCGGTGCTGCCATCAGCAAGGCGCTGAAGGCGGCGGGCTACAAGGTTGCGGCGAGCTATGCCGGCAACGATGCTGCGGCGGAGAAGTTCAAGGCCGAGACCGGCATCGCGGTCTACAAATGGGACGTCAGCAGTTTCGACGCCTGCGCCGAGGGCGTGAAGAAGGTCGAGGCCGATCTCGGCCCGATCGAGGTGCTGGTCAACAATGCGGGCATCACCCGCGACACTGCGTTCCACAAGATGACGCTCGAGCAGTGGAACGCTGTCATCAACACCAATCTCGGCTCGCTGTTCAACATGACGCGCCAGGTGATCGAGGGCATGCGTGCGCGCAAGTTCGGCCGCATCATCTCGATCTCGTCGATCAACGGCCAGAAGGGGCAGTTCGGGCAAGTCAACTATTCAGCGGCCAAAGCCGGCGACATCGGTTTCACCAAGGCGCTCGCGCTCGAGAACGCCAAGGGCGGCATCACCGTCAATGCGATCTGCCCCGGCTACATCAATACCGAAATGGTGCAGGCGGTGCCGAAGGACGTTTTGGAAAAGAGCGTGATTCCGCAGATCCCCGTCAACCGGCTCGGCGAGCCCGAGGAGATCGCGCGGGCGGTCGTGTTCCTGGCGGCGGACGAGGCCGGCTTCATCACCGGATCGACCATGACCATCAATGGCGGCCAGTATCAGGCCTGATATGGCCGCAGGCTATTGGGCCAAAAGCCTGTAGCTTCAGGCGCGACGAGGCGATAGTGAAGACGCAAATGCCCGGCTCCGCGCCGGGCATAAACGTCCTCAGAGCCCTTTGATCGATGACTCCCCGCACCGCGACGCTGATCGGATTGACCGCAATCCTGATGTGGTCGCTACTGTCAGTGATGACGGTGGCGACTGGAAAGATCCCGGCGTTCCAGCTCGCCGCAATGACCTTCGCGATCGGCGGCCTCGTCGGCCTGCTCACCTGGATCGGTCGCGGCGAGGCGGCAAGCAGCGTGCGCCAGCCGCTCGTCGTCTGGGTCGTCGGCGTCGGTGGCCTGTTCGGCTATCACGCCCTCTATTTCCTTGCCCTGCGCTTCGCCCCGCCGGCAGAAGCCGGCCTCTTGAATTATCTCTGGCCGCTGCTGATCGTGTTGTTCTCGTCCTTCCTGCCGGGCGAGCGGCTCGCCCTGCATCACATCGCCGGCGCCGTGCTCGGACTTGTCGGCACCGTGCTGCTGTTGGCCGGCAACACCTCGGGCTTCGCGTCGGGCGCGGTGCCGGGACTGGTCGCGGCCTTCATCGCCGCCTTCGTCTGGACGAGCTATTCGGTGCTGTCGCGCCGGCTCAAGGCGGTTCCGACCGACGCGGTCGCGGGCTTCTGCCTCGCCACCGCCGCGCTTGCCGCGCTGATGCATGCTCTGCTCGAAACCACGGTCTGGCCGGAGACCGCGCTGCAATGGCTCTCCGTGGCCGCGCTCGGCATCGGTCCCGTCGGTGCTGCCTTCTACGCCTGGGACATCGGCATGAAGCGCGGCGACATCCGCGTGCTCGGCGCCGCCTCCTATGCGACGCCGCTATTGTCGACCGGCTTCCTCATCGCTGCCGGCTTTGCGAAAGCCAGCACCAACATCGCCGTCGCCGCCATCCTGATCGCCGGTGGCGGCCTGATCGCGGCGAAGGACATGGTGCTGCGGAAGCGGTGAACGAGGCCTACGGCTCCCAGCCCGGCGGCGCGAGCTCGAAATTCGCGAACTCGAATGCGGGCGCGACGGTGCAGCCGACCAGCGTCCATTCGCCGGTCGTTTCCGCCATCTGCCAGGCATTCGCCGGCACGATCGCCTGCGGCCGCTCGCCGCTCACGAGATCCGTGCCGAGCTGCACCTCGTGCTGCGAGCAGCCGTCGTGCGCGATGCGCAGCATCAAGGGGCTGCCGGCGTAATAGTGCCAAACTTCGACCGCATCGATGCGATGCCAGTATGAGCGCTCGCCGCGCGCGAGCAGGAAATAGATCAAGGTCGAACGCGAGCGCCCGTTGCTATCCGTGGTCTGGTCGCGAAACGTCTCGCGGTAGTGCCCGCCTTGGGGATGGGGGCGAAGTTCGAGGCGGGCGATGATCTCGGCTGCAGTCGGCATCGATCCCCGTCAGGACTTGTGCTTTAGGATTTGTTCTTGCGCTCGCGTAGCTCGCCGAACACCTCGGCGGCATCCGCACCCTTCATGTGCAGCCTGGCTGCGACCGATGGCTCATCGGCGCGCAGGAACACGTTGGCCCGCTTCTCGTCGCCGAGCAGGGCGGGAATGGTCGGCTTGTTCTCGGCCCGCAGCCTCGCAACTTCCGCTGCGCGCGCCTGGAGCGCCGCGTTGTCCGGCTCGATGGTGAGCGCGAACTTGACGTTGGACGCCGTGTATTCGTGGCCGCAATAGAGCTTGAAGTCATCGGGCAGGGCCCGCAGCTTCAACAGCGAGTCCCACATCATCGGATAGGTGCCCTCGAACACGCGGCCGCAGCCGATCGAAAACAGCGTATCGGCGGCGAACACGGTCTTCTCATTGTCGAATACGTAGGAGATGTGGTCGAGCGTGTGGCCGGGCGTCTCCACGACGCGCGCCAGCAGGTTGCCGATCTTGACCACGTCGGCATTGGCGACACGCAAATCGACGTCGGCAATTCTCGTCGTCTTGTCGTGCGGCGCGACGACGCGGCAACTGAATTTCCGCTTGAGTTCGGCGACCCCGCCGACATGATCGCCATGATGATGGGTGATCAGGATGTCGGTGAGTTGCCAGCCCTCGCGCTCCAGCGCCTTGAGGATGGGACCTGCCTCCGGCGCGTCAATCGAGGCGGTCGCCTTGGTTTCCACATCGTGGATCAGATAACCGAAATTGTCGCTTAAACAGGTGAAAGTACGAATTTCGGCGGCCATGACATCTCCATCGCGCTCAGCCCCGCCAGACAAATATGGCGTTAACGTTGCGCAGGCAATGCAATATTCCGCGCGCGGCGGCGGCCTTGCGCATGTTACATTGCCGCCATGACCATCGACGTCGTCGACCTCCGCGAGTTCTATTCCCGCCGCCTCGGGATCGTGGCGCGACAAATGATCAACCGCGGCATCAGGCAACGCTGGCCGGGCGCGGCGGGTCAGCGCGTACTCGGCATCGGCTATCCCACGCCCTATCTCGGACTGTTCCGCGAGGACGCGGAGCGCTGCCTCGCGTTCATGCCGGCGGCCCAGGGGGTCCTGAAATGGCCGACGGGGCGGCCGGCGCTGGCCTCGCTGGTCGATGAATTCTCGCTGCCGCTTCCTGACGCCGCGGTCGACCGCATTCTCCTGGTCCACGCGCTGGAGATGTCGGACGACCCGGCTGCGCTGCTGCGCGAAGTCTGGCGCGTGCTGGCGCCGTCTGGTCGCGTCATTGCGGTGATCCCGAATCGGCGTGGGGTGTGGACGCGCACCGACAGCACGCCGTTCGGCCATGGCCGGCCCTATTCGCGCTCACAGATCACCGAGTTGCTGCGCCAGACCTGGTTCACGCCGACCGCCTGGGGCGAGGCGCTGTTCATGCCGCCTTATGCCGGCGGCTGGGTCTTGAAATCGGCGCAGATGTGGGAGCGCGCCGGCGCGGCGCTGTCACTGCCCTTTGCCGGCGTGCACATCGTCGAAGCCACCAAGCAGGTCTACCGCGCGCTTCCCGCCAAGCGCGAGCGGACACGGCTGATTCCCTCGTTGGCGAAGCCCGTCTTGGTGCCGTCCTCGACGACGGTAACCCGGAGCTGAAAACAAATCGTCCCGGCGGAGCCGGGACGACTCAGTTTACGAAACCAACCAGCTCATTCGCCGGGCGCGAGATCGTCGTTGGATGCCGCCGGCGCGGCTTCGCGCTCGGGACGGGGGCCATGCGGCCGGCGCCGCCGCCGCGGATAACGCTCGCTGCCGCCACCGCCCTCGAAACCGCCCTGGCCGCCATTCGCGCCGACATTCACTTGCGGCTGCGCGCCGGTGATGAAGGAGGGCAGGCGATCGACGTTGCCGGCATCGGCAATGACGGGCTGCGGCTGGTTCGGCGGTTGCGGCGGCTGGTATTGCGGTTGCGGACGATGGTCGCGTTCGCGGTGCTCGCGCGGCTGCTGCTGGTCGCGGTGATATGGCTGCTGGTTCTCGCGCTGCTGATCACGCTGGCCGTCGCGGTCGCGCATGAAAGGCTGCTGCGGCGGCTGCGGGACGAAGCCCGGCTCCTGGCCGAAGGCCGAGAAATTCTCGCCATCGTCCTCGCCATCGTCGTTGCTGGCGGTCGGCTCGTCACCGCGCGGCTGCTGCTGGTTCTGGCGGAACTGCTCCTGGGCGGCGGCGATCAGGCGGAAATAATGCTCGGCATGCTGGTAGTAGTTCTCGGCTGCAACGGGGTCGCCGGAGGAGCGCGCATCGCGCGCGAGCTGAAGATACTTTTCAGCGATGTGCGAAGCCGTGCCGCGGATCTTGATGTCGGGCCCGTTGGACTCGTAGACCCGGGTCATCGGGTTCTGGCCGCGGCGGTTGTTGTTGTTATTGTTGTTGCGGTTGCGCATCCGCTGCTTGTTCTGACCGTTTCTCATGTCCTGCCTTTAATTCCAGCCCTAAAGGTTGCACGCGTTACTGATTGCTAGGAGTGACCTGGTGACAGCGGTTCACGACTCTCACACGAACCGCGCGCAAGAGGGGCCTGAACCCTGCCGATGTTCGTCGACCGTCGCGTTCAACAAAGACGCGTTCCCCACCCGCCAGCATTCATTGCCAGCGAACCCATTCATATCGCCTGCCGAAACAAGCCCAGCTTTCTTGCGTAAGTCTTCAAGCGCAAATTCAGGCTTTCGTTCACGTTGCGGTCGGAGAGCAGCGCAGCTCCACTGGCCATCGCGCTCAACAGGACCTGCGGCTTGGAACCTATATCAGTAAAAGCTCTCGCCCGAGAGCCCGGCTTTCGCCCGTAGGTCTACGGGGCCGGCACCGATGTGTTGACCGGAACGTAGTCGTTCCCACGGGATATTCCAAGAGGTTTTTACAGGCCATTCCGGCTTTTATGGGGGCATTTTTCGGGCCGAAACGGCCCGCGGAATACCCGCCAGATCGGCCTTGGGGGGCCTGTCCACCACTAACGCCGCAGCCAGCATCAAGGTTTCAATATTTCCGGCCTGGCCCTGTCCGGCCTCCACGATCAGCGCGCCGCCGGGGGCAAGACGTTCGCTCGCCTGCGGGATCAGGGCGCGATAGGCGTCGTATCCGTCATTGCCGCCGTCGAGCGCCAGATGTGGATCGTGCTCGCGCACCTCGATGCTCAATTTAGGGATTTCGGCGGATGGAATATAGGGTGGATTCGACACGATGAGATCGAAGGGACCCGAGAGCGCGGCGGCATAGGAGCAGGCGATGAAGGCGGCGCGGTCGGCAAGGCCGAGCGTTGTGGCATTGTCCCTGGCGGTTGTGAGCGCGGTCAGGCTGAGATCGGTGGCGACGCCGAAAGCGTCAGGGATCTCATGCAGCAGCGCCAGCAGGATCGCGCCGGATCCGGTGCCGATGTCGGCGATGCGAGGTGGATAAGCTGCCTTCTGCTCGCGAAGGATTTCGAGTGCAAGCTCGACCACGGTCTCGGTATCGGTACGCGGGACCAGGGTTGCTTCGGACAGGCGAAATGGCAGTCCCCAGAATTCGCGGGTCCCGAGGATGCGCGCCACCGGCTCGCCGGCGATGCGACGCTGTGCGTGCTGCGCGAGCCGCGACGCCTCGGCATCCGTGAGCGAGCGGGTGGCCTGCGCGATCAGGCCGGTGAGGTCGAGGCCGAGCACCGCACCGAGCAGGATGCGGGCATCGAGATCGGCTTCGTCGCGCTGCGCCGATCTCAATTGTGTGGCCAGCGTGCGCCGTGCACTCTCGATCGATTGTCCGGTGAAGGGATTGCTCACGCGTCAGGCCGCCGCGCCTTGCGCGGCGAGCTGTGCGGCCTGGTGCTCAGTGGTCAGAGCGTCAATCAGCTCGCCGAGTGCTTCCCCCGCGATCACCTGTGGCAGCTTGTAGAGCGTCAGATTGATGCGATGGTCGGTCACGCGCCCCTGCGGGAAGTTATAGGTGCGGATGCGCTCGCTGCGGTCGCCGGAGCCGACCTTCTCCTTGCGCTCGGCCGACCGCGCGGCGTCGACGCGCTGGCGCTCGGCGTCGTAGATGCGCGAGCGCAGGATGTTCATGGCGGAGGCGCGGTTCTTGTGCTGCGAGCGGCTGTCCTGCATCATCACCACGATGCCGGTCGGGATGTGGGTGATGCGGATCGCCGATTCGGTCTTGTTGACGTGCTGGCCGCCGGCGCCCTGCGCACGCATGGTCTCGATGCGCAGATCGTCGTTCTTGATGTCGACGTCGACGTCCTCGACCTCCGGCAGCACCGCGACCGTCGCCGCCGAGGTGTGAATACGTCCTTGCGTCTCGGTATCGGGCACGCGCTGCACCCGGTGCACGCCGGATTCGAATTTCAGCTTGGAGAACGCGCCGCGGCCCTGCACCTCCGCGATGATCTCCTTGTAGCCGCCAACGGTGCCTTCGCTGGCCGAGATCACCTCGACCTTCCAGCCCTGCAGGCTGGCGAAGCGCTCGTACATCCGGAACAGATCGCCGGCGAACAGCGAAGCCTCGTCGCCGCCGGTGCCGGCGCGGATTTCCAGCACGACGTTGCGGTCGTCCATGGCGTCTTTGGGCAGTAGCGCGACGCGGATCTTCTGGACCAGGTCCTCGATCCTGGCCATCAGCTCGTCGCGTTCGGCTTCCGCCATGCTGCGCATCTCGGCATCTGTCGCGGGATCGGCGATCAGGGCCTCGGTGTCGGCGAGCTCCTTGACCGCGGAACGATAGGTCTTCACCGCCTCGATCAGCGGCGTGATCTCGGCGAGCTCGCGGGTGATCTGCACATAACGGTCGGAGGCGAGCTGGCCGAGCGATTCGGCCTCGAGCGAGGCGTGATGTGCGAGCAGGACGTCGAGTTTGGCTTCGGGGAGTGACGACATCGGGTTCAGTCTCAAATGGGCGGGCGGAGGCGAGGTGAGCGGAAGCGGCGCCAGGCCCGCTACAACGCCAGGCCTTCGGCCTCGGCAAATTCCGTCAGCTTCTGCCGGATCGAGACGCTGCCCGCGGGCGCGTCCAGCAACGGGCCGAGCATGGCTTCGGCCTTCCTGGCGTCGAGGTCGAGCACCATGGCCTTGACTGGGCCGAGGGCGGTCGCCGAGAGCGAGAGCGAGCGATAGCCCAGTGCGATCAGCGCCAGCGCGCCGACCGGCTTCGAGGCCATTTCGCCGCAGAGCGAAAGCGACTTCTTGGCCGCATGGGACTTGCGTGCGATGTCGCGCAGCGCGCGCAAGATCGGCGCCGACATGGTGTCGAAGCGCTCGGACACTTTTGGGTTGCCGCGATCGACGGCGAACAGAAACTGGAACAGATCGTTCGAGCCGACCGAGATGAAGTCGACCTTCCTTAGGAGCTCGTCGAGCTGGTAGAGCAGGGCGGGCACCTCGACCATGGTGCCGATGTCGATCCGCTCCGGCAGCGTGTGGCCGTGCTGGCGCAAATATGTGAGTTCGCGCTCGACTAGCGCCTTGGCCGCATCGAATTCGGCGACTTCCGAGATCATCGGGAACATGATGCGCAGTGCGCGGCCGCCGCCGGCGCGCAGGAGCGCGCGGATTTGGCCGCGCAACAGGCCGGGACGATCGAGCCCGAGCCGGATCGCGCGCCAGCCGAGCGCGGGATTCTCCTCGACCACCGCTTCCATGTAGGGCAGCGCCTTGTCGCCGCCGATGTCGAGGGTGCGGAAGGTGACGGGCTTGCTGCCGGCCGCATCCAGCACGGTGCGATAGAGCGCGAGCTGGTCACTGGTGCGCGGCAGGCTCTGGCCGACCATGAATTGCAATTCGGTGCGGAACAGGCCGATGCCGGCGCTGCCGGTGTCCTCGATATGGGGCAGGTCGATGGCGAGACCTGCGTTGATCATGAGCTCGACCTTCTCGCCATCCTTGGTCACGCAAGGCCGGTCGCGCAGTGCGAGGTACTGCGCCTGGCGGCGGGCGCGGAAGCGCACGCGCTCGGCGAAGGCGGCCTCGATTTCCTGCGAGGGGCGCACGTAGATCGAGCCCGACGTGCCGTCGACGATGATGGCGTCGCCGGGATCGGCGATACCCGGCGCGTTCGGGACTTCGCCGACCGCAGGAATTCCGAGCGCGCGCGCCACGATCGAGACGTGGGAATTGGCGGTGCCTTCCTCCAGCACGATGCCGCGCAGGCGCTTGCGGTCGTAGTCGAGCAGCGCCGCCGGGCCCATCGCACGCGCGATGACGATGGCGTTGTCGGGCAATTGCTCGCGTGAGGGCGCGTGGTCCTGGCCGACCAGCTGCCGCATCAGGCGGTAGCCGAGATCTTCCAGGTCGTGCAGGCGGTCGCGCAGATATGGATCGGTCGAGCGCAGCATGCGCGCGCGGGTGTCGGACTGGACGCGCTCGACGGCGGCCTCCGCGGTGAGGCCGGTGGCGACCGCCTCATGCAGCTTGTGCGACCAGCCCTGGTCGTTGGCGAACATGCGATAGGCTTCCAGCACCTCGCGGTGCTCGCCGCCCTCCGCGACGTCGCCGCGCTCAAGCATGCGGTCGAGATCGGCGCGCAGCTTGGCGAGCGCGGTGTCGAGCCGCTTGATTTCCTTCGGCAGGTCCTCGGCGATGTAGTCCTTGATGACCACGCGCGGCTCGTGCAGCACGACATGGCCGAGCGCGATGCCTTCCGACAGGATGGCGCCGACCTTCTGCGCGGAATGGCGCGCGGCAGGCTCCTGGCCCGGCTGGGCCAGCGCGGATAGTTCGCCGGAGGCAATCAGCTCCGCCAGCACCATGGCGGTGGTCTGGAGCGCCTCGAGCTCCTCCTCGACATAGTTGCGCTTGGCACGGTTCTGCACCACCAGCACGCCGAGCGTGTTGCCGGCCCGCAGGATCGGGACGCCGAGGAAGGAGTGGTAGATTTCTTCGCCGGTCTCGGGGCGGAACGAGAAGGCCGGGTGGCTCTGCGCATCGCTTAGATTGAGCGGCGTCGCCTCGCTGGCGACGAGTCCGACCAGGCCCTCATGGGCGCTGAGCACCGTGTGATGCACCGCCTCGCGGTTGAGACCTTCGGTGGCGTAGAGCTCGAGCGTGTTGTCGACGCGCAGCACATAGACCGAGCAGACCTCGGCCACCATATTGGCGGCGATCAGCACCACGATCTTGTCCAGCCGCTCCTGGGCCGAAACCTGCTCCGCCATGGTTTCGCGGAGCCGTCTCAATAAGACGCGGGGACCTCCCGACGCGCTCCGCATGAACCGTCAATCTCCTCCGTCTGCCGAGCCCGAAAGGGCCGTCGGCGGCTGGCCCAGAAATCCAGAAAAGCAACAAAGCCTGCTCGTCCGGCGCCGGCCCAAGCTCAATCTAGTGAGCCTTGACGCTTTTGCCGAATCGACACCGCTTCAACTGGGGCACAGTTTTCGGCAGCCAACCCTGTTCGCCGTATAGCGAATTGGGGCTTGTTTTGCCAAGCAAAACGCCTGCCAAACGCGAATGTGTGGACGCCTTCGCGTTTGCTGCGACCGCTAAGAGAAAATTCGTCTAAGTCTGATCGAGGCCGTAGAGCGTGTGCAGGGTGCGCACCGCAAGCTCGGTATAGGCCGCATCGATCAAAACCGAGAATTTGATCTCGGAGGTTGTAATGGCCCGGATATTGATATTCCGTCTGGCGAGGGCCGAGAACGCCTGGGCGGCAACGCCGGCATGGCTGCGCATTCCGCTGCCGATCACCGAGATCTTGGCGACGTCGGTGGCAGTATCGAGCCGGGCATAGCCGATCTTGGCCTTGGCGGCGGTAATTGTGTCCTTGGCGCGGGTGTAGTCGGCGGCCGGCACCGTGAAGGTGAGGTCGGTGGTCTTGCCGTCTTCAGAAACGTTCTGAACGATCATGTCGACGTTGATGTTGGCGTCCGCCAGCGGGCCGAAGATCGAGGCCGCGACGCCCGGCTTGTCCTCGATCTGGCGCACCGAGATCTGGGCCTCGTCCTTGGAGAAGGCGATACCGGTGACGACGTGGCTTTCCATGATCTCCTCCTCGCTGCAGATCAGCGTGCCGGGCGGCTGGTTGGCATGCGGGTCGATGTCCTCGGGCTTATCGAAACTTGAGCGGACGAAAATCGGCATGTTGTGAACCATGCCGAGTTCCACCGAGCGGACCTGGAGCACTTTGGCGCCCTGGGAGGCCAGTTCCAGCATGTCTTCGAATGCGATCTTGTCGAGCCTCTTGGCCTTCGGCACGATTCGTGGATCGGTCGTGTAGACGCCGTCGACATCGGTGTAGATATCGCAACGGTCCGCCTTGACGGCGGCGGCGACCGCCACGGCCGAGGTGTCGGAGCCGCCACGGCCGAGCGTGGTGATGCGACCAGTCTCGGGGTTGATGCCCTGGAAGCCGGCGATCACCGCGACCTCCTTGCGCTCCCTAAAGCGCTTGATGATCTCGCTGCCGTCGATGTCCTCGATTCGAGCCGAGGCATGGGCGTCGCTCGTCTTGATCGGTATCTGCCAGCCCTGCCAGGAGCGGGCCTGGATGCCCATGCCCTGCAGCACGATGGCAAGCAGGCCGGACGTCACCTGTTCGCCAGAGGCCACGACGGCGTCGTACTCGCGCGCATCGTGCATGGGCGAGGCCTCGGTGCACCAGGCCACCAGCTCGTTGGTCTTGCCAGACATCGCCGAGACGACAACGGCCACTTCATGGCCGGCGTCGACCTCGCGCTTCACATGGCGCGCGACGTTGCGGATACGTTCGATGTTGGCGACGGATGTGCCGCCGAATTTCATCACGAGGCGGCTCATGACGACGCGTGCATTCCCTCATAAGGATCAGTATGGTGACCGCACCGGACGGGTGCCTCGCGGATACCGACCGCGCGTATACAGAGCGGCGGGGCCGGGGGCAAGCGGGTTCCTGCGGGGGGCAGGTGCGGGGCTAGTGGGTTAACACAGATCATGGCGCGTTATATCGACGAGATCCTGCAACCGGGCGAGCGGGTGCTGTATTCGACCAATGCGCATTGGATCTTCTATTTTCCGGCCATCGTGGCCTGGATCGTGGCGCTGGCGCTGCTGATCCTGTCGCGGCAGGTCACGGTTGACTGGCTCGTCTTGCTTTGCCTGGGAGCCGCGGGTCTCGTCGGCCTGGCGGCCTTGTATTGGACCATCAAGGGTTGGTTCCATCGCTTCACCACCGAGACCGACGTCACCAATCTCCGGGTCGTGCACAAGACCGGGTTCATCAAGCGCCGTACCTTCGAGATGGCGCTGGACAAGGTCGAGAGCGTCGACGTCGACCAGACGATTCTTGGACGGATTCTCAACTATGGCGACGTGACGATTCGCGGCGTCGGCGAGGGAATCGAGACGATCAAGACCATCGCCTCGCCGCTCGCCTTCCGTAGTTCGATCACCACGCGGTAGGACCGCGCGTAACCATGAGCATGCAGCAAAATACTTCCGCAGCCACCCTGCCGGGTTCGACCGTCGACGCCGCCGAGATCGCGAAATTCTCAAAACTCTCGGCGGAGTGGTGGGATCCCAAGGGCAAGATGGCGCCGCTGCACCGGATCAATCCGCTGCGGCTCGGCTACATCCGCGATGCCGCTTGCCGCAAGTTCGAGCGCAATGTGCGCAGTCTCAATTGCCTCGGCGGCCTGCGCGTGCTCGACATCGGCTGCGGCGCTGGCCTGCTCTGCGAGCCGCTGTCGCGCCTGGGGGCGCAGGTCATCGGCATCGACCCTTCGGCGAGCAACATCGCCGCCGCGAAGCTGCATGCCGACAAAAGCCATCTCGCGATCGACTACCGCTGCACCACCGTGGAGGAGATTGATCCGCGCGAGCGCTTCGACATCGTGCTGGCGATGGAGGTGGTCGAGCACGTCACCGACGTCGGCGTTTTCCTGAAGCGCTGCGCATCGATGCTGAAGCCGAACGGCCTGATGGTGGTCTCGACGCTGAACCGGAACTGGAAGAGCTTTGCGCTCGCGATCGTCGGCGCCGAATACGTCCTGCGCTGGCTGCCGCGCGGTACCCACGAGTGGAGCAAGTTCGTCACCCCCGACGAGCTCGCAAAATACCTGCTCGACAACCGCCTCGTCATCACCGAGCAGACCGGCGTGGTCTACAGCCCCTTTGCCGACAAATGGACCCTCTCCTCCGACTTGGACGTGAACTACATGGTCGTGGCGGAAGGGATGGTGTAAGGCCGCGCTGCATCCCACTCATTTGGTGTCGTCCTGGCGTAGGCCGCCAAGGACCCATTATCCCAGGGAGAAGTTGTGGCGCGAGGTGGCAACTACGAGTCTTCGGAAAGCCACTCCCTGGGTCATGGGTCCTGGATCTGTGCTACGCTTGTCCAGGATGACCTGAGGGTGTGGCGAGAGCATCGCTCCTATGACGCAGGCATGATTGACCTGTTGTCGCGTCGCCGGCAGTTTGCACGAGCCGTCATATAGCCCGCCAACCCATCCCATGTTCACGATCGCCAGCCTCTGGATTCCCTTTACCGTCGTTGCCGCGCTCGGGCAGGTCGCGCGCAATGCGATGCAGCGGTCGCTGACGAAGCCGCTGGGGACCTGGGGCGCGACCAACATCCGCTTCCTGTTCGGCTTCCCGTTCTCGCTGCTGTTTCTCGCGGCGGTGCTGGTCCTCTCTGGCGATCATCTCAGCATGCCGCCGATCGCGTTCTGGCCGTGGCTCTTGCTCGGCGCACTCAGCCAGATCGTCGCCACCGGGCTGATGCTGCTCGCCATGAATGACCGCTCCTTCGTGGTGACGACGGCCTACCTCAAGACCGAAGCGATCCAGACCGCGATCTTCGGCTTCGTCTTCCTCGGCGATCACCTGACCTCGCTGAAGGTGCTCGCGATCGTGATCGCGACCGCCGGGGTCGTCATCACCGCGCTCCGGCCAGGCGGCGAGAAGAGCTTTGCCGAATTGAAGCCGACCATCACCGGCCTCGTCGCCGCGGCGGCCTTCGCACTCTCCGCAGTCGGCTTTCGCGGCGCGATCATCACGGTGCCGAACGTGTCGTTCGTGACGGCGTCGTCCTTCACGCTAGTGCTCGGCCTGTTCGTGCAGACGCTGGTGCTGACGATCTATCTGCTCTGGCGCGCGCCGAAGGTATTGCGGGGCATCCTGGGACTATGGCGGCCATCGATGCTTGCAGGCTTCACGGGTGCCTTCGCATCGCAATTCTGGTTCCTGGCGTTCGCGCTGACCGCGGCCGCCAATGTCCGCACGCTCGCTTTGATCGAGGTGCTGTTCGCGCAAGGCGTGGCGTATTACTCGTTCAAGCAGCCGATCGCGCCGCGCGAGCTTGCAGGCATCGCGTTGATCGTGATCGGGGTCGCTGTTCTGGTAGGGACTTAATTCCGATCTTCCGGCAGCACCGGTAACGGCGACACCTCGATGCCTTCGTCGATCAGTGACTTGGCTTCGTCGGGCGAGGCCTCGCCATAGATCGGACGATGCTCCTTGTCGCCGTAGTGCATGGCGCGGGCTTCGTTGGCAAAGCGCTCGCCGACATTGTCGGCGTTCTTGACGATGTGGTCGCGCAATTCCTTCAGCTTGGCGCGCAGCTCGCGCTCCTGCGCCATCAGCAGCGAGGTCGGTCCTGACGGCGCAGCCTCGGGTGCAGGCGTAGTGGACGCCGTGGGCTCCGGCGGCGGCGTAGCGCGCCCGCGGCCCTTCTTGCCGACGATGCGCGGGGCCATGATCGCCTTGTCGACCCTGGCCGAGCCGCAGATCGGACAAGTCACGAGCTTGCGCTTCACCTGGGAATCATAGGCCGACGAGCTTTGAAACCAGCTTTCGAAGGCATGGTTCCGGTCGCAGTGCAGTGCGTAGCGGATCATGCCGATCCCCGCACGAGATGCAGATGGTCCGGCCCGGCCTTGGCATCGGAGACGCCGAAGCGGCGGCCGTGCTGGAGCGAGGGGATCGCCCGGCGCGCCGTCTCGACCTTGGCCGGGTCGATCTTGGCCATGATGACGCCGGGCTCGACGCCACCCTCGGCGAGGATCTCGCCCCAGGGGTCGATGATAAGGGAGTGGCCGTAGGTCTCGCGCTTGTTCTCGTGTAGGCCGGCTTGCGCCGCGGCGAAGATGAAGCAGCCGGTCTCGATCGCGCGCGAACGCAGCAGCACGTGCCAATGCGCTTCCCCGGTCTTGCGGGTGAAGGCCGAGGGCACAGTGATGAAGGATGCGCCGCTCTCGGCCAGCGCGCGGTAGAGCGCAGGGAAACGGACATCGTAGCAGATCGTCAGACCGACGCGGCCCCAGGGGAGGTCGGAAATTACCGCCGTCTCGCCCGGCTGGTAATTGGCGGATTCGCGATAGCTCTCGCCGTCCGGCAGCTCGATGTCGAACATGTGGATCTTGTCGTAGCTCGCGAGCACGTTGCCCTCGGGCCCGATCAGAAAGGAGCGGTTGACCGCTTTCTCCGGCGAGAAACGCAGCGCCAGCGAGCCGACATGGATGTGGATCCCGAGTTCCGCTGCGAGCGCCCGATACGCCTTCAGAGAGGCGTCGTCCTCTTCGCTCTGAAGATGCTCGAACAATGCCTTACGGTTCAGCTGCATCATGTTGCTGACTTCGGGCGTCTGCACGTAGTCGGCGCCGTTTGCCGCAGCCTCCCGGATCAGCTTGGTAGCCTGCGCGAGGCTCGGTTCGGGCAAGAGGCCGGTGCGCATCTGCACCATGGCGGCGGTGAAGGTCCGATCCTCGCTCATGAGACGGCCTTGACGCTGTCGAGCATGCGGTCGAGCTTGCCTTCACGATCGAGCGCGTAGAGCTCGTCGCAACCGCCGACATGGGTTCCACCGATCCATATCTGCGGGAACGTCGAGCCTTCGCCGGCGCGGTCGTACATGTCCTGGCGCCAGGACGGGTTCTTGGCGACATCGAATTCCGTGAAGATCGCCTTTTTGCGGGTCAACAGCGACCTTGCCGCGGAACAATAGCCGCAGCCTGGCCGGGTGTAGATCTCGACAGCAGCAGTCATGGCGTCCAGCGCTTTCATGTCATGAATTCATTGAATTATATGGGACGGGGGCCGCTTTCGACAACCCGGGCAAAGACCAGCACGTCGACCTGGGCGGCCTTGGCGCGCAGCAGGGCCCGCGCGCAGGCATCCAGCGAGGCACCCGATGTCAGGACATCGTCGACCAGGACGATGCGACGGCCCTGAATCTCGGCTTGGGGTCGGGGGATACCTGGAACGCGCCCTGCACATTGGTGGCGCGCTGGGCCCGCGACAGGCCGATCTGCTGCTCGGTGGCGCGCACCCGCCGCAACACTTCGCCCCGGACCTCGACCCCGCTCCGACGCGCGATGATGCGCGCCAGCGCGCCGGACTGGTTGTAGCGGCGCCGCCAGGCCCGCCGCCAATGCAGGGGGACGGGAATCAGCATGTCGGCGCCAGAGAGCAGCTCTGCGCCGGCGCGCGTCATCCAGCGGCCCATGGCGGGCGCCAAATCAGTGCGGTCCTGGTATTTCAGCGCATGGACCAGCGTGCGCGCAACATCGTCATAGCGCACCGCCGCGCGTGCCCGCATGTAAGCCGGTGGGTTCGCGATCGCCTCCATCGACAGCATGTCGGGACCGGGGTCATACACAAAGGGAATACCGAGCCGCGGGCAATAGGGCCGTTCAATGAACGACAGTCGCGCCCAGCAGGAAGCGCAAACGCCCTCGCCGTCGACCGGCTCGTGGCAGGACACGCACTGCGTCGGCAGTGCGATGTCGAGGGCGAGCCGTGCCGCGCGCGACAGCACCTGACAGCCAGTCGTCCACGCGGCACGCAGTGGTGCGGCGATGGATCGGGAGGGAGCGGTTTTGGCTTCCATTAGGGAAGGCTAGCGTTCCACGATCATCTGCTCAAGCCACCCTCTCGTGCCGCGGACGCAGCGCTCTTGCAGTGCGCTGCCGAGCCGGGGCCCAGAAGAGCCGCATGCGCAGCAGCGTGGGTCCCGGCTCTGCGGAGCGCCAATTCGTGCCGCACCGCGTTCGGGACACGAGACCGATTGCAATAGCCAGCATGATCGGCGTAACCAGCGGCATGGCCCAAATTCCGCAAACCCCGCCCGCTTTGTTCGACCGCGCCTTGCTGCATGCACGGCAGCAACGCGCACTTGCGCAAGGCCCGGTCACCTTCCTGCTCGATCGCGTGGCCGAGGATATGTCCGACCGGTTGGCCGCGGTGACGCGGGAATTTCATGCGGCGGTGGATCTATGGACACCCGGCGAGGGTCTCACGACGTTGCGGTCGTGCCTACGTTCGACCGAGCGGATTGCGTCGGGTGCGGCCGGCGAGGAGAAGCTGCTCTTCGAACCGGAGAGCCGCGACCTCATCATCTCGGCGCTGGCGCTGCAATTCGTCAACGACCTGCCGGGTGTGCTCGCGCAAATTCGTCGCGCCCTGAGGCCGGACGGGTTGCTGCTCGCCGCCATGATCGGCGGCGACAGCCTGACCGAGCTGCGTCAGGCGTTTGCGGCCGCCGAAGCCGAATGCGAAGGCGGCGTGTCGCCGCGCGTCGCGCCGTTCGCGGACTTGCGCGACATCGGCGCGCTGTTACAGCGCGCGGGCTTTGCGCTGCCGGTCACCGACGTCGACCGTGTGGTGGCACGCTATGGCAATGCGTTTGCTTTGATGCAGGATCTTCGCCGCATGGGTGCGGCCAATGTGCTGATCGAGCGTCGGCGCGTGCCGAGCCGTCGCACGACGCTGCTGCGGATGGCCGAGATCTATGCCGAACGCTTCGCCGATGCCGACGGCCGCGTCCGTGCGACGTTCGATATCATCTGGCTCTCCGGCTGGGCCCCGCATGCGAGCCAGCAGCAGCCGCTCAAGCCCGGCTCGGCCAAGGCGAGCCTCGCCGAGGCGGTGAAGAAGGCGAGAGAAATATAGGCTGTCTCTCCCGTCATGGCCGTGCTCGACACGGCCATCAACGTCATTCAGCTCGGCACGAAGATCGTGGATGCCTGAGACAGCTAGGCATGAGGCTGAGAGCGTGATGGCTCCCCGAGCTCACATCAGCAAGTCGATCAAATGCGGGATCAACGGGATGTCGGCGGGCGGCATCGGGTAATCGCGCAGTTTGTTGGCGCGGACCCAGGCCAGAGCCTGGCCTTCGCGCGCCGTAACCTGCCCCTCCCAGCGGCGGCAGATGTAGAGCGGCATCAACAGGTGAAAGGTCTCGTAGCCGTAGCTCGCAAAGGTCAGTGGGGCCAGGCACGGCTCGGCGACCGTGATGCCGAGCTCCTCGTGGAGCTCGCGAATCAGGCTCTGCTCGGGCCGCTCGCCGGGCTCGAGCTTGCCGCCCGGGAATTCCCAAAGGCCGGCCAGCGCCTTACCCTCGGGGCGTTGCGCGATCAGGACGCGCTTGTCGGCGTCGACCAGCGCGCAGGCCACCACCAGTGTGAGTTTGAGATCGGCCATGCCCATGTCGTTTGCTGAAGGATCGCTCGCAACGGTTCGTTAACCCCGCGTGGGGCCGCGTTCTCCGGCCTCCATAAGTCATATTTAATCGACGGTTCCTAGAGTGGAAACGCTGAAACCATTCCGGGTCCCGCTCCATGCGCGCTGCCATTGGCATCATCATCCGCCGATTCGTCCACGACCGGCGCGGCAATATCGCGGTGATCTTCGCACTCTGCTGCGTGCCGCTGATCACGGTGGTCGGCTGTGCGGTCGACTACTCTCGTGCGACGCAGATCCGCTCCAAGCTTCAGGGCGCGGCCGATGCGGCCAGCGTCGGCTCGGTGGCCAAGTCCTCGCCGGCCTTTGCCGCCGCGGGCACGATGACCTCGGACGGCCCGATTTCCGTCGGCGTTACCGATGCCCAGAACATTTTTGATGCCAACCGCGCCAACCTGACCGGCTACACGCTCAAGAACATCACGCCGACGGTGGTCAAGAGCGGCTCGACCGTCAAGTCCACGGTCTCATTCAGCGCCGAGCTGAACACCATGTTTCTCGGCGTGATCGGCAAGACCGCGCTGACCGTGAGCGGCACGTCGACCGCGACGGCCAGCATGCCGCTCTATATCGACTTCTACCTGCTACTCGACAACTCGCCTTCGATGGGCGTCGGCGCGACGCCCGGCGACGTGCAGACGATGGTCAACAACACGTCGGACAAGTGCGCGTTCGCCTGCCACGATCTCAAGGACAAGAACAATTATTACGACCTTGCCAGGAAGCTCGGCGTGACCACCCGGATCGACGTGCTTCGGAGTGCCACGCAGTCGCTGATGGACACGGCGAGCGCAACCGAAACCTATTCAAACCAGTTCAGGATGGCGATCTATGATTTCGGCGGCTCCGCAAGCACGCTCGGTCTGCGCAATCTGTTCTCGCTGTCGGCGTCGCTCTCCAGCGCGAAGTCGGCGGCCGGCAAGATCGACTTGATGTCGGTGAACGGTCAGAACGAGAACGGCGATCAGGACACGGCATTCACCGCGATATTTCCTGCGATCGACAAGGAGATCAGTTCACCCGGCCCCGGCACGTCATCCAGCCCGCTCAAATATCTGTTCTTCGTATCCGACGGGGTCGCTGACGAGAGCAACACCGCCTGCCTGAAGCCGCTCTCAGGCAGCACACGATGCCAGTCGCCGCTCGACCCGTTGCTGTGCAAGGCCATGAGGGATCGCGGGGTCAAGGTTGCGGTCTTGTACACGATGTATCTCGCGCTGCCCACCAACAGCTGGTACATGAAATGGATCAATCCATTTAATGCTGGCCCCTATGGGCCGTCGCCGAACAGCGAGATCGCGCAGAACATGCAGAGCTGCGCCTCGCCGGGCCTGTATTTCGAGGTCAGCCCGACGCAAGGCATCTCCGAAGCGATGAATGCGTTGTTCAAGAAGGCGGTCGCCGACGCGCGGATCTCCGGGTGAGATGAAGCAGACCTCCATCGCCGTCATCGTGAGACGGCCGCTTCTTCAGCGGCCCTCGCAGGGGAACGGCGGCCCAGTTCTCCCCGTGCGGCGGTAGCGCGGCCGTTCATCCGTCGAGGGAAGGCGTGCATCGCTGCGCGCTGCGCGCCTCGCACCTCAATGACGGAAGATTCAGGACCTGTAGTCGCCGTTGATCGCGACATATTCCTTGGTGAGGTCGCAGGTCATGACGCGGTCGCGGCCCTTGCCAAGGCCGAGCGAGACCTTGATCGCGATCTCCGGTGCCTTCATCGCCTCCGAGACCTGCGCTTCGTCATAGGACGGATCGCGCGCGCCGCTCTTGGCGACGCGAATGCCGTTGAAGGAGATCGAGAGCTTGTCGCGATCGGCCGGCTCGCCGGCCTTGCCGACCGCCATCACCACGCGGCCCCAGTTGGCGTCCTCGCCGGCGATCGCGGTCTTGACCAGCGGTGAGTTGGCGATCGACATCGCGATCTTGCGCGCCGAGGCCTTGGTCTTGGCGCCCTCGACGGTGATCTCGACCAGCTTGCGTGCGCCTTCGCCGTCGCGGGCCACCTGCTCGGACAGATTGGCGAGCACCTGGTTGAATGCCTTGACGAAGGCCTTCAGCCTGGGATCGCTGGCCCGGTCGATCTTCGGCGCACCATGTTTCGCGGCGGCGCCGGTCGCGAAGGCGAGCAGCGTGTCCGAGGTCGAGGTGTCGCCGTCGATCGTCACTGCATTGAAGGTGTCCTCGACGCCGCTCTTGAGCAGGGCTTGCAGCGCGGCGGGCGCGATCGGCGCGTCCGTGAAGATGAAGGACAGCATGGTCGCCATGTCGGGAGCGATCATGCCGGCGCCCTTGGCCATGCCGTTGATGGTGACCTTGGCCTTGCCGAGCTTGACGGTCGCGGTCGCGACCTTCGGGAAGGTGTCGGTGGTCATGATCGCCTTGGCCGCGGCGAGATAATCGTCCGGCTCGGCGGTCTCGGCGAGGCGGCCGAGCACGCCATCGAACTTGGTCGCGTCCAGTGGCTCGCCGATCACGCCGGTCGAGGCGAGAAAAATCTCGCTCTCGCTACACCCAACGGCCTTCGCCGCGATCTTCGCGGTCAGCGCGGTGGAGGCGCGGCCGGTTTTGCCGGTGAAGGCATTGGCGTTGCCGGAGTTGACGACCAGAGCGCGAGCCTTGCCGCCCTTCAATTTGGCGCGGCACCATTCGACCGGCGCGGAGGGGCATTTCGACCTGGTGAAGACTCCGGCCACGGCCGTGCCCTTGTCCATCACCGCCAGCAGCACGTCGGTGCGGTTCTTGTAGCGGATGCCGGCCTCGGCGGTCGCAAGACGGACGCCTGCGATCACGGGCATGTCGGGAACGGTTTTTGGGGCGAGCGGGGAGACGGTCGAAGACATCGCGGGGGGCGCCTTGGTGGGGTCTGACATGCAGATGGCCGGGCGATGCCCGGCCATTGCGATGCTTAGATACTCTTGGCGTCAGCGAAGTGACAGCAAATTCTTACTTCTTCGCCGGCGGCGCCATCTTGCTGTCAGACGGCTTGGCGTCCGACTTGGCGGCGTCCGCTGCCGGCTGGTCCAGCCGCTCGACCTTGGCCTCGGCACGCAGCTTGGCGACGTAATCGGCCTGGGCCTTGCGGGTGACGTAGTTCTCGATCTGGGTTTTCACCTGCTCGAAGTCCGGCGCCTTGCGGTTGCGCTTTTCCTCGACCTTGATGATGTGCCAGCCGAACTGCGACTTCACGGGGTCGGAGATCTTGCCCGGCTCGAGCGCGAAGGCGACGGCCGAGAATTCCGGCACCATCTGCTCCTTGGTGAAGAAGCCGAGGTCGCCGCCGTCGGCAGAGCCCGGGTCCTTGGATTTCTTCTTGGCAAGCTCGGCGAAATCAGCGCCCTTGTCGAGCTCGGCCTTCACCGCCTTGGCCTCGTCCTCGGTTTCGACCAGGATGTGGCGGGCGCGCACCTCCTGCTCACCGGTGATCTGCTTGGAGGCCTCGTCATAGACCTTCTTCATGGCGTCGGGGGTGGTGGCGGCCTTGCCCTCGCCCGCGAGCAGGCTGTCCATCAGGAGGCGGTTGCGGGCGAATGCCAGGCGCTTCTTGAACTCCTCGCTGTCGGCGACCTTCTTGTCTTCGGCAGCCTTGCTGACGATCTTCATGTCGATCAGGAAGGACAGGACGTTCTCGTCCTTGGTCGCCGGGTCCATCTGGGCCAGGCTGGGTCCGAGTTCTTCCTCGGCCATGGCGACGTCGCTCTTCTTGATTTCCGCGCCATTGACCTTCGCCAGCACCGGATCGTCGGCGGCGCGGAGCGGCCCGGCGCACGCCAGGGACAGCGCCAAAGCGAGGCAGCCGGCCAGGGCGGACGCATGGCGGAAACGCTGGCCGGTGGTTACCGGGAACGAGGTGGTCATGGAAAATCCTTATGTTGAAGCAGGGGGGCTGCTCGAGCGGGGCGGACACTCGCCCAATTCAGGGGGGCTTGGCAACGCGAAAAGTCTGTCAAAATGATGAATTAGCCGCAATGCGGCCGCCGTTGACAAGGCTAGGGGCCGGCCATATCTCTGGCCGGTCGCGTCCATGGCGATAGCGTTTATTTTGCTGCGTTTTTGGCCGTTGAACCCAGACTTGCTCAATTCCCACCCATATGGCGGACCACCCCGCAGTCCGGGCTGAAGGCGCCATCGGCGTCACGGTGAGTTGATAGGCAGGCGGGTGACAACTTCTTGGCTGCAACGCGGTTAAATCGCGAACACAGGAACTAGGCATGATCGGCGCGCTCGCCCGCAAGTTTTTCGGCTCCGCCAACGACCGGCGGGTGAAGGGATATCAGTCCCGCGTCAACGCGATCAACGCGCTGGAGCCCGAAGTCTCGAAACTTTCTGACGAAGCGCTCAAGGCCCGCACCGCCGAGTTCAAGAAGCAGCTCGCCGAGGGCAAGACGCTCGACGACCTCCTGGTGCCCGCCTTCGCCACAGTACGCGAGGCGGCCAAGCGTACGCTCGGCCAGCGCCATTTCGACGTCCAGCTAATCGGCGGCATGGTGCTGCACGAGGGCGACATCGCCGAGATGAAGACCGGCGAAGGCAAGACGCTGGTGGCGACGCTCGCGGTCTACCTCAACGCGCTCGCCGGCAAGGGCGTCCACGTCGTCACCGTCAACGATTATCTCGCCCGCCGCGACTCCGGCTGGATGGGTCAGATCTACGGCTTCCTCGGCATGACCACCGGCGTGATCGTGCACGGCCTCGACGATGCCGAACGCAAGGCGGCCTATGCCTGCGACATCACCTATGGCACCAACAACGAATATGGCTTCGATTATCTGCGCGACAACATGAAGTACCGGCTCGAGGACATGGTCCAGCGGCCGCACTTCTTCGCCATCGTCGACGAGGTCGACTCCATCCTGATCGACGAAGCGCGCACGCCGCTGATCATCTCCGGCCCGCTCGACGACCGCTCCGACTTCTACAACACCATCGATTCGTTCCTGCCCAAGCTCGACAAGACCGATTACGACGTCGACGAGAAGCAGCGCACAGTGACGCTCACCGAAGCCGGCATGGAGAAGATCGAGACCTTGCTGCGCGACGCCGGCCAGCTCAAGGGCGAGTCGCTCTACGACGTCGAGAACGTCTCGGTCGTGCACCACATCAACCAGGCGCTGCGCGCCCATACGCTGTTCACGCGCGACAAGGACTACATCGTCCGCGACAACGAGGTCGTCATCATCGACGAGTTCACCGGCCGCATGATGCCGGGCCGCCGCTATTCGGAAGGCCTGCATCAGGCGTTGGAGGCCAAGGAGCACGTCCAGGTCCAGCCTGAGAACCAGACGCTGGCCTCGATCACCTTCCAGAACTATTTCCGCATGTACGAGAAGCTCGCGGGCATGACCGGCACGGCCGCGACCGAAGCGGACGAATTGTTCGACATCTACAAGCTCGAGGTCGTGGAGATCCCGACCAACCTGCCGGTCGCGCGCCTCGACGAGGACGACGAGGTCTACCGCACCCAGCAGGAAAAATACGGCGCGATCCTCGCCGAGATCGAGCGTGCCAATTCGCGGCTCCAGCCGGTGCTCGTCGGCACCGCCTCGATCGAAAAGTCGGAAGTGCTCGCCGAATTCCTCAAGAAGAACGGCTACAAGCAGATCGATTTCGGCAAGGAGAACGCGCTCGACAAGCTCTATGCTGCGGCCCGCGCCGGCAAGCCGGCAAAGCTGTTCGCGGTGCTGAACGCGCGCTTCCACGAGCAGGAAGCCTATATCGTCGCCGAAGCGGGTGTGCCCGGTGCGATCACCATCGCGACCAACATGGCCGGCCGCGGCACCGACATCAAGCTCGGCGGCTCGCTCGAGATGCGCATCCAGCAGGAGACCGCAGGCATCGAGGACGAGGCCGAGAAAGCCAAGAAGATCGATCAGATCAAGGCCGACATCGCGCACTTCCGCGATCTCGTGCTGAAGGCCGAGGAGACCATCGAGATCGAGCCGGCGAAGGGGAGCAAGCCGGCCAAGACCGTGAAGAAGCCGGGCGGCCTTTATATCATCGGCTCGGAGCGGCACGAATCCCGCCGCATTGACAACCAGCTCCGCGGCCGTTCCGGTCGTCAGGGTGACCCCGGCCGCTCGAAATTCTTCCTGTCGCTCGAAGACGATCTGATGCGCATCTTCGGCTCGGACCGTCTCGACAGCATGCTCCAGCGTCTCGGCTTGCAAGAGGGCGAGGCCATCATCCATCCCTGGATCAACAAGGCGTTGGAGAAGGCGCAGCAGAAGGTCGAGGCGCGCAACTTCGACATCCGCAAGAACCTGCTCAAGTTCGACAACGTCCAGAATGACCAGCGCAAGGTGATCTTCGATCAGCGCGTCGAGCTGATGAAGGACGAGAGCGTTGTCGAAACCGTCACCGACATGCGCCACGCTTTCATCGACGATCTCGTCGCCAAGCACGTGCCCGAGCATGCCTATGCCGAGCAGTGGGACGTGGCGGGCCTGAAGGACGAGCTGAAGCGCGTGCTCGATCTCGACCTGCCGGTCGACGAATGGGCCAAGGAAGAGGGAATCGCCGACGAGGAGTTGCTGACCCGCATTGAGACCAAAGCCGACGAGCACATGGCGGCCAAGGTCGCGCAATGGGGGCCCGACGTGATGCGTTACGTCGAAAAGACCATTCTGTTGCAGACGCTCGACCATCTCTGGCGCGAGCACCTGATCATGCTCGACCATCTGCGCCAGGTCATCGGTCTGCGCGGTTACGGCCAGCGCGATCCCTTGCAGGAGTACAAGACTGAGGCCTTCAATCTCTTCCAGGAGATGAGCGCACATTTGCGCGAGGCCGTCACCGCGCAGCTGATGCGCGTCGAGATCGTCCCGCCGGAGCAGGAAGCCCCGCTGCTGCCGCCGATGGAGGCGCACAAGTTCGACCCGAACACCGGCGAAGACGAAATGGCGATCGCCAGCGTCTCGCTGGGAGCGCAGGCCACTGATGCCGCCCTTCGCGATCCCAAGAATCCGGCAAGCTGGGGCAAGATCGGCCGCAACGAGGACTGCCCGTGCGGCTCGGGCAAGAAGTACAAGCACTGCCACGGCAGGTACGCGTAAGGCTTGAATGTATTAGTGGGGCGCAACACCGGCGCCTCATTCTCGACTGTCGTCGCCCGACTGATCGGGCGATCCATTACGCCGCGGCTTCTCGGCTCAATCGCGACCGTCTCCGGAATACTGGATCGCCTGTTGCAGTGCGCAAGTGCGCACAAGGCGGGCGATGACAGTTGAGCGTGACGCGCCCAGCTCTCACCCCACCGTCGTCCTGGCGAAGCCAATTACCCAGGGGAAGTCGCGGCGCGACGCAGGCAACCGCCAGTCTTCGCCAAGTAAATGCGGTGGTAATGGGCCCTGGATCGGCCCTCCGCCCCGGACAACGCTGCGCGTTGCCAAGAACTTCGCTTGTCAAGGACGACGTGCTTTAAGAAGCCGAACTTAATCAGCCCTCAATTCGAGCTGTCGATCAAGCTCTCCAGCAGCCGCTTGAGCTCACTCGTCGATTTGTCGCCGTAGCTCTCCAGGATGTGCTCCTCCTGGTCCACCGCAAGCGAGTTGAGCTTCTTGCTCAGCACCTTGCCGCGGTCGGAGATGAACATCAGCACCTTGCGGCGGTCGTTCGGATCCTGCACGCGGTAGACCAACGTGTCCGAGACCATGCGGTCGATCATCTTGGTCAATGTCGGATGGTTGAGCAGCACGGCATCGGCGAGTTCGCCCATCGAATGGCCGTTGCCATCCGACAGCACTTTCAGGATGCGCCATTGCTCGACCGGCACGCCCTCCTTGCTCAACCGCAGCTCGAGCTGGCGGTTGATCTCCCGGTTGGCTTGCGCGAGCAGATAGGCGAGGTGATCGGTGATCGGTGAGTTTTCTTTCGAGGATTTTGCCACGGCTAAGACTTCGTCTTGACCCAAATGAGTGAATGTCTTGCAATCAATGCCGCATCTATATGCACTTCAATTGTTGAATATTCAATATTTTCAAAATAGGATCATTGCCCAACAAAAGGGCGGAAGCCGCGGCCGCCTGCTCAATGTGCTTTCAAGTCTGGTCCCAGACAGGAGTTGGCGTGCGCGCGACGGTGAACTTCCCGGCTCACGGCGGCCCGGCGTTGCCGCCGTCCTTGCTGTTCAGGAATCTGTCGTCATCGGCGGCTGATGGTGTCTTGTCGCCCAGGGATCACGCCTTCTTCAAGCGGCGCCGCGCGAACAAGCTGCGGATCGGCGGCTTCATCTGCTGCACCGGCTCGCCTGGAGTCTGGGGCCCCTGTGCGACCAACAGCGCCAAGCTCGCGGTTGCCGAGATCAACAAGCGCGGCGGCATCCTCGGGCGCGAAATCGAGCTTTCCATTTACGACGCTGGCGGACCGCTCGACGAGGTGCTGAACCGCGCCGAGCAGGCGATCGCGTTCGACGAGGTCGACCTCATCGTCGGGCTGCACACCAGCGCGGTCCGTGTCGGCTTGCGCGACGTCACCACGCGTCATCGCATCCCCTACATCTATACGCCGGTCTATGAAGGCGGTGAGTGCACGCCGGGCGTGATGGCGATCGGTGAGACGCCGCGCTGGCAGAGCCGGCCCTCGATCCACTGGCTCGCCGAGGTCAAGAACGCGTCGCGCTGGTACCTGATCGGCAGCGACTATGTCTGGCCCTGGCAGTCGCATCGCGCCGTGAAGAATTACATCAACGAAACCGGCGGCCTTGTCGTCGGCGAGGAGTTCGTTCCCCTCGGCGAGGATAATCACCAGCCTCATCTGGCGCGCATCCGCGCCGCGAGGCCGGATGTCGTGCTGATCTCGCTGATCGGCACCGACAGCATCACCTTCAACCGTGCCTTCGGCGAATGCGGGCTTGCCGCGACGACGCTGCGGCTGGCCGGCGCGATGGACGAGACGGTCCTGCTCGGCATCGGCGCCGACAACAGCGAGAACATGTTCTGCGCCTCCGGCTATTTCCCGGGCATCGGCTCGCGGAGCAACGACGACTTCCAGATCCGCTATCGCGCGATGTTCGGACCAAACGCTCCGCCGATCGGCTCGCTCGGCCAGTCCAGTTACGAAGGCCTGCGTTTCCTCGAAGCCGTCGCGAACAAGGCAGGTTCGTTGTCCATGGCTCCGATGCTCGCGGCGGGGCGCAACATCGTTTATGGCGGCGCGCGCGGGCCGGTCACCGTTCGCAACGGTCACGCCCGGATGCAGATGTATCTCGCCGAGGCTGACGGTCTCGATTTCAAGCTGATCAAGCCGGTCTAAAACGAGATTGTCGAGGGTGCTGGCGGATTTTCGAAATAATACTTGAAAAGGAAAATATTTCTGTCTGTAATATCGACGCGATGCCGATTTGGTCCCGCGCTGTGCAGGCGCGGGACCAGGCGGCTTCCGTCCACGCCAGGGATCAAGAAGCCTTTGAGGAGAGCGCCGTGACAGTTGTTCTTCCCACGCCAGCCCAACTTCGCAGCGTCGCCGAGCAGTGCGGCCTTTCGCTGACCGACGACGACGTCGCCTCGTTCCGCGGCCTGATGCAGGGCTCGATCGAAGCCTACAATCTCGTCGCCGCGATGCCGGACGAGGTGCCGGAGGTGAAATACCCGCGCACGCCGGGCTACCGGCCCTCGGCCGAAGAGAACCCGCGCAATGCCTGGTATCGCAAGTCGACCGTAAAGGGCGCCGCCAGCGGCAAGCTCAAGGGCAAGACCGTCGCGCTGAAGGACAACATCATGCTGGCCGGCGTTCCCATGACCAACGGGTCGTCCACGCTGGAAGGCTATGTGCCCGATTTCGACGCCACGATCGTCACGCGCATGCTGGATACCGGCGCCGAGATCAAGGGCAAGGTGCATTGCGAGCACTTCTGCCTGTCTGGCGGCAGCCACACCGGCTCGTACGGGCCAGTGCATAATCCGCACAAGATGGGCTACTCGGCCGGCGGCTCGTCGTCAGGCTCTGGCGTCGTGGTTGCGCTCGGCGAGGTCGACATGGCGATCGGCGGCGATCAGGGCGGCTCGATCCGCATGCCGTCCTCGTTCTGCGGCATCTACGGCATGAAGCCGACCTGGGGCCTCGTGCCCTATACCGGGATCATGCCGATCGAGATCTACATCGATCATACCGGGCCGATGACTGCGACGGTCGCCGACAACGCGCTGCTGCTCGAAGTGCTCGCCGGCGACGACGGCTACGATCCGCGCATCAAGGCGCCGAAGGTCGAGGAATACACCAAGGCGCTCGGCCAGGGCGTCAAAGGGATGAAGATCGGCATCGTCAAGGAAGGCTTTGAGCAGCCGGCCGCAGAGGCGGCGGTCAATGAAAGCGTGCGCGAGGCGGCAAAACGCTTCAAGGATCTTGGAGCCAGCGTCGAGACGGTATCGATCCCGATGCACCTCCTGGGCGGCGCGATCTGGACCCCGATCGGCACCGAAGGCCTGACCCAGACCATGATGTTCGGCGACGGCTACGGCCTCAGCCGCGGCGATCTCTATTCGACCTCCCTGATGGATTTTCACCGCGGCTGGCGCCGGCAGGCCGACTCGCTGTCCGAGACCACGAAGTTGTTCATGATGCTCGGCACCTACATCAACAACAATTTCGGCCCACGCTTCTACGGCAAGGCGCTCAACATCTCCCGCCGGCTCACCGCGGCCTATGACAAGGCCTTCAGCGACTACGATCTGCTGTTGATGCCAACCACGCCGATGAAGGCGACCAAGCTGCCGGAGCCCAATGCCAGCCGCGAGGAATACGTAGCCCGCGCGCTCGAGATGATCTCCAACACCGCGCCCTTCGACATCACCCATCATCCCGCGATGTCGCTGCCCTGCGGCATGGTCGACGGCCTGCCCGTCGGCCTGATGCTGGTCGGCCGCATGTTCGAGGAATCCACGATCTACCGCGCCGCCCATGCCTTCGAGCAGATCGGCGACTGGAAAAAAATGTGAGCGAGGCTTCGATGCAGGCGAACGGAAACGCAACGCATGGCTAACGCGTTCGTCGCGGCGTTCGAGATCCTGAGCTTTGGCGCGATCATCGTCCTTATCGTGCTGGGGCTCGGGATCATCGCCAGCATGATGGGCATCTTCAACTTCGCGCAAGGCGAGTTCGTCCTGCTCGGGGCTTACATCACCTATCTCGCCTACGCCAAGGGGCTGCCGATCTGGGCCGGCATGGCTGCGGCGCCTTTCGTGGTCGGCGCGCTCGGCTTCGTGCTGGAGGCGCTGATCATCCGCCGCTTCTATGCCGCGCCCATCGTCGCCATGCTCGGCACCTATGCGCTCGGTCTCATCATCCGGGAATCCGTGCGCGGACTGATCGGCGGCTTCTACCTCACCGTGCCGGAGCCGATCGGCGGCTCGCTCGACATTGGCGCCATGCACATCTCGGCCTGGCGTTTCACCATCATCGTGATCACGCTCCTGGTGATGGGCGGTTGCTATCTGCTGCTGTCGCGCACGAGCTTTGGCCTGCGCGTGCGGGCCACGCTGGAGAATCCGTCGCTGGCACGCGCGTCGGGCATTTCCACGCCGCTGATCTACGGCGCCACGTTTGCGTTCGGCGCAGCGCTTGCCGGCCTTGCCGGTGCGCTGATCGTGCCGGTGTTCAGCCTGTTTGCCGATCTCGGCCTGCGCTTTCTGATCCAGGGTTTTGTCGCGGTCATGGTCGGCGGCGTCGGCTCCTTCATCGGACCGGTCGCAGGCGCGGGCGTCATCGGCACGCTCAGCGCGGCGCTGCCGTGGGTGATGGCGCCCGTCGTCGCCGACGTGCTGGTCTTCGTGCTCGCCATTGTCTTCATCAAATTCCGTCCGCAGGGCCTCATCGCAGGAAAAGGGGTTTAGTCACATGTTCGATCGCACTCAGCTCTCACGGCGCCGCTTTCTCTCCAATTTTGCTTTTGCCTCCGGTGCGGTCGCAACCGGCGTCGGCAGCTGGGTGATTCCGGCTCCCTGGGCCAATGCGGCCGAAGCCCCGATCAAGGTCGGCATCGCCACCGACCTCACGGGCCCGATCGCCTATGCCGGCAATGCCGATGCCAATGTCGCCAAGATGGTGATCAAGGAGATCAATGCCGCCGGCGGCCTGCTCGGCCGGCCGCTCGAGCTCTATATCGAGGACACCGCTTCCAACGAATCCGTCGCCGTCGGCAACGTCCGCAAGCTGATCCAGCGCGACAAGGTCGACATGGTCTTGGGCGGCATCACCTCCTCGATGCGCAACGCGATCAAGGATCCGATCGTGGCACGCGGCAAGACGCTCTACATCTATCCGCAGCTCTATGAAGGCAAGGAATGCACGCCCTACCTGTTCTGCACCGGGCCGACGCCGGCGCAGCAATGTGACGAGTTCATCCCCTGGCTGATCAAGAACGGCGGCAAGAAGTTCGCGCTGCCGAGCGCCAATTATGTCTGGCCGCACACGCTCAACGTCTATGCACGCAAGGTGATCGAGGCGAACGGCGGCGAGGTCGTGTTCGAGGAATACTATCCGCTCGACCAGGTCGATTTCTCCGCGACCGTCAACCGCATCATCTCCAACAAGGTCGACGTCGTCTTCAACACTGTCATTCCGCCTGGCGTCGGGCCGTTCTTCAAGCAGCTCTATGAAGCCGGATTCCTCAAAAACGGCGGGCGCCTGGCCTGCGTCTACTATGATGAGAACACGCTTAACATCAATCAGGCCGCCGAGATCGAGGGGCTCGCAAGCTGCCTCGACTATTTCAAGGTGTTGACCAAGGAGAGCCCCTTCGACGCAAAGATCCAGGCGGCCTACGAGAAGGATTTCCCGGGCAACTTCCTGTTCGCCGCCGGCAGCGCCGCCACCGGCACCTATCGCGGCCTGAAGCTGTGGGAAGCAGCGGTCAAGGAGGCCGGCAAGGTCGACCGCGAGTCCGTCGCCGGCGCGCTCGACCATGCCAAGATCGCTGAAGGCCCCGGCGGACCTGCCGAGATGGTGCCGGGCAAGCGGCACTGCAAGATGAAGATGTATACCGCGGTGGCCAAGAGCGGCAATTATGAGATCGTTGCTCGTAGCGACGGGCTTGTCGATCCCAAGGAATGCTGAGGCGGAATGGGAAGCCGATGAGCGGGGTAAGAGAGGCCATCGCCGGCGACGAAGCGGACGACGCGATGGCTGAACGCGTGGCAGCGGGACGGGCCAGGAAACAAACCGGGGCAGGACGAAAAGTCCTGCCGATCGTGGAGGGCGTCGTGCTGGTCGCGGCACTGCTCGCGCCGCTGGTGCTCCAGGACTACCTCACCGTGTTCGCGACGCGCGTGATCATCCTCGCGCTGTTCGCGCTGTCGTTCGACCTCGTCTGGGGTTATGCCGGGATCATGAGCTTCGGTCAGGCCCTGTTCTTCGGATCGGCCGGCTATGGCGTCGCGCTGCTCGCGCGCGACCTCGATATCACCAACATGTTTCTGGTGCTGCCGGCGGGCACGCTGATCGGCCTGACCTTCGCGCTGCTGCTCGGCGGCTTTCTGTTGCTGGGGCGGCATCCCTCCAGCGTGATCTTCGTGTCGCTGGGCACGCTGACGGGCTCCTACGCGGCCGACCGCCTGGCGCGCGGCTGGTACTATCTCGGCGGTCAGAACGGCATCCCCTCGATCGCGCCAATGTCGCTTGGTTCATACGAACTCTCGGAAGGGCCGGCCTTCTATTATCTCGTGCTCGGCATCCTCGTCGTGGTCTACCTGCTCTGCCGCTTCCTGGTGCGCTCGCAGTTTGGCCTTGCGCTGGCAGGCCTGCGCGAGAACGAGCAACGCATCGCCTTCTTCGGCTACAAGGCGCAGCATCTCAAAGCCATCGTCTTCACCATCGGCGGCGCCATCGCCGGGCTGGCCGGCAGCCTCTATGCCTTCCATGAAGGCTTCGTCTGGCCCAACATGGTCGGTGTCGTGGTCTCGACCCAGGTGGTGCTCTACGTGCTGTTCGGCGGCTCCGGCACGCTGATCGGCGCCGTCATCGGCGCCGTCATCGTCGAAGGCGTCAGCTTCTGGCTGTCGGACAATTACCGCGACATCTGGCCAATCATTCTGGGCTTGTTGCTGCTGCTCGTGATCCTGTTCCGGCCGCTCGGCTTGATCAGCTTTGTCCTCGGCGAGCGTGAACGCGTCGGCAGCTTCGGTGCCAAACCCAAGGAGAAGCGCAATGCCGCTCCTTGAAGCCTCCGGCATCAGCAAAGTCTTTGGCAAGCTCACCGCGCTCGATGGCGCGGCGCTCAGCGTCGGCGAAAACGAGTTTCACGGGCTGATAGGACCGAACGGCTCCGGCAAGAGCACGCTGATGAAGTGCGTCGCCGGGGCCGAAGTGCCGACGCAGGGCAAGGTGAGCTTCGTCAACACTGACATCACCGCTCTCACGCCGACCGAGCGCGCCCGCGCCGGCATGAGCCTGAAATTCCAGATCACGTCCGTGCTGCCGTCGCTGACCCTGTACGACAACATCCTGCTTGCGCTGCAGGCGCAGTCTTCGTTGTTCGATCTCGTATTCTCGCGCACGCGCAGGCTGCTGCACGACCAGGTCATGACCATGCTGACGCAGTTTCGTCTGGCGAACCGCGCCTTCGATGCGGCCGCCGCGCTGTCGCATGGCCAGCAGCAATGGCTGGAGATCGCGATGGCGCTGGCGGGCAAGCCAAAACTCCTGCTGCTGGACGAGCCAACCGGCGGCATGAGCCTCGAGGAGCGCCGCGTCACCGGCGAACTGCTCGAGCCGATCAAGCAGCATTGCTCGCTCGTCATCGTCGAGCACGACCTCGATTTCATCCGCGACATCTGCGATCGCCTCACCGTGCTCGACCAGGGCAGGGTGCTGGCATCAGGCACGGTGTCCGAGATCCAGGCCAACAAAGCCGTCCAGGAGATTTATCTGCGCCGTGCCTGAATTTTTGGACATCAAGCATCTCGATGCTGGCTATGGCCGCAGCCAGGTGCTGTTCGGCGTCAGCCTCGGCATCCCCTGGCGCGGCGGCGTCGCCGTGCTCGGCCGCAACGGCGCTGGCAAGACCACGCTGATGAAGACCATCGTCGGCGAGCTGCCGGCCTGGAAGGGCGAGGTCGCCTTCGACGGCCGCGACATCAGCCGCCGCGCCACCCAGGAGCGCGTGCGCGCCGGCATCGGCTATGTCCCGCAGGAGCATTCGGTGTTCGCGCGCCTGTCGGTGCGGGACAATCTCGCCGTCGGCTCGCTCGCGAACAAGGACGCCAGTGCGGTCGACCGCGTGCTGACCATCTTCCCGAAACTTGGCCAGCGCCTCGACCAGCCCGCCGGCACGCTCTCTGGCGGTGAACGCAAGATGCTTGCGATCGGCCGTGCCATGCTGGGCGATCCCAAGCTGTTGCTGCTCGACGAGCCGACCGAGGGCGTCTGGATCGGCGTGATCGAGGAGATCACCGAGCGCCTGATCGAACTCGCGAAGACAATCGCCGTCATTATCGTCGAGCAGCACCTCGACTTGGCGCTGCGCGTCGCCGACTACGCTTACGTGCTGGATCGCGGCAGGGTCGCGCTGCAAGGCGAGGCGGCGGAGGTGAGGGGCAATCCGGAGCTGATGCGGTATCTGGCTCCGTAGGCTCTCGCCGGAGCGTGGCGCTCTCACCCTTCGCGGCGAATGACAGCATTGGTCTGGGATGGACCTTGGATTGCGCGAAGCGCCGCCCTACTTCACCGCCCCAAAGCGGCTGTCGAACGAGCTCGACTGCACCACCGGCGCGGCGCCGGCCATCTGTCCGCTGTCAGCCGCCCCATCC
Source organism: Bradyrhizobium sp. 154 (assembly GCF_023073875.1). Lineage (NCBI taxonomy): Bacteria > Pseudomonadati > Pseudomonadota > Alphaproteobacteria > Hyphomicrobiales > Nitrobacteraceae > Bradyrhizobium > Bradyrhizobium sp. 154. The sequence continues at coordinate 61,954 of NZ_JADPKG010000058.1, forward strand.
GACACTGACGGCTTCAACGCCGGGCGGGTTGCGGCGAGGCGGGTATCGGGCTGCTTGGCCGGCTTGGCGGCTACGATTGCCTTCGGCGCTTCCTTCGCCGCATCCTTGGACTTGTCATGCCCCGGCACGAAGCGGGTCACTGCGGCCTTCAGCCTCGACGCGGCCGTGGGCGGGGTCGTCGTGGTCGGCGCCACGGACGCCGTGGCTTGCGGCGCAGGCGTGGTCGCCGTGGTGTCGGCGGTACCCAGGCCCATCTTGCGGCCGAGGTTGGAGAAGAAGCCGCCTTGTGACTTTTCTTGTGATTTCTCGCTCGGAGCGGCCGAGGCGACGCGGGTGCTGGTCGCGGGCGCGCTGCTAGCTGTGAGCGGCTCGTCCTGCGGCGCAGGCGCGGACGCGGCCGCATCGAGGTTCGGCTTGGGCGGGTTGACGTGGCCCGGAATCGTGCCGGGCGCCTTGGCCATGGCCAGCATCTGGAGCGTGGTGCCTTCGGCGCCCTCCGACAGGCCGGTCGAGCCTTCCGGAATCTTCGCCGCGAAAATCTTGTTCATGCCGCCGTCAATGCCGGTGTTCATCCGTGCCACCGGCGTACCCTTGGCGACGAGCTTTGCGTATTCGGCCTCGTCCTTCGCCTGCTTCTCACGCACGGCGCGAGCGATGTCTTCGGGGATCACATAGGCCGGGCATTTTGCCGAGGCGTCGAACACCGGGTCGCGCTTGGCGTCCGCCGGCTTGGCTGCATCGAATACGTACTTCTTCTCGCAGAAATCGACCTTCGGCTCCTGCCGCGTCACCTCGAAATGATCATAGCCCTCCTTGATCATCTTCCAGAACGGCATGTTCGGATTGTTCCGGTGCTTGGCCATGTTCACCGGCGTCATCTTGAAGGGATAGGCCTGGAGCTGGAACGCCTTCTGGCCGCCGAAAAAGGATTCGCGCCCTAGCGAATAGATCTCGGCGATCTGCTCGTCGGTCATGGCGTAACAGCCGCGCGAAGAACAATCGCCATGCACCATCAGCTGCGAGCCGGTGCGCCCGAGCGCCTTGTCGAACGCGTTCGGGTAACCGGTATTGAAGGACAGGTAATAGGCCGATTGCGGATTCATCTGGCTCGGATTGATCGAGTAGAATCCTTCCGGCGCCTGGCGGTCGCCTTCGCGCACCTTGGGGCCGAGATCGCCCGACCAGCGGCAGATCGGATAGGTCTTGAGCAGCGCGAACTGGCCGCTTCGGGTCTGCTTCCAGACTTCGAGCTCGGCCTCCTGCTTGAACAGGCGGACCAGGATCGGCGATTGCAGATCCATGTCCTTCTCGGTCATCGCGGCGAGCAGCTTTGGCGGCACCGGCTGGTTGGCCTTGGCGTTGGTCGCGAGCGAGACCTGGTCGGTGTCGCAGCCGGTCAGCAGAACGCCGGCCGTCATCAGCGCAACCGAAGCCAAGAGCGCCCGAGCAAGCGAACGAGAAATCAAGATGGACCCCACACCGTGCCGGGCAGAAAGCGCGACCCCAATCGTTTGGAGCATGATCTGACCGGCGAACCAGACCCGTCGTGACGGGCTTTTCAGACCACGCCCCAGCGCTTATGCCCTGAAGCCATTGATTAAAATTCTAACCTCTGGGTCATGTGGTCGCAACCCGAGCGGGGATCACGAGCCCGTTGGCCCAGTGGCATGGTCAACGAAGACTAAATGGACGCGACTTTGGGCCTTACTTGGGCCTTTCGGCCGGATTGGAACAGAGATCGCCGATTTGGGCAAAAAAAGGGTTAACGCGGGGTTACCAGCGGGCCACCAAGGGGTCTCGCGCCCCGATGCAGCGCAGCGCTCCTTCAGCGGTGCGCTTGTTCGGGCCGAATCAGCCCAGTTTCCGGCCGATATCGAGGAATTTCTGCCGCCGCTGCTTGCGGATGGCGTCGCCGTCGAGGCCCCGGAGCTCGTCGAAAGCCTTGGCGATGGCATCGCCGGTGGTGGCGATCATGGCGGCGGGATCGCGGTGGGCGCCGCCGACCGGCTCCTTCAAAATGCTGTCGATCACGCCGAAGCGGAGCATGTCCTGGGCGGTGATCTTCATGTTGTTGGCGGCTTCCTGCGCCTTGGTGCCGTCGCGCCACAGGATCGAGGAGGCGGCTTCCGGCGAGATCACACTGTAGATCGCGTGCTCCAGCATCAACACCTTGTTGGCGGTGGTGATGGCGATGGCGCCGCCCGACATGCCCTCGCCGGTGATGATGGCGACGTTCGGCACGGTCAGCGCCAGGCAGGCATCCGTCGAGCGCGCGATCGCCTCGGCTTGTCCCCGCTCTTCGGCGCCGATGCCGGGATAGGCGCCGGCGGAATCGGCGAGCGACAGCACCGGCAGACCGAACCGCTCGGCCATCTCCATCAGCCGCACGCATTTGCGATAGCCTTCGGGCCGCGCCATGCCGAAATTGTGCCGGATGCGGCTCTCGGTGGAATCGCCTTTTTCCTGGCCCATCACGCAGATCGGCTCGCCGCGGAAGCGGCCGAAGCCGGCGACCAGCGCCTCGTCCTCGCCGAATTTGCGGTCGCCGGCCAGCGGCGTGAACTCGGTGATCAGGCCCTTGATGAAGTCGTTGAAATGCGGCCGCTGCGGGTGCCGCGCCACCAGCGTCTTCTGCCACGGCGTCAGGTTCGCATAGAGGTCGGCCAGCGCTTGCGAAGCCTTGTCCTCGATCCGCCCGATCTCCTCGGCGATGTCGGTGCCGGAAGCTGCGAGCGTGCGCAACTCGTCGACCTTGGAGTCGAGCTCGGCGACGGGCTTTTCGAAGTCGAGATAGCTGCGCATCTGGTCTGGCATCAACTCAATATAGGCGGACGGGGCTGGAGAAGCGAAGCGAGGTTGCGGTCGCGAAAAGAACTGCAGCTTCTTCAATGGCTTGGCTTGTGTGCTCGTGAGCCGCAAGCCAAATCAATCGTGAAGCCCCGGCTCTTTCTGCGGAGATGTGGCCGAAGTCAAGGCGGTTTCGCCATCGCCGGGGTTGGACTCTCGTGTCCGGGACGCGCTGCAGCGCGCCGTAGCGCCGCTGCGCTGAGCCGGGACCCGGCAAGAGGCGTGGGCCCGGCTCAGCGGCGCACCGTTTCACGCTGCGCCGCGCCCCGGGGCACGCGAGATTACTTCTCCGCCAGCGGATGCAGGTCGCGCACCAGGCTCTTCAGCCGCTCCTCGACCACATGGGTGTAGATCTGGGTCGTCGAGATGTCGGTGTGGCCGAGCAGGGTCTGCACGATGCGCAAATCGGCCCCGTTGTGGAGGAGGTGACTGGCGAAGGCGTGGCGTAGCACGTGCGGGGAGACCAGACGGGCCTGAAGCCCGGAGGCGACCGCGAGTTCCTTCAAGTCGCGCGCGAAATGCTGGCGGGTCAGATGTCCGCTCTCGCCGAATGAGGGAAACAGCCATTTCGAAGCAGCCACGCTGTTCTTCTTGTCGCCCTTTGCAGCTTCCGTCGCCGCGAGATAATCTGCCATCGCCTGCCGCGAGGCCTCGTTGAGGGGCACCAGGCGCTCCTTGTTACCCTTGCCGCGCACCACGATCATGCGCGCATCGCGCTTGGCCGCCGAGCGCGGCAGTGCCACCAGCTCGGAGACGCGCAGGCCCGTGGCGTAGAGCACCTCGAGCAGGCAATAGAGCCGCAAGCTGCGCAGCCGTTTCGAGGGCGAGGCATCCGCCGCCTCGCTCAATTCCTTGGCGCGGCGGAGCATGCGGTCGACATCCGCAATCGACAGCACTTTCGGCAGGCCGCGGCCGCGCTTCGGCCCCGACAGGATCGCTGCGGGATCCTCGGTACGGATGCGCTCGTTGAGGAGAAAGCGGAACAGATGCCGCATCGCCGACAGCCGCCGCGCGACGCTGGTGGATTTGAAGCCGCGGGCATCAAGATCGGCGAGATAGTCGCGCAGCGTTTGCGTCTCCGCATCTACAAAAGTGTGGCCGACGCGGTCCAGAAATTCCGAGAGATCGGTGAGGTCGCGGCGGTAGGCGTCGAGCGTGTTGGGCCCGGCGCCCTGTTCCGCCGCGAGCATGTCGAGGAACAGGCCGGTGAGCTGGGTGTCGGAGGGCTTGGTGCGCATGCCCAAAGCCTAGCTGCTATTTCTTGAGAAACTTGTCAGGCGGGATCGTCACCGTCATTTCCCGCGGCTTCGGACTGACGAAGTTTGCCAGCGCGAAGACCGCGCCATAGACGATGCCGGCGATCACGGCGAGGACCGTCAGGAAGCGGAACAGGCTGGGCATCGGCAAAGGGTCTCGATAGCGGTCTTGGCGGGCAAATTAACCAATGAAATCATCCAACATGTTCGCCGTTTCGTGGCAAGAGTCCTCTGGCGAGGCCCCCTGCGGGGTCGTATAGGTGGCGAAAGCATGCCGCCTTTGGCGGCAGATCGAGCGAGATCCATGTCCGACGCCGCGCTGCCGATACCCGGTTCGCCTGAGGCCGACATCCTGTCGGCGCTCGGGGCGCGCTCGATCGTGCTCGTCGGCATGATGGGGGTGGGCAAATCCACCATCGGCCGCCGCATGGCGGCCCGGCTCAAGTTGCCCTTCGTCGATGCCGACACCGAGATCGAGGCGGCGGCCGGCATGACCATACCGGAAATCTTCGAGCGCCACGGCGAGCCGCATTTCCGCGACGGCGAGGCCCGCGTGATCGCGCGGCTGCTGGACGGCGGACCGATCGTGCTCGCGACCGGCGGCGGCGCGTTCATGCGCGAAGAGACGCGCGCGCGCATCGCCGCGAAAGCGGTCTCGATCTGGCTCAAGGCCGACCACGACGTCATCATGCGCCGCGTGCGGCGCCGTGCCGATCGCCCGCTGCTCCAGACCGCCGATCCCGAAGGAACCGTGACGCGCCTGCTCACCGAACGCGAACCGGTCTATCGCCATGCCGACCTCACCATCGCCTCGCGCGATGTGCCGCACGATAAGATCGTCGAGGAATGCATCGAGACCCTGCACGCCCATCTCTGCGGCGTGCCACCTGCCGACCTTGCGAGTGCCGTACGATGACTGCGCCTTTGAAGCATTCCGATCCTGTCAATGTCGATGTCGCGCTCGGCGACCGCGCCTACGACATCGTCATCGGCCGCGGCGTGCTGGCCTCGCTCGGCGAGCGCGTCGCGCGCTTGCGCCCCGGCGTGCGTACCGCCGTTGTGACCGACCGCACCGTCGCAAAGCACTGGCTCGAGCCCGCCGAGGCGTCGCTTGCCGCAGCCGGCATTCCGACCTCGCGCATCGTGGTCGAGGAAGGCGAGATCTCCAAAACCTATGCGGGCCTGCAAAAGGTCAGCGAGGCCCTGATCGCCGCAAAAATCGAGCGCAACGATCTCGTCATCGCGCTCGGCGGCGGCGTGGTGGGCGATCTCGCCGGCTTTGCCGCGGCGATCCTGCGCCGCGGCGTCGATTTCGTGCAGGTGCCGACCTCGCTCTTGGCGCAGGTCGATTCCAGCGTCGGCGGCAAGACCGGCATCAACTCGCCGCAGGGCAAGAATCTGCTCGGCGCCTTCCACCAGCCGATCCTTGTCATCGCCGACACCGCCGTGCTCGACACGCTGTCGCCGCGGCAATTCCGCGCCGGCTATGCCGAGGTCGCCAAATATGGCGTGCTCGGCGACGAGGCCTTCTTTACCTGGCTGGAGAAGAACCATGCCGATATCTTCAGGGGCGGCTCGGCGCGCGAGCATGCGATCGCGACGTCGTGCCGCGCCAAGGCCGCAATCGTCGCGCGCGACGAGCGCGAGACCGGCGAACGCGCGCTGCTCAATCTCGGCCATACCTTCGGGCATGCGCTGGAAGCGGCGACCGGCTTCTCGGACCGCCTGTTCCACGGCGAGGGCGTCGCGATCGGCATGACGCTGGCGGCGCAGTTCTCGGTCCGGCTCGGCATGATCGGCGAGCTGGACGCGGCGCGCGTCGAGCGGCATCTGGCCGAAGCCGGCCTGCCAACGCGCTTGCAGGACATCGCGGGTTTTGCGCAGGAGGGCCTTGCCGATGCCGACGCGCTGATGGCGCTGATGGCGCAGGACAAGAAAGTCAAGCGCGGCAAGCTCACCTTCATTCTGCTGGAGGCGGTCGGCCGCGCCGTGATTGCGAAGGACGTCGAGCCGACGCTGGTGCGCGATTTCCTGCAGTCGAAATTAGCGCAGTGATGGCGGGATCGATTGGATCTGCCGCCCGCGAAACGGCGCGGAACGCCGAGGCGATCGCGAGGCAAACATGAGTTCGATTTCCATCAATCTGCTGCTTGCTGTCCTCCTGCTCGCTGCCAACGCATTTTACGTGGCGGCCGAATTTGCCCTCGTGAAGAGCCGTGGGTTTCGCGTCAAGGCAATGGTCGAGCAGAACCGCTTCGGCGCACGCCTGTTGCAGACGATGATGGGGAATATCGAATCCTATCTCGCCTGCTGCCAGCTCGGCATTACCATGGCCTCCCTTGGTCTTGGCTGGATTGGTGAGCCGACCGTTTCTGCGCTGCTGAGCCCGATCCTCCATCCGCTCGGCTTGTCGGAGGCGACGCTGCACTTCACCTCGTTCGTGGCGGGTTTTCTGGTTTTCTCCTCGCTGCACATCATCATCGGCGAACAGGTGCCGAAGACGCTTGCGATCAGGGAGCCGGTGCCGGTGTCGCAGTGGATTGCGTATCCGCTTCATGTCTCCTACCTGGTGTTCTACCCGCTGAGCTGGTGTCTCAACACGGCTTCGGGTGCGATCTTGCGTCTGATCGGCGTTCAGGAGTTTTCGCAGCACGAGATCCTGACGGATTCCGAGATCGAGGGCCTGGTTGAGGAATCGGCCGTACACGGCAAGATCGAGAGCGGCGAGGCCGAGTACATTCATAATGTCTTCCGCCTCGGCGAGCTGACCGTGTCCGACGTGATGGTTCACCGCACCGCGATGGTGATGATCAATGCCGATCTCCCGCCGGAGGAGCTGGTGCGGGAGGTGCTGGCCACCGAATACACCCGCATTCCGCTGTGGCGCGACAAGTCGGAGAACATCATCGGCATTCTGCACGCCAAGGATCTGTTGCGCGCAATCCGCGCGTCGGAGGGCGATACCTCGCGCATCGATGTCACCACCATCATGCTGCCGCCCTGGTTCGTGCCGGAAATGCGGCCGATATCCCAGCAGCTCAAGGCGTTCCGCCGCCGCAAGACCCATTTCGCGCTGGTCGTCGACGAATACGGCGAAGTCGAAGGGCTCGTGACGCTGGAAGACATTCTGGAGGAGATCGTCGGCGACATCGCCGACGAGCATGACGTCGTGGTCGCCGGCGTGCGCCGCCAGCCCGACGGCTCTGTCGTGGTCGACGGCTCGGTGCCGATCCGCGATCTCAACCGCGCCCTTGACTGGCACCTCCCCGACGAAGAGGCAACCACGGTCGCGGGCCTCGTCATCCACGAGGCGCGTTCGATCCCCGACCGCGGCCAGAGCTTCACCTTCCACGGCTTCCGCTTCCGCGTCCTCCGCCGCGAACGCAACCGCATCACCGCGCTCCGTCTTTCACCGGTGCCGCGGGAGGCCGAGCTGGAGGAAGCCAAGCCGCGAAGGGCCGGGACGTCGTTTTGATCTCGCTTACCCTCCCCTCCCGGGGAGGGTAAGCAAATCACCCTTCCCCCGGCGCCTGCGCGTGGATCGCGAGCGCGTGCACGCCGCCGGCGAGTTCCGCGGCCAACGCCGAATTTATCATGCGGTGGCGATCGACCCGGCTCTTCCCTTTGAAGGCGGCAGATACGATATACACACGGAAGTGCGACTCGCCGCTCGGTCGATGGCCGGCGTGGCCCTCATGCAAATGTGACTCGTCGACGACTTGCAGGCTTTCCGGCGTGAAAGCTTCCTGCAACTTGTTGCTGATAACGTCTCTGATAGCCATGTGAGCCATTAAGGGACGCGATCGCGCTCCGTCAACACCATAGGCCGCCTCTGGCGGCCGTTCTGAAAAACGCCGAAGTGAAACTTCGGCTACGGGTTTCAAGCTAATTGCAATGTCAAGACTTGAAGGTTTTTGCATTGCGTAGTCAAAGTCAGCCATGCCGATCGATTCATCAAAGTTCTTCGACTCCATCCGGGTCAAGCCGCGGGGCAAGCAGCCGGAAGTGAAGCCGCGCGACACCGTGGTCAATTGCGAATGGACCGGGTGTCAGAACAAGGGCGCGCATCGTGCGCCCAAGGGTCGCGACAATCAGCGTGAGTACTGGCACTTCTGCCTGAACCACGTGCGCGAGTACAACCAGAATTACAATTTCTTCTCCGGCATGAATGCCGACGCGGTCGCGCGCTACCAGAAGGATGCGCTGACCGGTCACCGCCCGACCTGGAAGATGGGCGCCAATGGCGGCGTCAAGAAAGGCGCGGAGGCGGAGATCGACAGCGCCTTCGATCCGTTCAGTATGTTCCAGGAGCTCAACGGCCGCGCCAACTGGCGCGGCGGCCCGCAAGCCCCGCCCAAGGCCGAGACGCGCAAGATCATGAACGCCGAGCGCAAGGCGCTCCAGGTCATGGGCCTCGGACCCGAGTCCACCCTCGCCGACGTCAAGAGCAAGTACAAGGCGCTGGTGAAGCAGCATCATCCCGACGCCAACGGCGGCGACCGCTCCACGGAAGACCGTTTGATCGAGATCATCAAGGCGTATAATTACCTGAAGACGGTGGTCCGCGAGGCCTAGCGCATTCGGGAAGCGTGCATCGGCCTTCAGAGGATTTGCTTTGGCGACAGTCCAAAGCGCGATGACAAAGCGCGATGACGATGCATCCGGATCTGGTCGCGCTTACTTAGTGACGTCCGGGAACGCCATCTGGCACACCAGCCCTTCCGGCTTCCACTGCCGGGTGATCCTTCCGCGCAAGGTCCGGATGATGCCATCGACCGCGCCGATGCCAAAGCCCTTGCGCGTCGGCGGTTCGTTGACCGGGGGACCGTCGCGCTCTGACCAGTGCAGCACGAGAGGGTCTGCACCATTGGTCTCCCAGCGGATCTCCAGCCTGCCTGAAGGCGTCGACAGCGCCCCGTATTTAGCGGCGTTGGTCGCAAGCTCGTGCACGGCGACCGCGATCGATTGGGCGAGCGTCGCCGGCAGCCGGAGGTCGTCTCCAGCGATGCTGATACGTTCGCCGTCTGCGCCTGCGTACGGCCGGAGTTCCTCTTCGACGATGGTCTTCAGACTCGCACCGGTCCAGCGCGATTCCGAGAACAGCCTCTGCACATTGGCAAGCGCGCTGAGACGGCCTTGAAACGCGGCCTGGAATTCTGCAGCGGTCTCGGCCTTGGTCAGCCGCAGCATCGCCTGGGTCACCGCGAGCAGATTGTTCGAACGATGATCGACCTCGTAAGCCAGGAGCATCATCCGCTGCTCGGCCTGCTTGCGAGCCGTGATGTCGACCAGCATGTTCACCGCGCCGACCAGTCGGCCGCCTTCGTCGCGCAGCGGCGTCGGATACGGCATGAAGCAAATCCTTGAGCCGTCCGGCCGTTCGGCCACAGCCTCGACGTCGCGCACCGGCCGGTTCTGCTTGAGCGCGACGGCCATTGGGCACTCATCGTGGGGGAGCGGCGTGCCGTCGGGCAGATAGAGCTTCCATGTCACGCACCACATCTCGCCGATGTTTGGCGTGCGTCCGGCGAACTCGATGCAGGCTTGATTGAAGAAGGTGATGCGGCCCTCTGCGTCGGTGGTGTAGATCGCGGCGGGCAGCGCCTGGAGCAAGTCCCGGAAGCGCCTCTCGGAATCCCCACCGGCAGCGCTCCTGTTCGCTGCTTGCCTCGCGATCTCGCCGATCCTGGCCTCGTCCGAATGTCCAAGCAAGTCCAGCATCGCGTTCCTCTACGGGCCAGATCAGCTAATTCGCCGGCCGCGTATACGTTCCACGGTGCTCGCCCGGGACGTGCAGATCTCCTCAACCTGCACAGATCAGGACTTCGCCCGCACGACAGCGGAGTGGGAGCTCCGCTGTCGCCTTTCCCTTAGTCTTTAGTCGCCTGAAGCCTTCGGCATGGCCCCCACATAGGACGAGCTCGGCCGGATCAGCCGTCCCGTGCGCTGCTGCTCGCGCGCATGCGCGGTCCATCCTGCCGCGCGCGCCAGTGCGAAGATCGGCGTGAAGGCCTGCCTCGGAATTGCGAGTGCATCGAGCAGGATGGCGGTGAAGAACTCGACATTGGTCTCCAGCGGCCGGTCCGGATTCTTCTTGCGCAGCGCGCTGCGGATATAGGCCTCGACCTCGCCGGCAAAGGGCAGGTCGGCGCCATTGGAAGCCAGGGCCTCGATCGCGGTCTTCAGCACGTCGGCACGCGGGTCGCGGACGCGATAGACGCGGTGACCAAAGCCCATCATCCGCTCGCCGCGTGCCAGCGCCGCGTCGACCCAGCTCTGGATGCGTTCGCGCGAGCCGATCGCGTCGAGCATTTCCAGCACGGGCTCCGGCGCGCCGCCATGCAAGGGACCGGTGAGCGCGCAATAGCCCGCGGTCACGGCGGCGAACAGATCGGCTTGCGTCGAGGCCACCACGCGGGTCGTGAAGGTCGAGGCATTCATGCCGTGGTCGCAGACGGTGACGAGATACGCATCGAGCGCGGTGACCTCGCGCGTTGCAGGCGCCTGCCCGTGCAGCATGCGCAGCGTGTCGGCGGCGTGGCTCATGCTGCGATCGGGCGCGACCGGCTCGAGCCCCCCGGCACGGCGGACCAGCGCGCCCGCAATCACCGGAAACGCGCCGACGATAGTTGCTTCATGCTCCAGGCCGTATTCGGCGCGAAGGCCCGCGACGGCCGCACGAAACCCGTCGACGATGCCCATGCCGCGGGTTGCCGGCAACAGGTCCGGCAATCGAGCGAAGGCGCGCTCCCGCGCGGTGCCCAGGCTCGCCCGCACATTGGCCTCGCTTAAGCTGGTCTTGTTGGCGCCGTTCCAGAGCCGGGCGGTGACGCCCTCAAAACTCGATCTGGCGGCGAGGCTGCCGACATGCTCGCCGGCGATGATCAGCTCGCCGCGCTCGCCGTCGACATGGCTCAGCACGGTCTCAGCGGCGGGAACGCCGTCCAGTCCGATCTGGCTTTTGGTGAGGTGGATGTTCATGGCCCAATCTCCTGTTTGACGCAGGGGGAAGGGTCAGGCCTGTCGACAGATTGATCAATCTTGATTACATAAATCAATATGAAAAATTCCAACGAGCTCTACCTCTCCGCCCGGGAAGCCGCCGCCGAGCTCGCGATCTCGCCGGCCACGCTCTATGCCTATGTCAGCCGCGGTCTGATCCGCTCCGAGCCGACGCAGGATTCGCGAAAAAACCGCTACCGAGCCGAGGACGTCCGCGCGCTCAAGGAGCGCCGGGTGCCGTCGCCGGAGCCCAGGGGCCTGCGCAGCTTCGACGCCGATTTGCCGGTGATGGACACGGAGATCTCGACCATCACCGAGGAGGGCGCGATCTACCGCGGGGTGAATTGCGTCGATCTCGCCGAGAACGATGCGCTCGAGCATACGGCGACGCTGCTGTGGGACGTCTCTGGCGTCGATCCGTTCGATCAGGACAATCAGCCGCTTCTCTCCGAGGAGATGCGCATGATCGGGCAAGCCGCGCGTCGGGCCGCGCCGATCGACCGCGCCATTGCGGTGCTCGCGCTGGCTGCGAGCGCCGATCCCCGCGCTTTCACCCGCGCGCCCGATGGCCGTGCCATGGTCGGCGCGCGCATCGTCCGCCTGCTGGTCGCGACCATGCTCAATGCCGAGCCGTCGGCCGAGCCGCTGCATCAGCAGGTTGCGAAGGCATGGGCCGCGGACAACAAGCACGCGAGCGATCTGATCCGCCGCGCGCTCGTGCTGCTTGCCGACCATGAACTGAACGCCTCGACCTTCACCGCGCGCTGTGCCGCGTCGACCGGCCTCAATCTCTACGACTCGGTGATCGCCGGCCTCGCCGCGCTCAAGGGGCCCAAGCACGGCGGCGCCGGCGTGCTGGCCTCGCAGCTCGTGAAGACGCTGATCGATCGCGACGTCGAGCCGATGGTGCGCGAACGCGTCGCGCTCGGCGAGCGCTTTGCCGGCTTCGGCCATGGCGTCTACAAGCGCGGCGATCCTCGCGCGCAATCACTGCTGAATGCCTTGTCGCGCGCAGGCGCACCGCGGAAGTTCACCCGCGAGGTGCCGGAGCGGATCGCGGAAGCGACCGGCGAGTTCGTCAACATCGACTATGCACTCGCCGTGCTCGTGCACGCCCTGCGCCTGCCTGCCGGCAGCGAGCTCGCTCTGTTCGCCATGGCCCGCAGCGTCGGCTGGATCGCCCATTCCAGCGAGCAATTGCAATTCGGCAAGCTGATCAGGCCAAGGGCCAGGTATGTCGGACCGGCACCGGGACGGCGGGCGGGGGTTTTGGAGTCGAAGACCTGACCAGGAGCGCGCCTTCACCCTCCCCTGGAGGGGGAGGGTCGATCGCGCGTAGCGCGAGCGGGGTGGGGTGATCTCTCCACGCGGGCAGTGTTCGACGTAGAGAGACCTTCACCCCACCCCGTCTCACATTTCGCTGCGCTCCATGTGAGCCGACCCTCCCCCTCCAGGGGAGGGTAAGATCTACGCCCGCGGCTTGGCCGCCGCGATGCTACCGCCGTTGCGCCGGCGATGGATCAACACTCCCACGCCAAGCACGATCGCCACCCCTACCACCGTCAGCATCCAGATGTGCTTGCCGATATGGCCGTGATGATGCAGCCCGGCATATTCGTGGAGCGCTGAGACCGCCAGCACGCCGGGCAGCACATGCGCGGGCGCCCAGGCCAGGATCGCCGGGATGTTCACCGCGTAGAATTTCGCCGGCGCCATGCCGAGCGCACCCGCGGTAACAGGCACGAAGGCGCGGATCGGGGGCACGAAACGGGCGAAGAACACCGCCCAGGTGCCGAAGCGATGGAAGAAATTCTCGCTCTGCTCGACCACGCGCGGGTAGCTGGTCAGCGGCCAGGTGTTGAGGATCTCGCGCTGTCGCCGGTGCCCGATCCAATAGGCCGATCCGTCGCCGAGCACTGCCCCGAGTGCGGCCGCCAGCAACACCCATGGCAGCTTCAGTTCGCCGCCCGGAACCAGCGCGCTCAGTGCCAGGATGATGGTCGAGCCGGGGATTACCGACCCCACCACCGGCACCGCTTCGAGCAGCGCCGCGAGAAACAGGGTCAGATAAGCCAGCCACGCATGGGCCGAGACGAAGGCGATGAGGGGATCGAGGAAGGATGTCACGTCGTCTCTATGGTGGGCTGGAGCACTGGAAGTCAGACCCTACATGGGTAAGTGCATGCGGCAACAGGGCCATCCGCGCAGGCAGAGGGGTCAACCGCCCGAAATTCGAGCGTGATTCGCAAGGCAGCCCTCCAAAAACTGCGTTCCTTGCCTATCTAAATGAAAAGACACTGGAACTTTGATTAGGGGGCGGGCTTCTGCCCGCTCGTTGTCTCTGATAGGTTGATTTTCAGCACCCAGCCGCAGCCAACGTGCAAATAACCGGTTTCGGGACCGCCCGGGACCTCGGAGGATTGATGACGACCGCCGCTCTGTCCAAAGTTGAGGAAGTTTCCGGTCTGCCCGACATGAAGGTGTCGGTGCGCCAGGTGTTCGGAATCGACAGCGATCTCGAAGTCCCGGCCTATTCCGAAGTCGATCCTCACGTGCCCGAAGTCGATTCCGACTACCGCTTCGACCGCGCCACCACGCTTGCCATTCTCGCGGGCTTTGCCCGCAACCGCCGCGTCATGGTGACCGGCTATCACGGTACTGGCAAATCCACCCATATCGAGCAGGTCGCCGCGCGGCTGAACTGGCCCTGCGTGCGCGTCAACCTCGATAGCCACATCAGCCGTATCGACCTGGTCGGCAAGGACTCCATCGTGGTCCGCGACGGCAAGCAGGTCACCGAATTCCGCGACGGCATTTTGCCCTGGGCACTGCAGAACAACGTCGCGCTGGTGTTCGACGAATACGACGCCGGCCGCCCGGACGTGATGTTCGTGATCCAGCGCGTGCTGGAGGTCTCGGGGCGCCTGACCCTGCTCGACCAGAACAAGGTGATCAAGCCGCATCCGGCGTTCCGGCTGTTCGCCACGGCGAACACCGTCGGCCTCGGCGATACCTCCGGTCTCTATCACGGCACCCAGCAGATCAACCAGGGCCAGATGGACCGCTGGTCGATCGTCACCACGCTGAACTATCTCAGCCACGACGAGGAAGTGGAGATCGTGCTGGCCAAGGCCAAGCACTATCGCTCCCAGGAGGGCCGCGACATCGTCAACAAGATGGTGCGCCTCGCCGACCTCACCCGCAACGCCTTCGCCAACGGCGATCTGTCGACGGTGATGAGCCCGCGCACGGTGATCACCTGGGCGGAAAACTCCGACATCTTCGGCGACATCGGCTTTGCCTTCCGCGTCACCTTCCTCAACAAATGTGACGAGCTCGAGCGCCCGCTGGTCGCCGAGTTCTACCAGCGCTGCTTCAACGCGGAGCTGCCGGAATCGGCGGTGAACGTGGCGCTGAGCTAAAGGTTTGAGATGTCGTCCCGGCCTTTCGGGACGACGGATAGGGTGAGATGACCACCTCCAACTCCAAATTCCGCAGCAGCAAGGAAGCCCCGACCGAGCCGTTCAAGCGCTCGGTCGCCTCCTGTCTCAAGGCGATCGCGAAGACGCCCGAGCTCGACGTCTCCTTCGCCGCTGAGCGCCCGGGCCTTGCGCCCGGCAAGGCGCGGCTGCCCGAGCCTGCGCGCAAGATGACCAAGCGGGACGCCGCGGTCGTGCGCGGCCACGCCGATTCCATCGCGCTCAAGCTCGCCTGTCACGATCCGAAAGTGCATCGCAAGCTGATGCCCGGCAATCCGCAGGCGCGCGGCGTGTTCGAGGCGGTGGAGCAGGCGCGGGTCGAGGCGATCGGCGCGCGCCGCATGGCGGGCGTTGCGAAAAACCTCACCGCGATGCTCGACGATCACTTCCATCGCGGCAAGTTCGACGAGATCACCGACCGCGCCGATGCGCCGCTGGCCGACGCGCTGGCGATGCTGGTGCGCGAGCGCCTGACCGGCATGGCGCCGCCGGCGGCCGCCAGGAAGATGGTCGACCTCTGGCGTCCCATTCTCGAAGACAAGATCGGCAAGCGGCTCGACCGGCTCGACGGCGTGCTCGAGGACCAGACCCGGTTCGGCGATGCCGTGCACGATCTTTTGTCGGCGCTCGAGCTCGGCGACGAGCGTAACGCCGACACCGAGGACAATGACGAGAACGACGAGAACCAGGACGGCGACAACGACCAGTCCGGCGCCGAAGGCTCGCCCGATTCCGACGCCGCGCAGGAGATGAGCGCCGACCAGGCCGAGGCGACGTCGGAGGAGATGAGCGAGAGCGCGATGGAAAGCGCGCAGGCCTCGACTTCGGACACCTTCGACGACGGCGAACTCGGCGACGACGAGACGCCGGGCGAGGCGACGCGGCCGAATTCGCGCGGGGCCAACGAGCCGCGCGGGCCGGAATACCATGCGTTTGCGCCGAAATTCGACGAGGTCATCGCCGCCGAAGACCTCTGCGACCATGACGAGCTGGAGCGGCTGCGCGCCTATCTCGACAAGCAGCTCGCGCACCTGCAAGGCATCGTTGCCCGCCTCGCAAACCGCCTGCAGCGCCGCTTGATGGCGCAGCAGAACCGCGCCTGGGAGTTCGATCTCGAAGAGGGCATCCTCGATCCCGCGCGGCTGTCGCGCGTCGTGACCGATCCCTATCACCCGCTGTCCTTCATGCACGAGAAGGAGGCGACGTTCCGCGATACCGTGGTGACGCTGCTGCTGGACAATTCCGGCTCGATGCGCGGACGTCCGATCACGGTCGCCGCCACCTGCGCCGACATCCTCGCCCGCACGCTGGAGCGTTGCGGCGTCAAGGTCGAGATTTTAGGCTTCACCACGCGCGCCTGGAAGGGCGGGCAATCGCGCGAGGCCTGGCTTGCCGCTGGCAAGCCGGCCAATCCCGGCCGCCTCAACGATCTCCGCCACATCATCTACAAATCCGCCGACGCCCCCTGGCGTCGTGCGCGGAAAAATCTCGGCCTGATGATGCGCGAGGGGCTCCTCAAGGAGAACATCGACGGCGAGGCGCTGGACTGGGCGCACAAGCGCCTCTTGGCGAGGGCCGAGCAGCGCAAGATTCTGATGATGATCTCGGACGGCGCGCCGGTCGACGATTCCACGCTGTCGGTCAATCCCGGCAACTATCTCGAGCGGCACCTGCGCCACATCATCGAGGAGATCGAGACCCGCTCGCCGGTCGAGCTGATCGCGATCGGGATCGGCCATGACGTGACGCGCTATTACCGCCGCGCGGTGACGATCGTGGACGCCGAGGAGCTCGGCGGCGCCATCACCGAGAAGCTCGCCGAACTCTTCAGCGAGACCAACACCGCGCCGAGCCAGCCGGCCAGCCGGCAGCGCCGCAAACTGCATTCGTGAGCGCAGCTTCGTCCCGCCGCAGCTTTCTCGGCCACGCGGCGGCGGGATTTTCCATTCTGACGATGCCGCGATTGGCGCGAGCGCAGGCGCAATTGCACCCTGCGATCGAGCCGCCGCCGCGCGCGCTCCACCTCGAGCACGCCGTCGCCGCGCCCGTCAGCGTGGAGGTCAATGCGCGCACCATCCCCAATTTCGAGCCGCGCGACCGCGCGCGCACGCGCTTCGGCTCGCTGGATTTTCGCAGCGGCCTGGTGCTGACCTCGCCCTATCGCGGATTTGGCGGCCTGTCCGGCCTCCGCTTCCTCGACAACAAAGGTGAACGCTTCCTCGCGATCTCCGACCAGGGCGGCTGGTTCACCGGTGCCATCCGCTATTCCGGCCGCGAGATGGTTGGGCTCGCAGACGTCGAGGCCGCGCCGCTGCTCGGTGCGGACGGGCGGCCGATCACGGACAAGCGGCTCTGGTACGACACCGAGGCGCTCGCGCGCGACGGCAACCTCGTCTATGTCGGGCTCGAGCGCGTCAACCAGATTCTGCGCTACGATTTCGCCAAGGGCGGCACCCGCGCCCGCGGCGAGGTGATTGCCGTGCCGCCGGCGTTGCGCAAGCTGCCCTCCAACAAGGGGCTGGAGGCGATGGTCATCGTGCCGAAAGGGCAAGGCCAGAGCCAGCCGCTCGCCGGCACGCTGATCGCCTTCTCCGAGCGCGGGCTCGATGCCGACGGCAACCTCACAGCCTTCCTGATCGGCGGCCCGGCCCCGGGCCAGTTCAGCGTGCGGCGCTCCGAAAACTTCGACATCAGCGACGCCGTGCTGCTGCCCTCTGGCGATCTCCTCATCCTCGAGCGCAAATTCTCCTGGTTCACCGGCGTCAATATCCGCATCCGCGCGATCCCGCTCAAGGCAATCGCGCCGGGTGCGCTGGTCGACGGCCTCACGCTGTTCGCCGCCGATCTCGGCCACGAGATCGACAACATGGAAGGCATCGACGCCCACGTCACGGCCGGGGGCGAGACCGTGCTGACCCTGATCTCCGACGACAATTTCTCGATGCTCCAGCGGACCCTGCTGCTGCAGTTTACGCTTGTGGAATAGCCGGCGGTCTCTCCCCGTCATTGCCGATGCGGAGGCGGGCTCGCGCCAAGCCAACAGCGCAATGCGTGGCGCCACTATCGGCCATTCCCCCGCGCGCCTAGCAATCCGCACGTCGCTCACTACACTCCTGCCATTGCCCCTCCATCCTTCGGAACCTCCCCGCATGTCCGTTCTGTTTTCCCCGATCAAGCTGCGCGGCCTGACGTTGAAGAATCGCGTCGTGGTGTCGCCGATGTGCCAGTATTCGGCCGACGACGGCGTCGCCACCGACTGGCACTTCACCCACATCAACAATCTCAGCCTGTCGGGCGCGGCGATGTTCTGCATCGAGGCGACGCATGTCGAGGCGATCGGCCGCATCACGCCGGGCTGTCTCGGGCTCTACAGCGATGCCTGCGAAGCGGCCTTGAAGCCGATCCTCAATTCGGTGCGCAAATATTCCTCGACGGCCATCGCGATGCAGCTCGCCCATGCCGGCCGCAAAGCCTCCAGCGCGCGGCCCTGGGAGGGCGGCCAGCTGATTCCGGTTGAACACGGCGGCTGGCAGACGGTTGCGCCGTCGGCCGTGCCGCACAAGGAGGGCGAGGCCGCGCCGCTGGCGCTCGACGCCGCGGGCCTCAAACGCATCCGCAACGCCTTCGCCGACTCAGCAAAGCGCGCCGCCCGCCTCGGCATCGACGCGATCGAGGTGCACGGCGCGCACGGCTATCTCCTGCATCAGTTCCTGTCGCCGATCTCGAACCGGCGCACCGACGAATATGGCGGCAGCCTCGAAAACCGCATGCGCTTTCCGCTGGAGGTGTTCGATGCGGTGCGCGCCGCATTCCCTGCTGACAAGCCGGTCGGCATGCGGGTGTCGTCGACCGACTGGGTCGAGGGCGGCTGGGACCTGGCGCAGACCATCGCATTTGCGAAAGCGCTGAAGGCGCGCGGCGTCGACTGGATCGATGCCTCCTCCGGCGGCGTCTCGCCGCAGCAGAAGATTGCGCTCGGCCCCGGCTATCAGGTGCAGTTCGCAGAGGCGATCAAGCGCGAGACCGAATTGCCGACCATCGCCGTCGGCCTGATCAGCGAAGCCAGGCAAGCCGAGGAGATCGTTGCATCCGGCAAGGCCGACATGATCGCGCTCGCCCGCGGCATGCTTTACGACCCGCGCTGGGCCTGGCACGCGGCCGCCGAGCTCGGCGGCGAAGTCGAAGCCCCGCCGCAATATTGGCGCTCGCAGCCCTCGACGCAAAAGGCGCTGTTCGGCAGGACCACGTTCGGGGCGCGGTGATTTCTTCACCTCTCCCCGCATGCGGCGCCGCGTGCGGGGGAGTAAACTCACGCATCCGTAACCCCGCTCACCTTCCACCTCCCGCAAAACTGGCCTAACCTCCGTCCCCTCAACGGCTCACGGAGGCCGGCCATGCGTTTTGGTGTTCGCAAAACTGCCCATGTGTTCGAGCGCGTGGGTCTTGCGATGGCGGGCGCGGCGTGCGGATTGTTCGTCGGCGCCTATGTGGGATCGGCGATCCCCACGCTCACCACGCAGGGGTTCTTGCTGCTGATGATGGTGCTCGGCTTCATCGGCTTCTATATCGGGATCGACACGCCGCAAATGCCGTTCGACGAGGCGCACAGCCAGATCGACGCCGCGGAGTTTTTGAGCTCGGCCGGCACGCTCTGCGCCACGCTTACCGCGCTCGCCTCCGTCGCCGTCATCGTGCTCCGCCTCGATCCGCACATCGCCTGGACCTGGCTCGCTCTGCTCGGCTGGATCGGCGGTGTCGCCATGCAGATCGTCGCGGGGACGAAGGCGCGTATGCGGGCGTAGCGCGGCTCTTACCCTCCCCTCCAGGGGAGGGTAAGCGGGGCATCTCGGCCTTCGGCCCTAGAACACCACGCCCACCCGCGTGCCGCGCTTCCACGCGATGCGGCAGCGCTTCTTGGTGTTGACCTGCAAGAGCTCGAACCGATCGGGAATGCTCACCTGTCCGCCGAGATCGACGCAGGCCCCGCCGGGCGAATAGTCGATCAGCGTGCAGGGAATCACCGGCGCGCGCGGGTCGGTGATGATCTTGGCCTGGCGCGACACCAATCCCGAAGGTTTCACGCGGGCATATTTGCGCGGATACATTGGCACTCTCCTCCAATTCCGCAGATATCGCGGGGATCGGTTCCAATGTTGGAAGAGAGATGATGCGATCCCGCTAAAGCAGGCTTGAGAATTTTAACGAAAAGTAGCGGCGAAAGAACAAAGCGGCGGTAGCGGGCTGCCACCCTCCCCTGGAGGGGGAGGGTCGATCGCGCGCAGCGCGAGCGGGGTGGGGTGATCTCCCCACACGGACAGCGCTTGCGTGGAGAGACTGTCACCCCCCGTCTCACATTTCGCTCCGCTCCATGTGAGCCGACCCTCCCTCTCCAGGGGAGAGTGGCAGTATGCCCGCATCGTCTCCCCCATGCGGCCCCACCGGCATCGGCACGGTCACGTAACTCTTCGGCAGATTCACCGGCCGATAGTCCGGCCCCACCGCCATCCGCTTGACCACGCTCTCATGCACATGCGCGCCTTCCGGAATGACGCGCGGCTCGCTATCGGGAATGTAGAAGCCGAGCACCACCTTCCGCTCCGGCCACTCCTTGTACTTCGCGCGCTTCGGCAAATATTCCAGCAGCCGCCAAGCTGCCGTCATGGAATCGTGCAGCTCGCCCGTCTTCCCGGTAAAAGCAGGCGCGACATAGCTGAACGGCGAGTTCTTGCGCTGAATGCCGAAGGCGAGCTGGTTCACCGTGCGCGGGTTGAAGTTCAGCCCCGCCTTTGCGGCCTCCTCGATCATCCACAGCAGCGGATATTTCGACTGCCCGCTCTCGGCTTCCGGATAGCCGCCGCCGACGTCGCCATGCACGCCGGCGAACCACACCTGCAGAATGTCCTGCGGCACCTTCTTCTCGTCCGGCACATAGCGGTTGCTCCAGAACTCCTGCGGCGCGTCATACGCCTTGAGGCGGAACATGCAGCGCCGCTCGTCGATCGCGATCGCCTGCCGGAAGATTTTGACGCTGGGATTGCGCAGCGTGAAGGCGAGCTCCTCGAAGCTCGGCCAATACAGCCGGTCGGCGCGGGGCACGATCACGCTCGCCACGGTATCCCAGACGCCGATGAAGTGGATGGTCGGCCAGCGCGTCGAGGTGATGCGCGCGAACTGCGCTGCGAGGTCGAATTGGTCTTTCGGTAGCGGCCCCTGATCGTCGAAAGTGACGTCGCTGAGGTCCTCGACGTCGTTGCCGCGCCCGGTGCCGGAATATTGCTTGTAGGCGATGAGGCCGCTGCCCGCGAGGTTCACCTGCTCCGGCGAGACCAGCCCGAGCTTGTGGATCAGCCCCGCCAGCACCCGCACGGTATAGGCACCGCGCGAGAAGCCGAACAGGTAGATCTTGTCTCCGGCTGCGTAATGCTGAACCAGGAAGCAATAGGCGCTGAGCACGTTGTGATCGAGCCCATAGCCGGTGGCGAGCCCCAGCACCATATTGATATTGGCCTTCCAGCGATGCCACGTCGTCGGCTCCGTCACCGTGCCGACTCCCGGATCGTAAAACACCATCTGCCGCGGCTGCGTCTTGTCGGTCTTGCGCAGGCAGCGATAGAGCTTCAGGACGTTGGAGATGTTCTCGCTGATCTCGTTGCCGGTGCCGTCACAGCAGATGACGAGGTTTTTCGGCTCGGGTTTGCGGTCGGTGCTGGCTGCATGCTCCATGGGATGCGCCTCCGGGTGATGCGACTGCAGTATAGCGGAAATGGATGGCAGCGAGGAGACGAAGCCGGCGCCGCCGGCGTGGTGCCTCATTTATCTTCTGTTGACATTAACCACTTGTTAACCATGCCGTCGCCTAATGTGGACGAGTGGGGGATCACCATGTCGGCCCATGTGACGCGACCGAAGTTGATGCCTGTTTCGGCCCGTCCAGCCTTTGCTGAGCTTGCCAGGCTGGCGGTTCGCGCCACGGCCGTCCTACGGACCAAAACGGCTGTCGTACGGAGCAAAGCCATGTTTGGAAAGGACGACTTAGTGGACAATCTCAGCCGCGATCTCGAGCGCGCGCGCGGAAGACGCGATGCACTCGCATCCGAAGCCACGACCCTGACGGCCCAGATCGCCGAAATTGAAGCCCGCCTTTCGGAGGAGAAGAAAAGGCGGGAGCGTGAGCGCGTTTTGGTCGAGATCGAAGCGATCAAAACCCGAATCAAGCAAGCCGCCGGCGCGTTTGCGCCCGTCGTCGATGGCCTCTCCAAGGCGATCGAATCGGCTGCGGCAATCGTGCCCGAGGCGCGCGAGCTCAATAGTTTCCTGGTGTCGGTGGCGACCGAAATCGACAGTGTGCTCGATCCTCTGTTGCGCGAACTGGATCAGCGCGCGGATGCGGTGCGAACCGGCCACGTCGCGCTGGACCTCCCGAGTTCGCCCGATGAACCTGCCATCGAGCTGCCGAAAGACAGCAACGAACGCCTGCTTCGTTTTCCGGCATGGCTGTCCCGCGACAAGGAGACGGACAAGAAGGAAACACCGGAGAGCCCGCGCAGCACGGCAGCGTGAACTGGCGGCTGGCTTCCTTGCGCATCCTTCGAGACGCCCGCCTTCGGCGGGCTCCTCAGGATGAGGTCTCGTTTCGCGGCGAGCTATCAGACCCTCATGGTGAGGAGCCCGCCACTCATCCGGCAGCCTCCAACTCTCATATGCGATAGCCTTCTCTGCAAGCCGCTCCGTCATCGAGCTGACGAAAGACAGCAACGAACGCCTGCTACGTTTTCCGGCGTGGCTGTCCCGCGATAAGGAGTCGGAAGAAGGAAACACAGGAGGGCCCCCGCAGCACGGCAGCGTGAACCTGGCGGGTGGCTTCCTTGCGGCGCATCCTTCGAGACGCCCGCCGTCGGCGGGCTCCACAGGATGAGGTCTCGTTTGGCGGCGCGATATCAAACCCTCATGGTGAGGAGCCCGCCAAAGCGGGCGTCTCGAACCATGCAGGCCGAACTCATCCGGCAGCCTCCAACTGTCATATGCGATAGCCTTCTCCGCAAGCCGCTCCGTCATTCCGGGGTGCGCCTCTTGGCGCGAGCCCGAGAATCCATTGCTCAACAATCACCGCGGTTCGATGCATGCTCAGATGCGCCATGGCGCATCA
Source organism: Bradyrhizobium sp. 154 (assembly GCF_023073875.1). Taxonomy (NCBI): domain Bacteria; kingdom Pseudomonadati; phylum Pseudomonadota; class Alphaproteobacteria; order Hyphomicrobiales; family Nitrobacteraceae; genus Bradyrhizobium; species Bradyrhizobium sp. 154. Next base: position 84,684 of record NZ_JADPKG010000058.1, read on the forward strand.
TAGCTCGCGATGTCGTCGCGCCCCGGTGACGACCGTAACTCCCTCCTGCCACCGTTCAGTTGGCGGCGCGGCGCAGGAAGGCCGGGACGTCGAGAACGGCCTCGTCGGGCGCATTGCGCATAGCGGTGCGGCCGTAAGGATCGAGCGGCCGGTCGGCCGGCTGGCGTGCATGTTCCAGGCTCGGCCTTGCCGGCGGCCCCACCGGGTGGTGCGGCTGCGGGCGGAGCGGCGGACTTTCCACCTGCGCAAGGGGCGCACTGCGCTCGATGCGATCGGCGATACGGCGGCCGTCGTTGCGCAGCCTGCCGGCGAGCTGCGTGAGGGCGGTCTCCACCGGCTGCGCCTGCTGCGCCGGGTCGAGATTATCGATTCCGGTCGCCACCACCGAGACGCGGACGATGCCTTCGAGGCTGTCATCAAACGACGCGCCGACGATGATGTTGGCGTCCGGGTCGGCCTCGTCGCGAATGCGGGTCGCGGCTTCGTCGACCTCGTACAGCATGAGATCCTTGCCGCCGGTGATGGAGATGATGAGGCCACTGGCGCGCTTGATCGAGGGATTCTCGATCAATGGATTGGAGATCGCGGCCACGGCGGCGGCAAGCACGCGCTTCTCGCCGGAAGCCTCGCCCCGTCCCATCATGGCCTTGCCCTTCTCCTTCATGACGGAGAGGACGTCGGCAAAATCGAGGTTGATCAGGCCTTCCTTGACGATGAGGTCGCTGATGCAGGCGACGCCCGAATAAAGCACCTGGTCGGCAAGGGCGAAGGCATCGGCGAATGTGGTCTTCTCGCTGGCCACCCGGAACAGGTTCTGGTTCGGGATGATCAGGAGCGTGTCGACCGTCTTCAGCAGCTCCTCGATGCCGGCTTCGGCAAAGCGCATGCGGCGCTGGCCCTCGAAGTAGAACGGCTTGGTGACCACGCCGATCGTGAGAATGCCAAGCTCGCGTGCGATCCTGGCGACGATGGGGGCAGCCCCGGTGCCGGTGCCGCCGCCCATGCCGGCCGTCACGAACACCATGTGCGCGCCGGTCAATTGATCGCGAATCGTATCGATCGCCTCTTCGGCTGCGGCGCGGCCCAATTCCGGCTGCGAGCCGGCGCCGAGGCCTGCGGTCACCTGTGTGCCGAGCTGGATCAGGCGCCTCGCCTTCGACATCGCAAGCGCCTGCGCGTCGGTGTTGGCGACCACGAACTCGACCCCTTGCAGCCCGGCTGTGATCATGTTGTTGACCGCATTGCCGCCGGCGCCGCCCACGCCAAACACGACAATGCGGGCCTTCATTTCGTGGATATCGGTGGTGCCAGTCATACTTCCCTCGTGATTGCTCCGGCAAGCCGGGGATGGAGATGAGTCTCGAGTGTTACCTGCGAGCCGCCCGGTCTGCCTGCACGATCGCAGCGGCCAGATGTCCCAATCGAAGCGCGGCTTGCCCCGCGATCGTGCCGCCCGCCCGGCGACCGGCCTGGAGAACCGCCACTTCGTCTTCCAGTCGTGCCGCCCACGCATTGGCGGCGGTCGTCTCGGCGGCCGCCTGCGTCAGCTCGACGGCCAGGCGATCGGCACGTTCGCGCTCGCGCTCGAATACTGCCCTGTAGGCGGTTGCGACGGCCTCGAGCCGCGCCACCTCCGCCTTGAAGGCCTGGATCTTGATGGCCTCGATCTTCGCCAGGGAGACATCGATCGGGTCTGCCCGGCGGACGCGTCGTGGGCGGGGTGTGTAGCGGAGCTCGGCGAAATCGACCCTGACCAGGGCCTTGCCGTCCTCCGACCGCGAGCGCGGCAAATGGCGGCGTCGCGCAAGCGAACGCGCGGCCTCTCGGGAGATGTCGAGGCGGGCACTGAGATCGGCATACGTCAACAATGCAACGCACATCGGCGCTTCTCCTGGAGCGAACCGGGACGGCATTTCGGGCTAATGATGGCTGGACGATTACCGCAGGCTAGGCTGCGTTGGTTAATGCACGGTTAACGCGCGAGGGGTGTTGTTTACAAGTGCCGTCACCGTGCCGACCGCGGATTTTCAGGACGTTGGAGATGTTCTCGCTGATCTCGTTGCCAGTACCGTCACAGCAGATGATGAGGTTTTCGGCTCGGGTTTGCGGTCGGTGTTGGGTGCGTGCTCCACGGAATGCGCCTCCGGGTGATGCTATCTGGGCAAGTATAGCGGAAAATGGGGAAAATTGGACAACACGCATTTGCTAGCTGGGTCGAGAACAATGAATCTACATAACGTACCGCGCAATTCCAGTTACCCCTAGAGCACCATCATAGGCAAACGTGACGCTGTGCCGGGCACGAGAAACTCCGACATACATTTTCGAGGCCGACTTTTCCACGTGTCTGATGTCGCCACTAGCCAGCCAAGATTTGGCGAGCTTGTGCGGAAATATTAGGACTCGTTCAAAGGTGAGTCCTTTCGATTCGCCAAAATTCATCGCCTCGTAGCCGTGGCAATCTGTCTTGACATCCAGGCGGAGTACTTGCGGTCGGAATCTTTCAAGGTAGGCTGCTATATCGCTGTTATTAACGGCAAAGACTCCGTCGTGGCCGATTAGCTTATCGTTGAGTGATCTCGTCTTGGGCTCCCGCGGAAAGAAACCATCGGCAATATCGGCAATGCCCTGATTGCAGCGATGGGTCTCGGCTTGGTAGGTGGTCTTGCATAGTTTGAGTTTTTCCCACTCTCGAACTTTCTTAATGACCTTGATGCCGGAATAGGCGCTGTTCCTAACGGAGTTGTTTGTGCGAAATGTTGCCTGTCGGTGGTCACCAACAAGGTTCACTTGTACGCGTGAGCGCAAAATCAACTCGATTAAATCGAGATCATAGCCGGCGAGATCCTGAAATTCGTCGATGTAGATCATATCAAAGCGCTCTTCCAGCCTGCGGATCACGGCGCCGGCGGACGCTTCGTTGCAGGCGAGTACAAACTGCGCGATCTTGTCGGAGTAGATAAGGCCCTGATTTCCGAAGTAGAAACGTTTGATCTCAGTCTGCTTGGCGTATCTGTCAGATCGCCCTTGAGTCCAATGAACTCCTCGTATCCGAGAGCCGATTAGGCTCGATTGATAGGGTCGAGCAAGTTCGCGGAGCAGAAAGGAGTACCATGACCATACTTCTACATGTGCTGGGATGCAGCGATTGATTTGATAGATCTTCCCTTTGATCTCAGCGACATTATTTTGGGTATAAGTTACTAGAGCGCAGCGCCTTGTGGTCTCTCCAAGGGCTTCGGTGACAATTCTAGTGGTTTTTCCTCCGCCGGCAGCGGATACCACCACGTTATTCATGGACAACATTTTTGATGTAGGTCGGAATCGTCCAACAATGGTCAGTCTCGAAGAATTTTAGAGCGCATTCAGTCTTGTTGTCGGCCATGTAAGAGAGCAAATCCTCCGCGGTCTGGAATGACTTTCCAATAATGGAATTGACGATGTCCAGGCCATTGCTCTTGACCAATTGCGGCTCCAGCGTCTTCGCTGTCTCATCCTTGTCATATTCGAACTCGACTGAAGGGAAATTGAAGTAGTCTTTGTACCTCTTTTCAAGTCTGCTGACGTCTCCGTCGTTATCAGTAACGACATCTACGTCGATGGAAAGAAGAGCTGCGATATCTATGAAACGCTTAAAGGCGAGGGAGCTTACCGAGATCACGTCTACTCCCATCGCGAGGGGCATCTTGCCAAAGCGCATTAGAAATGCCTTTTGAACGATGAGTTCGTCGGAGGGGCCTTCAACTAAGATCGCCCGCTTTGCCAAGATGAGCCGAAGGGTGTCGTATCCTGGCAGCTTCATGAAGTAATTGTACGTGTCTTTGGGTAGATCCTTTAGAGGTCTTGCATTGCCCGACCTGAACAGAAATACAGAATCCATTCCAAGCTTGTTCAACACAAAGCTGCTGTGAGTTGTCAGTACTAGTTGTCGACCACTTAATCTGGTCGAGATGTGGCTGATGAGAATGCTTAAGTTCGAAAACGAGAGGTGGTTTTCTGGTTCTTCAATAAGAAATACGTGTGACTGCGCTGAGGCTTCCATCGCGAGTTTGATTTTAACGCTGTTTTGCTCCCCCTTACCTACAAGCGGCATCGGAATGTCATCAAGGTGAGGAACGACGCTCAGCTCCCAGCTTGCTCGCGACGATGTATCCAAGGAAATCGACAGTGTCTTCTGAGATACGATTCCCTTCTTTTGGTCGAGCGATCCATTTATTTCACGCACCCGCTCGTCCGTGAGAAATTCGTCCTTCATCAATCGATATGAGAGAGCGAGATCGACCTGCTCCTTTTTACTCAGGCCGTCCTTAACAAGATCAAGAACGTAGCGACTTGCTGCGGAGTTGTTTCTTATCGTGCTGGCATCAATGAAGCTGGATTTGATCGGTATCGATCTCGCTGTAATGTCGTTGTCAGCAAAGTCGCGCCATCGCACGACATAGTATTCGACAGGTATCGTTCTTATAATTGTCGGGTCTGCTACGTACTCGGCATATTCTTCCTGATATTCTTCGTTGAACTCAATCAATAACTTTACGCCAGCGGCGTCCTGCCGCAGCGAATTGTTCTTTCCCCTAAATCTTGCGATCCCTGGGTCATCAAGAAAGTAGAGTTCGATTAGGATCGTTGGCGGAGCCTTGGAAAACATACTGCCAAAAGATTTGACATATTGCCTCACCGCTTCGGCGTTGAAGAGGTGTGGGTGGAGTTCGGCTTGAATGGGGCGACCGTTTAACTGTCCGGACAATGCTAGGTGAATTGCTTCTAGGAAAGTCGATTTCCCGCACTCGTTGTCGCCAACAATTATGTTCAGGTGCTCGTTCAGCGTAACTTGGCTATTAGATAAGCAGCGGTAGTTCTTGATGATGACTTTGGATATCTTCACGATGTCTGCCACTCAAAGTGGGCTTCGTCGAAACGACTATTGGCGTAAAGAATTCGTTGCTTCAACAATGCGCGTAATGCCGTCGTTCTGCCCATAATATTGAATAGTCCGAAAGATTGTTGGGATTCCCAAGGCCATCAATGTTACGAGACCTTGGCCGACCTGCAATTCATGATGACTGTGATCGGGATTCTCATAGGAGGCCGATGCCACCTTGTTGGTCCCGATATCGCGAAAGCAGAGAATAACTGGCTTTCCGTTGGATTCTGCTAACTGGAGTTCGATGCCAAGACCGGTGGATGGAAAGCTGGCTTCAGCGATGACTAGATCAGCCTCTTCCACCATTGCTCGATCCCAAAGATAGCAAAGTCGAGCTCGCTCGGTTTCCGGTTTTGTGGCGAGTTGAGGGTCACTGTTTACGAGGGCGTACTTGACTGCTGCGGTTGGATCATTCTCCCGGAGTCTTTTGGCTAACTCGTGAATAAAGGCGACATGCTCGTCAAACAGCGAGCGCGGAACGTGGGTCAGAGCGCACGCGATGTAGATATTCATCAGCTCGCTGCCCGGATGTTTGGAACTAGGAATTGAATGCCTGTTAGCTCCGATGCAATCTCGTCGATGAACTGTTCAGCAGACATCTGAATAAATTCGCTTAGTAACCAATTCTTCTGTCCAGCTAGGAGGGATGCCATCTGCGGCGGATTATAACGGCTGATCTCGCTGAGCCGGTGCATCGCGCCTAAGATGAGCGTAGGCAGTTGGCGTTCAATGCGCTTTGGGCCGCGCGTTCGAGACCTGATGTACCAAAGTGGCTCCGTGCCGTTTATAAAGAATAACTCGCTGCGCAGGCTCTGGTTTAGATCGGCAATGTTGGCTAGAGCCCTCGCGCCCAACTTACCGGGCTTTTGGCAGGCCGCGGAGGCTACAGACCGAATTGCCCGAGGGCCAAACTTCTCGTCGGCAACAAAAAGGACTGGGAGTCGCTTAACGGCCGTCGCGAAGGGAATGTTCTTCGTAATGTCTGCGCGAAAATATACTTGCTTGGATGGCCTATCTGCAACGAAACCGCAGTTAGCGATTGGAATAAACATTTCGGATTGCGATGTATAGGTTAGGCAATAGGTTCGGTGTATGAAAACCATGTTGAAGAATAGTTCTTGAAGAGTGTGAGTCTTGTTGGTTTCGGATTCTTGGTAGTAAGTCGACAGGCTTGGCAATACTCCATGTTGCTGGATTTTGATGCCAAGGTGATTGAGAGAGGAACTTCCTCGTTGCGAGGCCGGAGTGTGCTCTGAAACGCCGTGACGTTCGTTAAATACAATTCCCTTGGCTGATAGAAGCGCCTTCGTTGCATTCAAGAAAGAATAGTAAAGCAGCAGAGGTGCCGATTGAGGAGGAAGGCCGAGGGATACCTTGTGGAATTCCTGCGCTTGCTGCCAATAGAGGAGTGCCTTGTCCTTGCCTCCTCTCTTGAGCCACAAGGCAACGTATGTCCACGGGCTGTTCGTCAGAACATTTCGAGCTCCAATTACCGGAGCAATTATTGCCTTATGAGGCGGAATCGCTCGCCCTCTAAACTTTATCTGAAGTAGGTCCTTTGAGATATCGTCCATTGCTCTATCTGATTCGAGGCGCAGTTAGCTTACGCCGCGCTCTGTAGTTGCAGAAGAGCAAAGCTTCCCAAACAAAAACGGCCGGATCTTCCGATCCGGCCGCAACGCAACTCTACTGGCTAAGCCTACGCCACGCGACGCAACTTAGCCCCCGCCCAATTCTGAAATCTTAGCTCGCCTTCTTCGCCGGCGCGTCGCCGACCTTTTTCTGGATGGCGCGCTTCAGCTCGAGGGCGCGCGGCGACAGGACGTCGGCGCTGGCCTTGAGCAGGAAGGCATCTAAGCCGCCATTATGGTCGACGCTCTTGACCGCGTTGGTGGAGACGCGCAGGCGCACGTTGCGCTCCAGGGCTTCCGAGATGAACGTCACGTTGACGAGGTTCGGCAGGAAGCGACGCTTGGTCTTGATGTTGGAGTGGCTGACCTTGTGGCCGACGAGGGGGCCCTTGGCCGTCAGTTCGCAGCGGCGAGACATGGTAGAAATCCTCAGGTTCGAGCCCCCCACGATTTGCGGCCGCCATTCGGGGCGCCACGGGGGCAAATTCTTTCGTCCTTGCAGGGAGCGGGCGGACGTATAGGGGGGAAGGGGCGGGACGTCAAGGCGACGGGCCGTTTTTGGCCCGTCGTCCCGGGGCGCGGGGAGCGCGAACCCGGGATCTCGCGCGGCACCCGCGGTGCGCTCCCTCCCCCGCGCGCGGGGGAGGGTTGGGGAGAGGGCTGTCTCCGCGGAGGGGCAGTCGCGACAGTGCCCCCAAAGGAGAGAGCCCTCACCCGCGCTTCGCGCGACCTCTCCCGCAAGCGGGAGAGGTGACCGCGCCCGCGACCACACCTTCCCCGATCACCAAAAGGGCAATGATCGGAACGCCTTACCATCACATAAAGGGCGTATTCGCGGCCGAAGAGTCCTGGGGAGTTCCGCCGCTTTTGGCGCCCAGCACATTGTTTGCCGCTGTTTTTGGCTTAACTAACAAGGCCTGACGGCCCCATTGGATGGCTTCGTGAATATCCTGACCTCTCATCCGCCGCGGCGGCGCGCCGGCCAGTTGGCCCTGGCGGCGCTGTGCGGGCTCGCCTTGGCGTGGGGGGCGGCGCCGGCAGCGGCGCAAGGCAAGCTCGAGGCGCAATATGAGGCGACGTTATCAGGCATTCCCGTCGGCAAGGGCGCCTGGAACATCGACATCCAGGACGACGTGTTCGCCGCCGCGGCCTCCGGCGGCACCACGGGGCTGCTGAAATCGTTCGCGGGTGGCTCGGGCACCGGCGCCTCGCAGGGCCGCGTCGTCAACGGCGCGCTGGTTGCGACCGGCTATCAGGCCTCCACCACCACCTCGAAGAAGACCGAAGAGATCCGCATCACGCTCGACAAGGGCAATGTGAAGGATTTTGCGATCCTGCCGGAGCCGCCGGTCGACCCCGATCGCATCGTCGTCACCGAAGCGCATCGCCGCGGCGTCTGGGACCCGATGACGGCCTCGCTGCTGCGCGTGCCCGGCAATGGCGATCCGGTGTCGCCGGAAGCCTGCCATAACAGCGCGCCCGTCTTCGACGGCCGCATGCGCTACGACTTGAAACTCGATTTCAAGCGCATGGAGAGCGTGAAGGCCGAGAAGGGATACAAGGGCCCGGTCGTGGTCTGCGCGCTCTATTTCGTGCCCGTGGCCGGCTACATCCCCGACCGCCCCGTAATCAAATACCTCGCCGCCCAGCGCAACATCGAGATCGCCTTTGCGCCGGTGGCGGGAACGCGCATCCTGGTCCCGTTCTGGCTGAAAGTGCCGACGCCCTTGGGGCCTGCGATGCTGGAAGCGACGAGCTTCATCACCTCCCCCCAGCCGCCACGCGTCGCCAAGACGCAGTAGCAGTTCTTAACCCTCCCCTGGAGGGGAGGGTCGGCGCACATGAGCGCAGCGAAATGTGCGACGGGGTGGGGTGATCTCTCCCCACGGGCGCTGTGCCGGGCGGAAAGATCACCCCACCCCGCTCGCGCTGCGCGCGATCGACCACGGGCGAGCTACGCTCGTCCCGGACCCCTCCAGGGGAGGGTAAGAACGTATGAGATATCAATGACTTCCCTACTGTGCATGGGGTTGTTTTCGCATTTTTGTTTTGGCAGGTCGGGGAACCTGGAATCCATTTGACTCCCGCCCGATTCTGATTCGACTCCCCGCCGCCCCAGCTTTAAGGAATCCGTCATCAAATCGTCGCTTGTACGGCAGCCCGAGCCTTCATCTAGTGCGCACCTGTGGCGAGTCCCGCGACATGTTGCGTGAACGGAACGGGACGCAATCGGGAGTCAGCGATTCGGCCGCGATTCGTTCTAGAGTCGTTCCGAAGCTTAAGGCGAGCGGGAAAAGCGTCGCAAACTGAGACAGTTGCGCGAGGTTGGGAAGACTGCTCCGCGCTCGCTGTCATCGCCCGGCTTGACCGGGCGATCCAGTACGCCGAGGCGGTCGTGGTTGAGCCGATGAGCCACGGCGTGCCACATGCCCCGGTCAAGCCGGGGCATGACAGCGGAGCGCGTGGTGGCGTTCGGAGACATCGCTGACACCTGATCGCCTCATCGCCTCAAACAGCACTGACATTCGCCCAAATCGGCACTACCTATCTCCGGAATGGCTTTTTCTTCCTCCCCCTTCGCTTCCGAGCGTGCCCCCGGCGCCGGCGTCACTGCGGTGCTCGGGCCGACCAACACCGGCAAGACCCATCTCGCCATCGAGCGGATGCTCGCGCATCCCTCCGGCATGATCGGGCTGCCGCTGCGCCTGCTTGCGCGCGAGGTCTATAACAAGATCGCCGATCGCGCGGGGCCAGAGAGCGTCGCGCTCGTGACCGGCGAGGAGAAGATCAAGCCGAAGAAGCCGCGCTATTGGGTCTCGACCGTCGAGGCGATGCCGCGCGATCTCGACGTCTCCTTCCTCGCCATCGACGAGGTCCAGATCGCCTCCGACCTCGAACGCGGCCACGTCTTCACCGACCGCATTCTCAACCGCCGTGGCCGCGACGAGACGCTGCTCTTGGGCGCCGCCACGATGCGCCCGATCATCGAGCGCCTCTTGCCGGGCGTGTCCATGATCACGCGGCCGCGCCTGTCGCAGCTCGAATTCGCCGGCGACCGCAAGATCACGCGCCAGCCGCGCCGCACCGCCATCGTCGCCTTCTCCGCCGACGAGGTCTACGCCATTGCCGAGCTGATCCGCCGCCAGCATGGCGGCGCCGCCGTGGTGCTGGGCTCGCTCAGCCCTCGCACCCGCAACGCGCAGGTGGCAATGTTCCAGAACGGCGACGTCGACTATCTCGTCGCCACCGACGCGGTCGGCATGGGCCTCAATCTCGACGTCGACCACGTTGCCTTTGCCTCCGATCGCAAGTTCGACGGCTACCAGTTCCGCCGCCTGACGCCCTCGGAATTTGCGCAGATCGCCGGCCGCGCCGGCCGCGCCACGCGCAACGGCACCTTCGGCACCACCGGCCGCTGCGCCCCGTTCGAGCCCGAACTCGTCAACGCGCTCCAGAACCACACCTTCGACGCCGTGAAGATGCTGCAATGGCGCAACTCGAAGCTGGATTTCTCCTCGCTCGGCGCGCTCCAGGTGTCGCTGAACCTGGCCCCAGGGCACGAGGCGCTGACGCGCGCCCCGATCGCCGAGGACATGCGCGTGCTCGATCATGCTGCGCGCGACGTCGATGTGCGCGATATCGCGCATGGCAAGGTGGCCGTGGAGCGCCTCTGGGAGGCCTGCCAGGTCCCCGATTACCGAAAGCTGTCGCCGGCCGCCCATGCCGAGCTGGTGACGACGCTGTACGGCTTCCTGATGCAGAAGGGATGCATCCCCGATAGCTGGTTTGCCGCCCAGGTCGATCAGGCCGACCGCGTCGATGGCGACATCGACACGCTGTCGGCCCGGATCGCGCAGATTCGCACCTGGACCTTCGTCGCCAACCGCCCGGATTGGCTGAAAGACCCCGAACGCTGGCAGGGGATCGCGCGCGAGGTCGAAAATAAATTATCGGATGCGCTCCATGAACGCTTGACTGAGCGTTTCGTTGATCGCCGGACCAGTGTATTGATGCGCCGCCTGCGGGAGAACACGAGCTTGAATACTGAAATCGGCAAGACCGGCGAAGTCATCGTCGAAGGCCACGTCATCGGCCGCCTCGACGGCTTCACCTTTGCACCGGACGCTGCGGAAGCCGGCTCCGATGCGAAAGCCTTGCAGGCTGCAGCGCAAGCGGTGCTCGCCGGCGAGATCAACGCGCGCGCCGAAAAGCTGGGCAATGCACCGGACGAGCAGTTCGTGCTGACCTCCGAAGGCATCATCCGCTGGACCGGCGATGCCGTGGCGCGCCTGTCCGCCGCAGACGACGCGCTGCATCCGCGCATCCGCATCATCTCGGACGAGAGATTGACTGGGGCGCCCCGCGAGAAGGTGCAGGCCCGACTCGAGCTCTGGCTCAAGACGCATATCGAAAAGCTGCTCGGGCCGATGTTCGAGCTGTCAAAGGCCGAGGATGTCACCGGCATCGCCCGCGGCATCGCCTATCAGCTGGTCGAGGCGCTCGGCGTGCTGGAGCGGCCGAAGATCGCCAGCGAGCTGAAGGATCTCGACCAGTCCTCGCGCGCGGTCTTGCGCAAATACGGCGTCCGCTTCGGGGCCTATCACATCTATTTCCCCGGTCTGCTCAAGCCCGCCGCGCGCGCGCTCGCAGCGCTGCTCTGGGCGTTGAAGCAGGACAATGTCGATCTCTCCGCGCTGTCTGGCGCTCAGCATCTGGCATCTTCGGGCCGCACCTCGTTCCCGGTCGACAAGCAGCTGCCGCGCGATGCCTATCGCGTGCTCGGCTACAAGCAGGCCGGCGAGCGCGCCGTGCGCGTCGATATTTTGGAGCGGCTTGCCGATCTGATCCGCCCGGCGCTGGCCTGGCGCGAGAACTCGCCCGGCGAAAAGCCGGCCGGCGCGTTCGACGGCCGCGGTTTTGTGGTGACGCAGGCGATGACCTCGCTCACCGGGTCGGCCGGCGAGGACTTTGCGTCCGTGCTGCGCGCGCTCGGCTATCGCATGGAGAAGCGTCCGCCGTTGCCGCCAAAGCCTGTGGTGACCGAGACGGTCGCGGCAGAGACGCCGCCCGTCGAGGGCAGCGCGGAGACGTCGACCGAGACCGCAGCGGAGGCCGTAGCGGGTCTGTCGGCAGAAGCATCCGGTGAAGTCGCTCCCGAAGCCGTCACGGTCGAAGACGCCCCCGGCATGGAGCAGCACGACGGGGGCGCGCAGGACGCAGAGCCTGCGCCGGAAGCTCCGCCTGAGGCTGCCGTCACGCCCGAAGATGCGCCCGGCATCGCGCCACCGGCGGAAGAGATTGCTGCGCCGGCAGAGGCTGCCGGCCTCGAAGCCGCTGCCGCCGAGACCGCGGCAACGGAAGCTGCTGCATCGCCTGATGCTGCCGCGCCTGAAGCCGTCGCGCCTGAGGCTGCGGCGACGCCGGCCGAGCCCGAGCTCGTCGAGGTCTGGCGTCCCGGCGGCCGTCACGAGGATCGCAAGCCGCGCCACGAGCGCCATCGCCATCAGCGTCACCATCAGCCGCGTCCGCAGGCGAGTGCAGAAGGCAGCACGGCCGCGTCCGGCGAAGCAGCCGAAGGCGCGAAGCCGGGCGAGCGCCATCGTCATGGTGGTGGTCATCGCCGCGACGGGGCCAAGGATTTTCGCAAGGGCCGCGAAGGTGGTGGAGACGGTGCGCCGCGTCCCGAGGGGCGTGACGACAGGAATCGCCGTTTCGAGGGCAAGGACCGCGACAACAAGGATCGCGATCGCAACCGCGACAACAAAGGCAAGTTCGGCGGCGATCGCGACAAGGGCCGCGACAACCGTGGCCGCGACCGCGACAAGGGCCGCGACCGCCGCGACCGCGAGTCCGGTCCGTCGCTGCGTCCCTATGCCTCCAGCGCGAATCCGCGCGAACGCGATCGTCCTGTTGATCCGAACTCGCCCTTCGCAAAGCTCGCAGCGCTGAAAGAGCAACTGGCGGGGCGCAAGGAGTAATCCTACGACCGAGCGGCAGCGCATCGACAAATGGCTGTGGCACGCCCGGGTGGTGAAGGCGCGCACCTCCGCCGCTGAGCTGGTGGTCACCGGCCACGTTCGCGTCAACGGCGCACGCGAGACATCGCCGGGGCATGCGATCAAGGTCGGCGACGTGCTCACCATCGCGCTCGATCGCACCGTGCGCGTCTTGAAGGTCATCGCCTTCAACGAGCGCCGCGGCGATGCCGCCTCGGCCCGCGTGCTCTACGAAGAGCTCGGCGAGCGCAATTAATTGCGCGGTGCATTCATTTCTTGGCTGGTCAAACGCACACAAGTGTCATGATCGGCCGTTCCCGACCTTGCGGCGCCGGGCCATCCGCGCTACGCAAGCCGCGACTTTTGAAAGAGCTTTTCGGAGCGTTGGATGACTTACGTCGTCACTGAAAACTGCATCAAGTGCAAGTACACCGACTGCGTCGAGGTCTGCCCGGTCGACTGTTTCTACGAGGGCGACAACATGCTCGTCATCCATCCCGACGAGTGCATCGATTGCGGCGTGTGCGAGCCGGAATGCCCCGCCGACGCCATCAAGCCGGACACGGAACCGGGCTTGGAAAAGTGGCTCCAAGTCAACGCCGACTACGCCAAGAGCTGGCCCAACATCACCCAGAAGAAAGAATCACCCGCCGACGCCAAGGAATTCGATGGCATGGAAGGCAAGTTCGAGAAATATTTTTCTCCGAACCCGGGCTCGGGAGACTAATTAGGGCCCAAACTTAACCCTAATAGCTGCGTTACCGCCGAAAACCAGCCCTGAAGACCCCTAAATCATTGATTTTTGCGGGAAATGTGCTATATTGGGCACATTAAGCCGAACCCCGTCAGCCCCGTTGGCCCCTCTGGGTTCCCGTGAAACCAAATGTCGAACAGGGGCGTGGCAGTTTCCGCGCGCAGGCTGTGTCACAGAAAACGCGTAAAAAGAGTACTTCAGCGAGGGCTTCCCATAAGGAGGCCAAAAAAGTCGCCGCGGCCAGCCGTAGCGCATCCAAGGGTCGGACCGCGACGAAGGCGCCGGCTGCAAAGTCCTCGAAGAACAAAAGAAGCGCAATGCCTAACAAGACTGCCAAATCGGCCGCGAAAGCGACCGTTGCCAAGCCTGCTGCTGCCAAGGCTCACCCGGCGAAGGCTCACGCTGCCAAGCCCGCCGCGCCGAAGGCTCCCGTTGCTGCTGCTCATGCCAAGGCTCCTGCCGCTACCAAGCCGGCCGCCAAGCCCGCTGCTGCGCCGAAAGTCGAGGAAAAGAAGGTCGTCACCCAGCGTCAGGGCTTTAAGGCCAACGAATTCGTCGTTTATCCCGCTCACGGCGTCGGCCAGATCCTGGCCATCGAGGAGCAGGAGATCGCCGGTGCCAAGCTCGAGCTGTTCGTCATCAACTTCATCAAGGACAAGATGACGCTGCGCGTTCCGACTGCCAAGGTCGCCAATGTCGGCATGCGCAAGCTGTCCGATCCGGCGCTGGTCAAGAAGGCGCTGGAGACCCTCAAGGGCCGCGCCCGCGTCAAGCGCACCATGTGGTCGCGCCGCGCCCAGGAATATGAAGCGAAGATCAATTCGGGCGACATCGTTGCGATCGCGGAAGTCGTGCGCGACCTCTACCGCTCGGAGTCGCAGCCGGAGCAGTCCTACAGCGAACGCCAGCTCTATGAAGCGGCGCTCGACCGTCTGTCCCGCGAGATCGCGGTGGTGCAGCATTCGACCGAGACCGAGGCGGTCAAGGAGATCGAGGCCCAGCTTGCCAAGAGCCCGCGCCGCAACGCCAAGGCGGAAGCCGCCGAGGGCGAAGCAGATACGGATGCAGAGGGCGATACCGACGACACCGATGGCGACGACACCACCGTTGCCGACGAGGCTGCGTAAGCAACCCGTCGTATCGATTGCAACAGATCAAAGCCCGGCCGTTCGGCCGGGCTTTTTGTTTGGGGGACGCTGGTCCGGACGACACCTTATTTGACCGGCCGTTTCTCCAGCTTCCTTGCCAGCGTCCGCCGATGCATGCCGAGCCTTCGGGCCGCTTCCGAGATGTTGAAATCCGTCTCGATCAGGGTCTGGTGGATGCGCTCCCATTCCAGCGTCTTGATCGATGTCGGTCGTGCATCGAGCGCGACCTCGGCGTTGCCTTCGGCCTTGTTGAAGGCGGCCTCGATGTCGTCGGTGTTCGACGGTTTTGCCAGGTAGTGGCAGGCTCCCAGCTTGATGGCCTCGACGGCGGTCGAAATGCTGGCAAAGCCGGTCAGCACCACGATCAGCATGTCGGGATCATGCGTGTGCAAGAGCTCGACGCAGGCAAGCCCGGAGGCGCCGCCGAGCTTGAGGTCGACCACGGCGTGGCCGAACGAGCGCTCCTCCAGCACTTGGCGTACCTCTTCGATCGAGGCGGCGAGCACGACCTCGTAGCCACGGCGCTCGAACGAGCGTTTCAGTGTGCGGGCGAAGCCGGCATCGTCCTCGACGACGATGAGCGAGCGGTCAGGCGTCAAAATTCCCTCCGATCGCGAGCGTTGCGAGCGGCAGCGTGAGACGAACGGTGGCGCCGCGCTTCCTGTGGTTCTCGGCGGTCACGCTGCCTCCTAATTTGCGCACCACGTTCACCACCAGGAACAGGCCGAGCCCGCCGCCGGCGCGGCCCTTGCTGGACTGATAGGGCTTTCCGAGCTGCGCCAGCATCTCCGGCGCAAAGCCCGGGCCGCGGTCGCTGATCGACAGCACGAGATTGTCGCCCTCGCGCTCGGCGACGAGCTCGACCCAATCGCGCGAGACCTCATAGGCGTTGTCGAGCACGTTGAAGATCACCTGCTTCAGCGCGATGTCGGAGACGATCGCGACGTCCTCGCCGAAGGTGTTGACGAAGTAGAGCGTCCGCGCCGAGCGCGCGTCGCGCCATTCCTCCACCAGCGCGGTGACGAACGCCGTCACCGTCGTCGGCGAGGAGCCTTCGCCGCGTGCTTCGCCCGCCGACACCAGGATGCCCGTCACGATCGATTTGCAGCGTTGCAGCGAGGTCTCCATCTCCGCGAGATCCTCGGCGAGCTCCTGATCGGCGGCGAGATCTGGCATGCGGCGCCAGTCGCTGAGGATCACCGAAAGCGAGGCGAGCGGGGTGCCGAGCTCGTGGGCCGCGCCGGAGGCGAGCAGGCCCATGCGCACGATGTGATCCTGCTCGGCCGCGTGCTGGCGCAGCGCCGCCAGATGCGCGTCGCGCTCGCGCAAATTCCTGTTGATGCGGGTGACGAACACCACCAGCAGCACGGCGTTGAGGACGAAGCCCAACAGCATGCCTGCTACGGTGAGGCTGTAGGTCTCGCTGATGGGATTTGGCGGCAGGTCGAGCGGCCTGTAGGCGAGCGTCAGCCACACGAAACTCGCGCAGGTCAGCGCAACCAGCGACCAGGTCGAGCGGGCGTCGAGCAGCACCGCGCCCAGCGTGACCTGGAGCAGGAACAGCGAGGTGAAGGGATTGGTGGCGCCGCCAGAGAGGTAGAGCTGCGCGGTCAGCGCGGCGACGTCGAGCATCAGCGCGACCAAAAGCTCGTTGTTGGTGATCGCCGCGCGATGGCGCACCCAGACCAGGCTGGAGACGTTGAGCAGCACCAGCGCGCCGATCACCGCGCCCATCCGTTCCAAGGGCAGGGGGATGCCAAGCCCGAAATGCACGGCGCCGATGGTCACGATCTGGCCGACCACCGCGGTCCAGCGCAGCTGGATCAGCAGCGCCATGTTCTTGCGGTTGGTCTCGTCGTCGGTGGGAGCAGTGCCGATCAGCTCGCCGCGCGCGTCCTCCTGCGATTGCAGCGTCACGGCCAGCTCGCCGCCATGGGCCAGCGTCCGGGGGCTCGACTTTGCGTCGTCAGGTCGGCTCGACGATCGTTCCAGCATCTGATCCCGTCCTGCGGGCAGCGGCGTCGGAGCCGCCGGCCGGTTCGTGGACGAAGCGTTTGCGGCGCAATAGCCCGCCGCCGAATGTGACGAAAAGTCGACCGGCTAGCATGAAAGCCAGGGCAAACCACGTCAGTGCGTAGATCAGGTGGTTATTGGGAAAGCGGATCACGGTCAATCCGCCGATCGGACCGCCGGCAATTTGTGATCCGGCGTCGGCATCCACGAAAAAGGGCGCGACCTCGTGGAGGCCGCGTGCCGCCGCGATCGCGGCGACATCCCGCGAGTACCAGCGGTTGTGCTGCGGCACGTTGTTCCTGAGGAATCCGCCCCTGCGCTCCGTGATGCGCAACAGACCCGTGATCTCAACCTCGCCGTCGGGATTGCCGTCCCGGCGCGTCGAGGCGTCGCGCCGCTCGGAGGGCACGAAGCCGCGGTTGATCAGGACCTGCGTGCCGTCGCTGCGCAGAAGCGGCGTCAGCACCCAATAGCCGGGGCCTTCCTCGGTGACGGCCTGCACCAGCGTCTCGCGGTCATGCAGGAAACGGCCGGTGAGGGTGACGTGCCTGTACTCGTCGTTCGCGGTGGAGATCGTGGGCCACGCAGCGGGCGAGGGAACCGGCTGGGCCGGGGCATGAACGCGCTGCTCGACCCGGTCGATCAGCGCCAGCTTCCAGGCGCGGCGTTCGACCTGCCAGATGCCCAGCGCGATCAGAACGGCAATCGCCGTGAGCGAGAGGACCGTGAGCCACAGGGAGGGGGATCGCGCAGCCTTGCCG
Organism: Bradyrhizobium sp. 154; assembly: GCF_023073875.1. Classification (NCBI taxonomy): domain Bacteria; kingdom Pseudomonadati; phylum Pseudomonadota; class Alphaproteobacteria; order Hyphomicrobiales; family Nitrobacteraceae; genus Bradyrhizobium; species Bradyrhizobium sp. 154. The sequence continues at coordinate 101,911 of NZ_JADPKG010000058.1, forward strand.
CGCGTCCCGCCTGCCTTGTTCGTCCCGGTCCAGATCTTGCTCACGTCAGAGGCTCGCTCACTTCATTCCGCTCATCTGATGAATCGGCATCATGTTGCTGTTGAGGTGGTTCATCACCCACAGCGAACCGGAAAGCGCGATCACCACCATGACGATAGTGAAGATCAGCGCCATCATGCTCCAGCCGTTCTCCGACGTCGTATTCATGTGCAGGAAGTAGATCATGTGCACGACGATCTGCACGACTGCGAAGGCCATGATGAGCAGCGCGGTGATCTGCTTGCTCGGCAGCGCGCCGCTCATCACCAGCCAGAACGGGATCGCGGTGAGCACGACCGAGAGCACGAAGCCGAGCATATAGGTCGAGAACGTGCCGTGGGCGTGGCCGTCGCCATGGTGATGATCGTCGGCGTGCGCGGCGTGAGTATCGGTGTTCATCGCAGAACTCCCAGGAGATAGACGAAGGTGAAGACGCCGATCCAGACTACGTCGAGGAAGTGCCAGAACATCGACAGGCACATCAGGCGGCGGCGGTTGGCTTCGATCAGGCCGAACTTCCAGACCTGCACCATCAGCGTCACCAGCCAGATCAGGCCGCAGGAGACGTGCAGGCCGTGGGTGCCGACCAGGGTGAAGAACGCGGACAGGAAGGCGCTGCGCTGCGGCGTGGCGCCCTCGTGGATCATGTGGGCGAACTCGGTGAGCTCGATGCCGATGAAGGCGAGGCCGAACAGGCCGGTGATCGCCAGCCAGATCTGCGTCTGGCCGACCTTGTTCTGCTGCATCGTCAGCATGGCGAAGCCGTAGGTGATCGACGACAGCAGCAGCATCGAGGTGTTCACCGCGACCAGATTCAGGTCGAACAGGTCCTTCGGCGCCGGACCGGCGGCATAGTTGCCGCCGAGCACGCCGAAGGTGGCGAACAGGATCGCGAAGATGAGGCAGTCGCTCATCAGATAGATCCAGAAGCCGAGCGCGGTGCTCCAGCCTTCCGGATGCGGGTGCTCGTCGGCGAGGTAGAAGATCGGCTCGCCAGATTGGGTGGGATTGATCGCGACAGTCATTTTACTTGGCTCCGGCGAGCAGTTTGGTGCGCGCGTCCTCGGTCCGGATGACGTCTTCAGCCGGAATGTCGAAGTCGCGGTGATAGTTGAAGGTGTGACCGATACCGACGGCGAACATCGCGATGAAGCTCGCGGCGGCCAGCCACCAGATGTACCAGATCAGGCCGAACCCCATCGCGGTGGCAAGACCGGCGAGGATGATGCCGGTGCCGGTGCTGCTGGGCATGTGGATCGGCTTGAACCCGTTGAGCGGACGCTGGTAGCCGCGCTTTTTCATGTCCCACCACGCGTCGTTGTCGTGCACGACGGGCGTGAAGGCGAAGTTATAGTCCGGCGGGGGTGAAGAGGTCGCCCATTCCAGCGTGCGTGCATCCCAGGGATCGCCGGTGACGTCCTTGAGCTGCTCGCGCTTGAGGAAGCTCACCGCGAACTGCACCAGCATGCAGATGATACCGAGCAAGACGAGCCCGGCGCCGATCGCGGCGATGACGAACCAGATCTGGAGCGAGGGATCGTCGAACACGCGCAGGCGGCGGGTCACGCCCATTAGGCCGAGCACATAGAGCGGCATGAAGGCAAGATAGAAGCCGGTGACCCAGAACCAGAACGACAGCTTGCCCCAGAACGGATCGAGCTTGAAGCCGAACGCCTTCGGGAACCAGTAGCTGATGCCTGCGAACGCGCCGAACACCACGCCGCCGATGATCACATTATGGAAGTGCGCGATCAGGAACAGGCTGTTGTGCAGGACGAAGTCGGCCGGCGGTACCGCGAGCAGAACGCCGGTCATGCCGCCGATCACGAAGGTCAGCATGAAGGCAATGGTCCACATCATCGGTAGCTCGTAGCGGATGCGGCCGCGATACATCGTGAACAGCCAGTTGAACATCTTCGCCCCCGTCGGGATCGAGATGATCATCGTGGTGATGCCGAAGAACGAGTTGACGCTGGCGCCCGAGCCCATCGTGAAGAAGTGATGCAGCCAGACCAGGTACGACAGGATGGTGATGACGACCGTGGCGTAGACCATCGAGGTGTAGCCGAACAGCCGCTTGCCGGAGAAGGTCGAGGTGACTTCCGAGAAGATGCCGAAGGCGGGGAGAACTAGGATGTAGACCTCGGGGTGGCCCCAGATCCAGATCAGGTTCACGTACATCATCGGGCTGCCGCCGAAATCGTTCGTGAAGAAGTTGGTGCCGACGTAGCGGTCGAGCGAGAGCAGCGCGAGCACGACCGTGAGGACGGGGAAAGAGGCGACGATCAGGACGTTGGTGCAGAGCGAGGTCCAGGTGAACACCGGCATCCGCATCATGGTCATGCCCGGAGCTCGCAGCTTGACGATAGTACAGACCAGGTTGATGCCGGATAGCGTCGTGCCGACGCCGGCGACCTGAAGCGCCCAGATGTAATAGTCGACGCCGACGTCGGGACTGTAGCCGATGTTCGACAGCGGCGGGTAAGCCAGCCAGCCGGTGCGGGCGAATTCGCCGATGAACAGCGAGGCCATCACCAGCACTGCGCCGCCGACCGTCATCCAGAAGCTGAAATTGTTCAGGAACGGGAACGACACGTCGCGCGCGCCGATCTGGAGCGGCACGACGTAGTTCATCAGGCCGGTGACCAGCGGCATCGCCACGAAGAAGATCATGATCACGCCGTGGGCGGTGAAGACCTGATCGTAGTGATGGGCGTTGAGATAGCCTTCGGAACCGCCAAAGGCGAGCATCTGCTGGCCGCGCATCATCAGCGCGTCGGCGAAGCCGCGCAGCAGCATCACGATGCCGAGGATCATGTACATGATGCCGATGCGCTTGTGGTCGACGGTGGTGAACCACTCGCGCCACAGATAGCCCCAGAGACGGAAATAGGTGAGGGCGCCGAGCAACGCGGCGCCGCCGAGCGCGACCACCGCGAAGGTGCCGACGACGATCGGCTCGTGCAGCGGCAGCGATTCGAAGCCGAGCCGGCCGAAGATGAGCTTGAGAAGATCAGGAGACATGCGGGATCTCTTTAAGAATCTGACTTCGGACGCTGTCCGAGGAAGAAGGACGAGGACTTCAGCGGCGTGAACGACGGCCGCTTCAGGCCGGCGCCGAGCAGCGGCGCGGTGTCGGTCGGCGCCTTGATTGACGCGGTGGTCGCGGCGCCTTGCGGCGCATCCGGGGTGCAGGTGCCGGCAACGAAGCTCGGCTCCAGCCCAAGCGCCGTGCCGCGGCGGGCGTATTTGTCGTAGGCGAGCGGCAGCGTATTGTTCACGCCCTGATGGCCGGCTCCGCCCTTGGCGTCAATCGCCATCATCTCGCTCTGGCACATCTTGCCGGTCTCGACGCACATATTAAGGATCAGGCGGTAGAGATCGGAATCGATCGTGCCGTAGCGCCGGACCGGTTCGTTCTGACTGGGTTTTTCGAGCTGGAGATATTCGGCGCGGCCGAGCGAGCCGCCGGCCGACTTGGCGCTGGCGATCCAGGCATCAAAGCCCTTGTCGTCGAGGCCCTGGAAGTTGAAGTGCATGCCGGAGAAGCCGGCGCCGCTGTAATTCGCCGAAAAACCCTTGTAGGTGCCGGCGTGGTTGACGACGGCGTGGAGCTTGGTCTCCATGCCCGGCATCGCGTAGATCTGGCCGGCGAGCGCGGGGATGTAGAACGAGTTCATCACCGAGGACGCCGTGATGCGGAAGGTGATCGGACGGTCGACCGGAGCTGCGAGCTCGTTGACGGTGGCAATGCCGTAGTCCGGGTAGATGAAGAGCCATTTCCAGTCGAGCGCGACGACGTCGACCTCGAGCGGGGCGTTGGATTGATCGACGGCGCGCTCGGCATGGATGCGGCCGAGCGTGCGATAAGGGTCGAGCAGATGCGTTCCCATCCAGGTCAGCGCGCCCAGGCAGACGATGATCAAGAGCGGCGCCGACCAGATCACCAGCTCGAGCTTGGTCGAGTGGTCCCAATCCGGCTCGTAGCGAGCCTCAGTGTTGGACTGGCGGTAGCGCCAGGCGAACAGCACCGTCAGCGCCATCACGGGGACGACAATCAGGAGCATCAGGACGGTGGAGATGATGACGAGGTCGCGCTGCTGGGCAGCGATATCGCCGGCGGGCGCCAGCACGACGTAGTTGCAGCCACTAAGCGCAGCCGCCAGGGGTAGCAGCGCCAGAATCTTGAGACGGGACACGAGCCGAGCCTTTGAGAATGAGTTTCCTTTGCCGGCCCAACGGGTAGCTGCGGCGCAGCAATCCGGACATTGGACAATTTGTCCAATGTTGCAGTGCGGAATGTTGAGTCAGAGAGGTCCAGATTGCCTGGCGTCCCGCCGGGCGGTTGGCTTTGGTTTTCAGGACGTTAAGGGCGCACGCATGGCGACGGCACAGACCCCCGCAATGGCAGACCTCCACTCGGGCGAGCACGGCCACGACCAGGCGAGCCCCGGCGAGATCGCCATCGGCGTCATCATTGGCCGTACCTCGGAATTCTTCGACTTCTTCGTCTTCGCGATCGCCTCCGTGATCGTGTTCCCCCGCCTGGTGTTCCCGTTCGCGAGCGAACTGACGGGCACGCTCTATTCCTTCATGATCTTCGCGCTGGCCTTCATGGCCCGCCCCATCGGCACCGTCATTTTCATGACGATCGACCGCGCCTACGGCAAGACGGCCAAGCTGATCTCGGCGCTTTTCCTGCTCGGCACTGCCACCGTCGCGATCGCGTTCCTGCCGGGCTATCACGAGATCGGCGTTGCCGCGATCTGGCTGCTGGCGCTGGCGCGTATCGCGCAGGGTTTGGCCTGGGGCGGCGCCTGGGACGGTCTCGCCTCGCTGCTGGCGCTGAATGCGCCGCCCTCCAAGCGTGGCTGGTACGCAATGGTGCCGCAGCTAGGGGCCCCGCTCGGGCTGATCGTGGCGAGCGCGCTGTTCGCCTATTTCGCCGGCAACCTCTCGGCCGACGATTTCTTCGACTGGGGCTGGCGCTATCCGTTCTTCGTCGCCTTCGCCATCAACGTCGTGGCGCTGTTCGCCCGCCTGCGCATGGTGACGACCGAGGAATATGCTTCGCTGTTCGAGACTCGCGAATTGCAGCCGGCGCGCATCTCAGACACCGTCGCGCGCGAAGGTCAGAACATCATGCTCGGTGCGTTCGCGCCGCTGGCGAGCTTCGCGCTGTTCCACATGGTGACGGTGTTTCCGCTGTCCTGGGTGTTCCTGTTCACCCGCGAAAGCCCGGTGCGCTTCCTGATCATCGAAATCGTTGCTGCCGTGTTCGGCGTCGCCGCGATCGTGATCTCCGGCATCATCGCCGACCGTGTCGGCCGCAAGTCGCTGCTGATGGGATCGGCGATCGCGATCGCGATCTATAGCGGCTTCGCCCCGCAGCTGCTCGACGCTGGTGCGTTCGGCGAGACCATCTACATGGTGATCGGCTTCATCCTGCTCGGCCTGTCCTTCGGCCAGTCCTCGGGCGCGATCGCCTCGAATTTCAAGCAGACGTACCGTTACACGGCGTCCGCACTGACGTCGGATATGGCCTGGCTGTTCGGCGCCGGCTTCGCGCCGCTGGTGGCGCTTTTGCTCGCCACCAATCTCGGCGTCATCGCCTCGGGTGCGTACCTGTTGTCGGGCGCGTTCTGGACCCTGCTCGCGCTCTGGCTCAGCGGCCAGCGCGAGGCCGGCGACATGGACGCGGGGCGGTAGCCATCCGGGCTACGCGTCGATGTCAATCCGCGACGATCTTCACCCGATCACGCACCTTCACCTGCGCGTTGCGGTCGAGGCCGTTGAGCACGCGGAAACGCTCGGCGGGATGGTCGACGCCGGCCATGCGATGGGAGAGCGATTCCACGGTGTCGCCGGGCTGCACCGTGATGACCTTGATCCGTAGCGGGCGCGCGGCCTGGATCTCCTCGAGCGTCAGGCGGCGGAATGAATTGACGGTCTCGCGCGCGTTGCGGTCGCTCTCGGTCGACTTCTGCCTGGCCGCGAAGATGAAGCGGTAGACGTCGCTGCCGAAGCGCAAAGCATAGACCTTGAACTGCCACTGATCGCCCTTGGCGGTGGCGGATGCCGCCGGAAAGCCGTTGATGGTGAGATCCTCGGTGGAAGCCTTCTCGACACCTTCCATCCAGCCGGAGTTCAGGTAATCGCCGAGCGACTGCTCGGCGGGCACGCGCACCACGTCGAAGCGCATCGCCTGCGAGCCACCCTCGCGCACGCCGATCACCGCCTGCGCGGTGTTGTCGAGCGTGAAATTGTCCGGCGCCTGGAAGGTAAAGCCGAGCTTGGGATGCAGGAACCTGCGGCCGCGGACAAAGCCTTCGCTGGGGTCTTCGCCATAGACGAGATTGTCGATCGCGGCGAGATAGGTCTCGCGGTCGCGCTCGGCGCCTTCGGGCGCTGCATATTGTCGCGCGATGGTCTGCGCATTCTGCACGCGCTCCGGGGTGGCCGGATGCGACGAGGTGAAATCCTGCGCGCGCGGATCGAGCGAGCTTTTCCCGGCCTTCAGCTCGGCATTACGCTCCATCGCCGAGAGGAAGCGCGCCGCACCGTAAGGGTCAAAATGCGCGCGGGCGGAAATGCCGACGCCGATGCCGTCGGCCTCGATCTCCTGCTTGCGCGAGAAGCTCGCCATGGTGAGCTTGGTCTTGGCGAGCGCGAGCGCGGTCAGATCTGGATCGTTGCTCATGTCGGTGACGACACGGGTGACGATCGCGGCTTGGCGCGCCTGGTCCTCGCGCATCGCGGCGTGCTTGGACAGGACATGCGCCATCTCGTGACTGAGCACGGAGGACAATTCCGAGGTGTCGCTGGCGAGCGCGAGCAGGCCGCGCGTGACGTAGAGCTGGCCGTTCGGCAGTGCGAACGCATTCACCGCGCCGGAATTGAGGATGGTGACCTTATAGCCCTGATCGGGGCGGTCGGAGACGGCGACCAGCCGGTCGACGGTCTTGCTGACGAGCGATTCCAGCCGCGGATCGTCATAGGTGCCGCCATAGCTCGCCAGGATGCGCTCGTGCTCCTTCTCGGTGGCCGGGGTCTGCGCGACGGCGGGTTTCGGCTTGGGCATCGCGACAGCCGGTGGGGTCGCGGCGGCCTGGAACCTGCCCATGTCGCCGCAGCCGGCGAGAAGCCCGCCCAGAACAAGGCACAGCGCGGCCGGCGCAGCCCGCAGGCGGCGGCCATCACCTCGTTCGTGCCGTTCTAGCACCCCATTCACGTCGCTTAACCCGTGCCCGGCCCTTTTAGGGCCTTACCCCTGTCGGCTCGTTTGCGCCCAGCAACTCGACCTGTCCCACGAGGCGTATATCGATACGCGGCCCCGTATTCCCTTCAACCCAGCCCCGAACGCGAATACGTCGATTCTCCAAGGACTTGAGGGTAATTCCGGCGTTTTCGAATGCCGGCAGCGTGCGCCTTGAAATAGTCGCCGCAAAGCCCCGTGTCCAGTTTCGTCCGAAGTTGAGGTAGGTCATTGCCCCAGCTTGCCGGACCGACAGGACTTTGCCCTCGACCACCATAAAACGCCCAATCCCTGCCAAAATATCGTCCGGACTTTCCGCGTTTTTTATGGCCGACGGATCAGCCCAGCTGCCCATTTTTTGGCGCCGCGCCTCGGCTTCCGACGCCATCAGGGCGGCCGCGCAGTCCTTGTCCGTGATCTCGGCGGAGACGATGGCATCGCCTTGGGCGAGCAGCGTGGCCTGTACCGAGATATCGCTCTCGCCGACGAACACAAAAGCGCCTTGCCGGCCGTAGCGGTCAGGTGTGTCGTCTGTGCCGCGCAGGGCCACGTCGCGGCCGGCGAGCAGCGACGTCAGGGCCTGCTTTGTCGTCGCCGTCGTCTCGATGCCGATCAGGCGGATTTCGCGGCCATCGTCGAGACGCACGCTGCGCGCATCGACGATGGCCGCGACGCGGCCTTCGCCCTGAGACTCGAACTGGCATGGGCTCGCGGATGCGCTGTGACCCGCGACGAGAAGAAGTGCGACGATGAGGTGAAGGCGTGGCGTCACGTGACCCGGAGAGGTTGTATTGCGTGCCAAGCTTAGCTCATGCGTAGTGGCTCGCGAAGAGGCTTCCTCATACTCCGTCATTGCGAGCGCAGCGAAGCAATCCAGAGCCCCTCCGCGGAAAGATTCTGGATTGCTTCGCTACGCTCGCAATGACGTGGAGACATTTGTCCGCGCCTCACCATTCCGCTTTGCGGAAAACACACGCGGCAATCGTGCGCACGCAACGTACCTTCGCTTGCTGCGCTCTCGCGCATACGGCATGATTGCAGCAACACCAATAGCCAAGCCGCCATCAGAGCACGGCGCGATAAGGGAGACCTTTTTCATGAAGCGTATTTTGTCGGTCATTTTTGCCGCAGCGTTTGCCCTGAGCGCGAGCGCCGTGCAGGCGGAGGACAAGCCGCCGCTCAAGATCGGCGGCATCCTCGACATGTCGAGCCTCTATGCGGACATCACCGGCCCCGGCAGCGAGACCGCGGCCAAGATGGCTGTCGAAGACTTTGGCGGCGAGGTGCTGGGACGCAAGATCCAGGTGCTGGCGGCCGACCATCTCAACAAGGCCGATCTGTCCGCCAACATCGCCCGCGACATGCTCGACAATCAGGGCGTCGAGATGATCTACGACGTCGCGGCCTCGGCGACCGCGCTCGCCGCCGGAGAGATCGCGAAAGCGCGTAACAAGATCATCATCTTCAACGGCCCGGGCTCGATCCGCCTCAGCAACGAAGCCTGCGGTCCCTATACCGTGCACTACGTGTTCGACACGTTCGCCCAGGCCAACGTGACCGGCCTTGCCGCGGTCAAATCGGGCCTCGACACCTGGTTCTTTCTCACCGCCGATTATGCCTTCGGCCAGGATCTGGAGAAGGATACCAGCAACGTCGTCACCAAGACCGGTGGCAAGGTGCTCGGCAGCGTGCGTCATCCGCTCAACACCTCGGATTTCTCGTCGTTCCTGCTGCAGGCGCAGGCCTCGAAGGCCAAGGTGATTGGGCTCGCCAATGCCGGCGGCGACACCGTCAACGCCATCAAGCAGTCGGCGGAGTTCGGCATCATGAAGGGCGGCCAGAAGCTGTCGCCGCTGCTCGCCTTCGTCACCGACATCGACTCGATCGGGCTTGAGACCGCGCAGGGCCTGCTGCTGGCCGAAGCGTTCTACTGGGACATGAACGAGGAGACGCGCGCCTTCTCGAAGCGCTTCCAGGAACGCGTGAAGCGGCCGCCGACCTCGGCGCAGGCCGGCGTCTATTCCTCCGTCACGCATTATCTGAAAGCGGTGAAGGCAGCCGGCACGACCGACGCTGCGGCGGTCATGAAGGTGATGAAGGAGACGCCGATCAACGACTTCTTCGCCAAGGGTGGCAAGATCCGCGAGGACGGCCGCATGATCCACGACATGTACCTGTTCGAGGTGAAGAAGCCGTCGGAATCCAAGGGCCGCTGGGACGATTACAAGCTGCTCGCCACCGTCCCCGGCAATGAGGCGTTCCAGTCGCTGGAGCAGTCGCGCTGCCCGCTGGTGAAGAAATGACAGCGTGACGAACTCGCAACGTCATTGCGAGGAGCGAAGCGACGAAGCAATCCAGACGGCATCTGCGGAAACACTTCTGGATTGCTTCGCTTTGCTCGCAATGACGGTGTGGTGATAGCTAAAACAACAAGGGAGACGTCCCATGAACGACATGGTCCTGCAAAAGCTCGAAGGCGGGCTGCTCACCATCACGATGAATCGCCCGGAGCGGAAGAACGCGCTCAACCCCGACATGGTCGCCGGACTGGTCGAGGCGGCGCGGCGCGCGGCCGATGATCCGGAGGTGCGGGCGGTGCTGTTCAAGGGCGCGGGCGGCAGTTTCTGCGTCGGCGGCGACGTCAAGTCGATGGCGGAGGGCCGCGCGCCGCTGCCGTTCGAGCAGAAGCTCGCAAACCTGCGCCGCGGCATGGAGGTCTCGCGCATCCTGCATCAGATGCCAAAGCCCATCGTGGCGCAGCTCGACGGCGCGGCGGCCGGCGCCGGCCTGTCGATGGCGCTGTCCTGCGACCTGCGCATCGCCAGCGAATCCTGCAAGATCACCACGGCCTTCGCCAAGGTCGGCTTCTCCGGCGATTACGGCGGGACCTATTTTCTGACGCAACTGCTCGGCAGCGCGCGGGCGCGCGAGCTCTATCTGATGTCGCCGGTGCTGACTGCAAAAGAGGCGCATGCGATCGGCATGGTGACGAAGGTGGTTCCCGACACCGAGATCGACGCTGCCGCGCACGAGCTCGCGCTGTCGCTGGCGCAGGGCCCATCGATTGCGCTTGGCTTCATCAAGCGCAACATCAACAATGCCGAGCATCTGGCGCTGGAGGATTGCTTCGATGGCGAGGCGATCCATCACACCCGATGCGGCGACACCGAGGACCACAAGGAGGCCGCCAAAGCCTTCGTCGAGAAGCGCAAGCCGACCTTCAAGGGCGCATGACGATGGCGCCCTATATCCGGCTGCGTCAGATCTGCCTGGTGGCGCCGCAGCTTGAGCCTGTCATCACGGACATCGCCAGGATCATGGGCCTCACTGTGTGCTATCGCGACGGCAATGTCGCGAAATACGGTCTGGAGAACGCGCTGCTCCCGGTCGACACAATCCTGCTGGAAGTCGTGGCGCCCTTCAAGGACGGCACCACGGCCGGCCGCTTCATTGAGAAGACCGGCGGCCGCGGCGGCTACATGGCGATCTTCTGCTGCAACGATCCGGACGAGCGCGGCCGCAACGCCAACGCGCTGGGCGTGCGCACCGCCAACGTCATCGACCATGCGCCCTATCACGGCGTGCAGCTCCACCCCCGCGACTGCCGCGCCGCCTTCATCGAGTTCAATCACACCGAAGGCAGCGACGACATTCTCGGCGTCTATCCGCCGGCGGGACCCGACTGGCAAAAATTCATCCGCAAGGATGTGACGCAGGCGCTGACGACCGTGGAGATGCAAAGCCCAGACCCGCAGGGGCTGGCGGAGCACTGGGGTAAGATCATTGGTATTGCGCCGCGCGACGCCGAACTGAAGCTGCCCAATGCAAGCTTCCGATTCGTGAAGGGGGCCAGCGAGATCATGAGCGCGCTGGAGTTTCGGGTGGCTGACGTGGCGGGCGTGCTGCATGCGGCCAAGGCGAAGGGGCTGGCCGTTGCCGGCAACGAGTTCTTGTTAGGTGGTGTAACGTTCCGCGTCGCTTGATTTGTCGGCTCATCTCTCACCGTGTCGTCGTGCCCGGGCTTGTCCCGGGCATCCGCGTTCTTGAGCTGGAATGACGGCGTTGGATGGTCGGGACAAGCCCGGCCATCACGGATAGACTAATCGAAAAACAACAGGGACACGCCATGCCGCATCCGCTCGACAGCTTCTTTGCGCCCGCGAGCATCGCGCTGATCGGGGCCTCGCGCGATCACGAGAAGATTCCGGGGCGGCTTTTGTCGATGCTGCGCAAGAACGATTATCCCGGCAAGATCTATCCGGTGAACCCGAACTATGCCGACATCGACGGGCTCGCCTGCTGTAAATCGATCGCCGAGATCGGCGCTCCGGTCGATCTCGCCGTCATCGTCATTCCGGCCCGCGCAGTGCTGCCAGCGCTCGAGCAATGCGCCGCCGCCGGGGTCAAGAACGCCGTCATCATCTCCTCTGGCTTCGCGGAGGAGGGCGGCGACAGCGCAGCAATGCAGGACGCGATCGCGGCGCTGGCGAGACGCACCGGCATGCGGATTTCCGGCCCCAATGCCGAGGGCTTCTTCAGCCAAATGCAGCGCGTGGCGGCCACCTTCAGTCCCGCAGCGGACGTCAAGCCGGGTGTGGTACCGCTGGTCGCTACGCAAAAGCGGATCGGCATCGTCGCGCAGAGCGGCGGCATCGGCTTTGCCTATTATCATCGTGCGAAGGCGATCGGTATCGCCGTGAGCTACGTTGTCAGCGCCGGCAACGAATCCGATCTCGGCGCCGGCGAGTTCCTGGACTATTTGGTGCAGGACGCCTCGACCGACGTGATCCTGCTGTTCATCGAAGGCATCCGTGACGTCGACAAGTTTCTGGCCGCGGCGCGGCGCGCTGCCGAGACGAGAAAGCCCGTCATCGTGACAAAAGTCGGCCGTTCCGGCGCAGGCCAGCGGGCGGCAGCCTCGCACACGGCGAGCATGGCCGGCTGGTCGACGGCCTATGACGCGGTGTTCGCGAAATACGGATTCATCGTCTCCAACGATCTCGACGAGGCGCTGACGATCGCGGCGCTGCTCGCCAGCAATCCGCTGCCAAAGGGCGATCGCGTCGCCGTTGTCACCGTCTCCGGCGGCGCCGGCATCTGGGCCGCGGATGCTGTGGCACTGCAAGGCTTGCAGGTGCCGGAGCTCTCCGAAATGATCCAGGCCGGGATCCGAACGCTGATGCCATCCTACGGCACCGCACGCAACCCGATCGACGTTACGGCGCAAGGCGTGACCTCCGGCGGATTGCAGAAGAGCGTCGACCTGCTCACCGCCTCCGACGAGGTCGACGCGGTGCTGGTCGTGCTCTCACTGTCGAGCGAGGTGCGCAAACCGTTCGACGAGGCCGAGCTGACGCCGGCGCTGGCGGCGCAGAAGAAGCCGGTCGCGTTCTATTCCTACACGGTGCCCTCCGACTTCGCGCGGCGGGAGCTCGCGAAGTCCGGTGTCGTGGTCCTCTCCGGTTTGACTCATGTCGGCGTCGCGATGCGGCGGCTCGTCGACTACGCAATGTTCAATCTGCCGAAGCCCGCGGACGAGACGCGGTTGCCGGTGCGCGATCTCTCTGCGCATTTGAAGCAGCAGGCATTGTCCGAGGCCGACAGCAAGGCATTGCTCCGCGGCGCCGGCATCGGGCTGCCGGACGAAGTGTTGGTGACGGAAAAGGCCGGGCTGGATGAAGCCGTCGCCCGCGTAGGCTTTCCGCTGGTGATGAAGATCCAGTCGCCCGACATCGCGCACAAGAGCGAAGTCGATGGCGTGCGGGTCAACATCACCACCAAGGGCGAGGTCTTCCTGGCATTCGAAGCGTTGCTCAACAATGCGCGCAGGCAGCGGCCGGCGGCGGTCATTCAAGGTGTGCTGGTCGGGCCGATGGCGAAGAAGGGCGTCGAGATCATCGTGGGAACGATGACGGACAAGACATTTGGCCCGATGGTGATGGTGGGGCTCGGCGGCGTCACGACCGAGCTATTCCGCGATGTGATCTATCGTCCGGCGCCTGTCGGTGCGGAGGAGGCCGGCGCGATGCTGGCAGGATTGAAGGCTGCGCCGCTCCTGAACGGTTTTCGCGGAGGGGCGAGGGCGGATGTCACGGGTCTGGCGCAGCTCGTCGCCGATATCTCCGTGCTTGCCGCACGGCATGCAGCGGAGATCGCGGAGATCGAGCTCAACCCGGTGCTGGTGCACCCGGAGGGGCAGGGCGTGACGATCGTCGACGCGCTGGTGGTGGGGCGCACTTAAACCCTCTCCCCTTGTGGGAGAGGGGGGCTCGCCGCATCCCGGCGAGACGGGTGAGGGGTATCTCTCCGCAAATACGGACTTGATCGCATGGATAGATACCCCTCATCCGGCGCTTCGCGCCACCTTCTCCCACAAGGGGAGAAGGAACAAAGAGGTGCCTTCACCCGACGAGCTACCTTCCCCTAAAATTCGCCACGCGCCGTTCTTCCGTCGCCTTCACGCCCTCCTTAAAATCCTCCGTCGCGCGCAGCCGCGTCTGCTCGGCGAGTTCGTGATTGGTCGCCGCCATGACGCGGTCGGCCAATCCGGCGCGCATCGTGGCGCGGGTGGAGAGCAGGCCGAGCGGGGAGCATTCGGCGATCTCGCTGGCGAGCTTCATCGCGGCCGCCTTGACCTGGTCCTGCGGCACCAGCTCGTTGGCGAGGCCCCATTTGTAAGCCTCCTCGCCGGTGACGCGGCGGCTGGTATAGAACATCAGCTCGGCGTTGTTCTTGCCGATCAGCTCGGGCAGCGTCACGGTCAGGCCGAAGCCGGGATGGAAGCCGAGCTTGGTAAAGTTCGCGGAGAAGCGGGCTTCGGGACAGGTGACGCGGAAGTCCGCGGAGACCGCCAGGCCCAGGCCGCCGCCGATGGCAGCGCCCTGCACGGCGGCGACGATCGGCTTCTTGGCGCGGAAGATGCGCACGGCCTGGATGTAGAGATGGTTGATCGGCCCGAGACTGTCGGCCGGATCGCCCTTGGCGGTCTTCTCCGCTTCGCGCGCTTCCTGCGCCTGCCGCGCCGGATCGCCGAAATTGGCGCCGGCGCAGAATGCCTTGCCCTGTGCCGATAGAACCGAGGCGCGGATTTCGATGTCGCGGTCGAACTCGTCGAGCGCATCCGCGATCTGGTTGATCAGCGAGATGTCGAAGAAGTTGAGCGGCGGGCGGCGGATCTCGATGGTGCCGACATGTCCGACCTTCTCGACGCCGATGTCATTATAGGTGCTCATAGGTTGTCTCCAAACATCTCGATCTCTCAGTAGCGAAGAACCACCTCTCCCATCGGGAGAGGTCGGCGCGTAGCGCCGGGTGAGGGGCTGCGGTCCTGGTGAGGGCGTAACCCCTCACCCGATTTGCTGACGCAAATCGACCTCTCCCTATGGGAGAGGTGGCCGGAGCGAGCCGCGATCGTGTCGTCCATTCGTCCTAACGCAAGCCCAGTCCGCGGGCGATGATGCCGCGCAGCACCTCGGTGGTGCCGCCCTGGATGGTGAGTTTCGGTGCGGTCTTGATGGCGAAATCGAGCTGCCGCTCCAGCGTCTCGCGGTTGGTCGCGGTCTCCTCGACGAAGGCGGCGAGATCGCGCACCCGGTGCGGCAGCTGCTGCTCCCAGACCGTGCCGATATCCTTGACGATGGACGCTTCCACCACCGGCTCCTTGCCGGCCTGCAGCATGCCGGCAACCGAAACCGACATGCGCCGCATGGTGTGGAGCTGCGCAACCAGGCGCCCGATGCCCTCGGCGCTGCGCGTGTCCGGGTTGGGGCCGATCGCGCGCACCAGCTCGGTCAGCACGTAATAGGTTTCGAGGAAGCGTTCGGGGCCTGAACGCTCATAGGCAAGCTCCGATGTCGCCTGCTTCCAGGCGCCATCGACCTCGCCGAGCACATGATCGTCGGGAATGAAGTGATCAGTGAAGACGACCTCGTTGAACTCGTACTGGCCGGTGATCTGGCCGATCGGGTTCACCTTGATGCCCGGCTGCTTCATCTTGACCAGGAACTGGGTCAGGCCGTGGCGGCGGTTTTCCTTGGTCGGCGGCGAGGTCCGGAAGATCGCGATCATGTAGTCGGCAATATGCGCCGACGAGGTCCAGATCTTGGTGCCGTTGATGAGATAGCCGCCGTCGGTCTTGGTCGCGCGTGTCTTTGCCGCGAACAGGTCGGAGCCGGAGTTCGGCTCGCTCATGCCGATAGCGAAACAGATCTCGCCGCGGCAGATGCGCGGCAGGATCTCCATCTTGATGTGCTCGGGCGCATATTTCAGCAGCACCGGTCCGCTCTGGCGATCGGCGACGAAGAAGCGCCGCGTCGGCGCATTCGCCACGCGCATCTCTTCGGTCACGACGTAACGTTCGAGGAACGAGCGCTCCTGGCCGCCATATTTTTTGGGCCAGGTCATGCCGAGCCAGCCCTTGGCGCCGACCCGGCGCGAAAATTCCGGCGCGTCGGTGTCCTCGCGGTTGGGCTTGTGCGGATCGAAGGTGCCGGCGGCAATTTCTTCGGCGAGGAAGGCGCGCACTTCCTTGCGCAATTGCTCGCATTTTTCGGGGAGGCGGATCGGATCGAAACGGAGGGCAGCGGTCATTGTGGTCGTCCCCTGATCAGCGCGAAGCCACGAGCGGCCACAATTCATCGGCGCCGCGGTTTGCAACGAGCCTGCCGAGCTCGACGGCCCAATGGCTCTCCGACCCGAAATCGTCGCGCCATGCCAGCGCCCGCAGCGAGTAGCGGTGCAGGATATGCTCCATGGTGAAGCCGATCGCGCCGTGGACCTGGTGCGCGATGGCGCCGCCCTTTTCCGCAGCTTCCGCGCAACGGATTTTTGCGGAGGCGGCTTCGAGATAAACCTCGTCGTCGAACGCCTTGGCGTTCGCAATCGCATCGGCGGCAGAGGTCGCGGCCGCCAGCGCTGCGGCGGATTCACCAGCGAGGCGTGCGAGATTGTGCTGCACCGCCTGGAATTTCGAGATCTTCTTCTCGAAGGCGACGCGCTCGTTGGAATAGCGAACGGAGATATCGAGCATGGATTCCAGCGCGCCGGCGATCTGAAGGCTGCGCGCGACGCCGCCCATCAGCATCAGCGTGGTCTGCTCAAAGCTTTGTGGCGCGGGCTTGAGGGTGACGGGCTGAACCTTATCGAGCGTCACGGTGTCGCTGTGGTCGTAGCCGACATTGAGCCCGGCTTCGATCCGGGACTTGTTCGCATCGACCAGCGCGATGGACATGCCGTCCTTGCCCCGCGCCAGCACCGCAAAATGCTTCGCCGCCTTGGCAAAGGGCACGCCGCGCGCGCGGCCGAAGAGCGCGCCGTCGGCATCGAGCGTGATGTGATCCTTTGGCGAGGCCGGCAGCACCGTCATCTCGCCCTCGGGCGAGGCAATCTTGGCCTGCGCGAGCAGCCAGCCCGCGAGCATGGTCTCGGCCAGCGGAACCGCGACCGCAAAGCGGCCCGCAGCGTTCAGAAGGGCAAAGCCGTCGGCAAGGCTGGCGCCGGAGCCGCCGAGGTCGTCAGGCACCCACGAGAGCGGCAGGCCGGCCTCGCTCAGCGCCTGCCACAGCGGCGCCTGCCACGAATTCTTCTTGTCGTTGTTGATGGTTTGCGGATCGGCGAGATCAGCGAAGATTTTTTCCGCGGTCTCGACGACGATATTGTCACTCTCCGCCACAGCGTTCCCCGTGCTTTGCCATTGGCGCGTCCGCCCGTGGATGGGCGCGCGGTGTCTTCTTGCGCCCGATGATCGGAAAAAGCCATGGCCCTGACAAGCGTTGATCGCAGGCCAACCTGCAGCGCCGGCATGGGCGACAAGCTAATTCCGCTTAGCGGAGTTTGCTCGATTTGCAGGGCGCGGCAAACTCGCTAAACAAGACGCCGACATCAGATCAGGGAGGAACATCAGGGATGGCAAAGGACAGCTTGTGCGCAGTCGTGACGGGGTCGGCATCCGGCCTGGGTGCTGCAACCGCGGAAATTCTCGCGCGGAGCGGGGCCCGGCTCGTCATCAACTATTCCTCGAGCCAGAAGGAAGCCGAGGCCACGGCTGAGCTCTGCCGCAAGGCCGGCGCCGCGGAAGTCCTGGTCGCGCAGGGCGACGTCTCAAAGGATGACGATTGCCGCAAGATCGTCGCAGCGGCGGCCGGGTGGGGCCGGCTCGACGTGCTCGTCAACAATGCCGGCACCACCAAGCACGTCGCTCACGCCGATCTCGACGGCTTGTCGGCGGAAGATTTCCAGCGGGTCTATGGTGTCAACACCATCGGATCGTTCCAGATGGTACGCGCGGCACGCAGCCTGCTCGAGGCCGGCGCCAAGGCTTCGGGCCGGTCGTCGGCGGTGGTCAACGTGTCCTCGGTCGCCGGCATCAGCGGCGTCGGCTCGTCGATCGCCTATGCCGCGAGCAAGGGGGCGCTCAACACCATGACCTTGTCGCTGTCGCGCGCGCTGGCGCCGCTGATCCGCGTCAATACGGTCTGCCCCGGCTATATCGACACGCCCTGGTTCACCAAGGGCCGCGGCGAGGCCGGCGCAAAACAGGTGCGCGACAGCGTGGTGGCGAAAGTGCCGCTCAAGGTCGCCTCGAGCGCGGAAGACATCGCGCAGCTCGTCTGCTTCCTCGCGATGCCGGCCTCCAGCAATATGACCGGCGAGGTCGTGCGCATGGATGCGGGGATGCATTTGATTACGTGACCCTGTCATTGCGAGCTAAGCGAAGCAAATCCAGAAAGCGTCCGCGGCGACGGTCTGGATTGCTTCGTCGCAAGAGCTCCTCGCAATGACGCCGTGTGAGGCGGCAGGCTCCCCTACGGCCTGCGGCGATCATCCCTTGATCACGCCGCTGGCCACCAGGCGGTGCCAGATGAACAGCACCACCACGGCGCCGATCGTGGCCATGATGAAGCCGGCGCCCTGGTCGGGGCTGTAATGGCCGATGGCCTGGCCGACGAAGGTCGCGAGAAACGCGCCGGCGATGCCGAGGATGGTGGTGAGGATGAAGCCGCTCGGATTGTTCGGCCCCGGCGCGAGCCAGCGCGCGATGAGGCCGGCAACGAAGCCGACGAGGATGATCCACAACAGGCCGCCCATGCTCATGACAGTGCTCCCCTCCCTTTGACGACAATCAGATGCGGCCCGAGAGCTCGTCCTCGGTCGGCAGCCTTCCGTCCGGCGTCAGATGGTCGACCACCTGCGGCAGATACTGGCTGAGGCCGGAGAGCAGCTCCTCGCGCGACAGGCCGCTCTGGGCGGACAGGCTGTCGATCTGGTCGGCGCCGAGCGCGCTGGCGAGATCGCCCGGTGCAATCGGCTTGTTCTCGCCCTTGCCGACCCAGGAATTTGCGGCGTCGCCATGGCCGCTCTGCTGGAGCTGGTTGAGGAGATCGCCAAGCCCGCCGCTCAGCACGGTGCCGGCCGCGCCGCCCGCTAGCAGGCCGCCAAGGCCGCCCTTCAGCAAGCCTCCGAGACCGCCAAGCCCACCGCTGTCTGCGGTGTTCACCGGCGGCGGCGCAGGCGTCGGCGACGGTTGCGGGGCCGTGCCAGATTGGTTTGCGGTGATATGCTTGAAGGCTTTCCAGGCGAGCAGGCCGAGCAGCGCCATGGTCATCGGCGACATGCCGCCGGAGGATTGCTCGGAGCTGGGCGTGCTGGGGCCGCGCGGGCCGTTCTGCATGCCGTTGAGGACGTCGAGTAGACCCATCGTGCTCTCCCTTTGGCGTCTCGTTCGGCGAGCGCTCGCCGCTGACAGGCCCCCGGGGCGAGAACATATGGGGCAGTCATGACGGTTACAAGGCGGCTGCGACGCGATGGGCAGCCGGCTTCGCCTCTGCTATCGAAGGCCGGTCATTCAGGGAGCGAGATCAGTGCTTACGGATCGACCGATCGTGGTGGCCGGCGCCGGCGCCATCGGCTGTTTCGTCGGCGGCATGCTGGCGGCCGCGGGCCGCCGCGTCGCGCTGCTGGTGCGGCCGCGGGTGAAGGGCGAGATCGAACACTTCGGCCTGCGGCTGACGGACCACGATGGCTCCGAGAACAAGCTCGGTGCTGGCCAGCTCGCTTTGTCGGAGGACCCTTCGATCTTCCACAGCGCCGGCATCGTGCTGGTGACGGTGAAGAGCGCCGACACCGCCGATGTCGCGGAGCAGATCGGGCAGCATGCGCCGCACGACGCCGTCGTGGTCTCGCTTCAGAACGGCATCGGCAATGTCGCGGTGCTAGGCGAGCGTCTCGGCGGCCGGCGCGTGCTCGCCGGCATGGTGCCGTTCAACGTGATCGCGATGGGTGAGGGCCGTTTCCACCGTTCGACCTCCGGCGATATTCATATCGGAGAGGATGCGGAGAACACGGCCGCGGCGCTCTCGGTTCCGGGGCTCACCATGCGCGCGAGCCGCGACATCACCGGCGTGCAATGGGGTAAGCTGATCATCAATCTGAACAACGCGCTCAGCGCGCTCTCCGACATGCCGCTCGCCGCTCAATTGGCGAGCCGCGACTGGCGAAGGCTGTTCGCGGACCAGATGGCCGAGGGCCTCGCCGCGCTGAAGGCCGCCGGCATCGCGCCGGTTTCGGCAACGCCGATCCCAATGGGATGGACGCCGACCTTGCTGAGGCTGCCAGATGTAATCTTCAATGCGATCCTGGGCCGCACGATGAAGATCGACCCCGAGGCGCGTTCCTCGATGTGGCAGGACCTGAAGCAAGGGCGCAAGACCGAGATCGACTATCTTCAGGGCGCGGTCATCGCGCTGGCCGAACAGAACAATATCGACGTGCCGCTGATGCGCCGCATTGTTGCGTTGATCAAGGAAGCCGAAGTCGCGGGCAAGGGCTCACCCGGGCTGACGCCACGGCAGATTCGCGGATCAGCGTGAGCGCGAAGGAGCAGTGCGATGAAGCGTTGTTTGATGATCGGGCTCGCGCTGGCTGCGCTCTGCGGCGCATCCACGTTCGCTGATGCAAGACCGCCGACGGTCGTGAACTCTCCGGGCTATGACGCGCGATTGCAGGAGAGCCGCAAGGCGTTGAGCGCTCCGCCAACGGCAGCGGCGCCCGCAATCAAACCCAAGCGCACTAAGAAGAAGCACGCGAACTGACGCCACGCTCTGCGCCGCCGTCCCGGACAAGCGCGCCCAAAGCGCGCGCCGATCCCCGACCCATAATCACAGGATTGGGTGTGGCGAAGACTCGTGGTTGCCGACTGCGTGCGACAACTCCTCCCTGTGGCGATGGGTCTCGGATCTGCGCTTAAGGTTGTCCGGGACGACAGCGGAGTTGGGAGCGGCCAGCTAACCCTTCTTCGCCGGCTTGCTCTGCGTTGGATTGAACAACTTCTTCAAATCGTTCAAGCTTTCCGACAGGCGCGGCCACTCGCAGGAGAACGAGCCCTTGGTGCAGGGCGCGCCCTTCGGCTTCGGGCCGACAGTCTGCTGCACCTTCGGCCGCTCAACCGGGACGGGCACGCGTGCGCGTTCGACCTCGGTTCGCAGTGCGATCTGCTGGAGCTGCTGGACCTGTTGTTCCTGCTGCTCGCGCTGCTGTCGCGCGGTGGCTTGGGCCGCTTCATTGCTGCGGCGCTGACTGGCGAGATAGGCGGTGTAGGCTTCGTCGATCTTCTTCTGCTCCTCGGGGGTCGGATTCGGCCCGGCGATGTCGAAGGTGCGATCCTGGAGGAAGTCGTAATAGGAATAGCCGCCGCCTGCCTTGCGGCGGCCAGCGAACTTGGCGTTGCAATCGGCGAGCGCCGCCGTCTTCTCAGCCTTGGTCGGAGATTTCTCGGCGGCGTCAGCGCATTGCTCGAAGTCGACCGGCGCGCGCTTCCACCATTGCGCCCGGGCATGCGGCAGCGTCAGCAGAAATAATCCTGCTGCGGTAACGAGAAGCGGCGCCGCACGACGCGATGCAACTACGACCGACATTTTACGAGAGCATTCCTTGCACGACTCAACCCCACCTGAGTCGAGCCGGATTTTTGCCTCTTTATCGCCGGCTTGTCACCCATGGAACCCGGGAATTTCATGGCTGGGCTGCTGACATTTTTTGCTTGACGTGGCGCGGGAGTCACAGCCGCGCGGCAGGTGATGCGCTTAAACTTTTATTGGTCTGAATTCGAAGGAGAATGTCCGTTGCGAGCGCTGGCAGGTATCGTCGCAACCGCCCTGGTGCGAACGTGGCGCCGGCCGCGCTCGAACAGCGCTATGTCGAGCGCGAGGTGATCTATCTGCTCGGCACCCTCGAACCAATCCGGAGCATCGCGCGCTCGACAAGAGCTGCATGGCGAAGGCGCAAGGCGCCACGCGCTACGCCCGCGGACATGCCTATGCGGAGGCGATGGCCAAGCGCAACCACCGCACGCCCAATCACAAGATCTGGACGTTCCCGGCGTCGGCCATGACGGCGACCAGATGCTGACCTCGCGGTGCGGGCTCGCGGCACTGTTCGATAGTGCGGGCTGCAGCGCGGAGCGCTGATGCGCATGCCTTGAAGGCTTGTGCCTTGAAGGCTTGGCTTTGGCTGTTACACTTCGCACTGTGAGCGCCTCATCGTGAGGCGGCGCCAAAAAGACGAAGTGGAAACGCCTGATGCTGCTGCCTCTGTCCGACGTGCCGCGCTGGTACGCTGAGCGCAAACCGCACGGCACGATCGCCGTCCGTCATGGGCAGGAGACGCTGACATGGGACGAGCTCGAGCGTGGCGCCAACCGGCGCGCGCGGGCGTTCATGGCCAAGGGCGTCAAGCCCGGTGACTTCGTCGCGATCGGATTACCCAACAGCAACGCGTTCTTCGAGACATCCTTTGCGGTGTGGAAGTGCGGGGCAACGCCGACCTCGCTGTCGTGGCGGCTGCCGCGCGGCGAAGCCGCCGCGGTGCTCGACATCCTCAAGCCGGCGCTGGTGGTCGGCGGCGAGGCCGATTGGAACGCGCCGAACCGTCTCCCGGCTGATTTCGTGCCGCAAGGTTTTTCGGACGAGCCGCTCGACCCGCCGGTGGCGCGCTACTGGAAGGCCATGACCTCAGGCGGCTCGACCGGCCGTCCCAAGGTGATCCTCGACCATCATCCGGCAGTGACCGACACCGTCGCTGCGCCGCCGCTGAATATCCCCTTCGGGGTCTCACTGCTCAATCCCGGCCCGCTGTATCACAATGCGCCGTTCATCGTGTCGCATTACGCGCTGTTCGCCGGCGGCAAGCTCACCGGCCTCGTCAAGTTCGACGCTGAGGAGACGCTGCGGCAGATCGAACGCGAGCGCGTGCAATGGGTCAATTTCGTGCCGACCATGATGCACCGGATCTGGGCGCTGCCGGAGACCGTGCGCAACGCCTACGATGTATCGAGTCTTCAGACGGTTTTCCATATGGCTGCTCCGATGCCGCCCTGGCTGAAGGAGAACTGGATCGCCTGGCTCGGGCCCGAGCGGATCTGGGAGCTCTATGGCGGCACCGAGCGCCAGGGCGCCTGCATCATCTCCGGTACGGAATGGCTGACGCACAAGGGTTCGGTCGGCAAGATCGGCGACATGGCGAAGCTTCGCATCATCGGCGAGGACGGCAACGATGTCGCGCTTGGCGAGACCGGCGAGATCTATTTCCTCAACAATGACGGCACGGACGCGACCTATCACTATCTCGGCGCCGAGCCGAAGCGCCGTGCCGACGGCTGGGAATCGCTTGGCGATATCGGCCGGCTGGATGCGGAAGGCTATCTCTATCTCGGTGACCGTCTTGCCGACATGATCCTGCGCGGCGGCGCCAACATCTATCCGGCCGAGGTTGAGGCCGCCGTCTCCGCCTGTCCCGGCGTGCGTTCCTGCGTCGTGGTGGGATTGCCCGATCCGGAATTGGGCCAGCGCGTCCACGCCATCATCGAGCCGGAGCCCGATGCCGACGGTCAGGCCATCGCTGATGGCGTGGCCGATTTCCTGAAGGACAAGCTCAGCCGCTACAAGCACCCGGAGAGTTTCGAGATCGTCAACGCGCCGCCGCGCGATGATTCCGGCAAAGTCCGCCGCACCCTGTTGCGCGACGAGCGCGCGGCGTGGATGAAGGAGGGGCGCGCCTTCCGGATTTGGCCGGCGAAGGCGCGGGCGCACGCCGAATAAGACAAAAACACGGACAAGAACACGGAAGGACGACATGACGATCACCATCGCAGCGAGCAGCGTGCCGAAGCCGCCGGCGAGCATCATCGCAGGTTTCGGCGACGCGCCGACCTCGGTGATCTCAGACAATCTGGCCCGGCTGCCGGGCGCAGTGGGGTTAAGGCCCTTTCATCGCGGCGGCAAGCTGGTGGGAGCGGCCTTCACGGTGCGCACCCGTCCCGGCGACAATCTCGCCATCCACCGCGCGCTCGAGCTGGTCGGCCCTGGCGACGTCATCGTGGTCGATGGCGGCGGCGACGAGTCGCGAGCCCTGGTCGGCGAGATCATGAAGAACATCGCGCAATGGCGCAAAGCCGAAGGCTATGTCATCGACGGCGCGATCCGCGACGTTGCGGCGTTCGCGGCCGACGACTTTCCCTGCTACGCCCGCGCGGTGATCCATCGCGGCCCCTACAAGAACGGCCCCGGCGAGATCAACGTGCCGGTCACGATCGGCGGCAGCGTGATTGCGCCCGGCGATATCGTCGTCGGCGACGAGGACGGCGTGGTGTCGTTTCCCGCCGCGGGCGCCGCGGCTCTGCTGGAGGCGGTGCGCGTCCAGGTCGCGCGCGAGGAGGAGACGCTGAAGGCGATTCGCGAGGGGCGCTACCAGGGCTCCTACGGCAAGTCCTGATCAGGCGACGACAAGAGAGGATGGCATGAGCCAGAAGAATGAATTCCACAATATCGATGATCCCAGCGACGGGCTGTTTCGCGAACTCGCGGCTGGGGTGACCACGCGCATCTTCTCCGGCGAGCAGGCGATGCTGTCGGTGGTGACGCTCGCGCCGCACGCGCAGGGCACGCTGCACCATCATCCCGAGGAGCAATGGGGCGTGCTGCTCGACGGCTCCGCCATCCGCGTCCAGGGCGATGAGGAAATCCCGGTCAAGAAGGGCGATTTCTGGCGCACACCCGGCAACGTGCCGCACACGATGCGCGCCGGCCCCGACGGCGCCCGCGTGCTGGACATCTTTAGTCCACCAAGGCCAGAATACAGGAAACCGGGATCCGGTTTCGGGACGACCTGAAGCGCTCAAAAGAAAAAGCAAAGCGCGCGGGGATCAAAGGGAGGGGACCATGACGATCACGCGACGTACGCTCCTGGCTGCGCCGGCCATCCTCGCAATGGCGCAGGCGGCGGCGCAAGGGAGCAAGATCACGCTCGTGGTGCCGTTTCCGCCGGGCGGATCGACCGACGCGATGGCGCGGCTGTTGCAGTCCAATCTGCAAACCAGGCTTGGCCGCATCGTCGTGGTCGAGAACAAGTCGGGCGCCGCTGGCGCGCTCGGAGCGGCGCAGGTGGCCAAGAGCCCCGCGGACGGCTCGACATTTTTGGTGACGTTCGATTCCCATGCGGTGATTCCATCCATCCTCGACAAGCCGCCGGTGGATGTCGAGCGTGAGCTGATGCCGGTCCTGCTGATCGGCACCGCGCCTTACGTCATCGCGGCCGGCGCCGGCCGTCCCTACAAGAGTTTCGCGGACGTGGTGGCGGCCTGCAAGGCGACGCCCGGCGCGGTGAAATATGCCTCGGTCGGCATCGGCACGCTCGGCCATCTCGCCATGACCGTGCTCGGCAGCAAGGCCGGTGTCGAGATCATGCACGTACCCTATCGCGGCGGCGGCCCGGCGATGAACGACGTGCTCGGGGGCCATGTCGATCTGATTGCGGGATCGGCGGCGCTGGTCGCAGCCCAGCTCGGCACCAACATGCTGCGACCGATCCTGCAGCTTGGCCGCGAGCGGCTGCCGGCACTGCCGGACACGCAGACCGCGATCGAGGCGGGCTTTCCGGACTTCGAGACGCTCGCCTGGTGGGGCATCTTCGCGCCCGCCGGCACGCCGCCGGACATCGTTTCGGCCATGGCGACGGCCTCCAAGGAGATCCTGAGTGAGCCCGCGACCGCCGCCCAGCTCAAGGACACCCAGCACATGACGCTGCTGCTCGAGGACGGCGCCGCGTTCAAGGGCTTCTTCGACAAGCAGGTCGCTTATTGGGGCAAGGTGGTAAAGGATAACAATATCAGGGCTTAGCTATCCGGCCTCTTCAAACTCCGCGGAGCGGCCGCGCGAAGCTGAGCTCATGGCCATCGGGGTCGGTGAGATGGAAATAACGTTCGCCCCATTCCGCATCGCGCGGCGTGGTCGAGGGCCGCCATCCGGCGGCGCGCGCCTGCTCAAAAGTCGCGTCGACATCGGCGACATAGAAGATGACGCGGCCCCACCAGGACCAGCGCTTGTCGTCCGGCTGTGCCGTCAGGTTGAGATAGCCGGTCCCGGCGCGAAAGCTGGTAAATGCCGCGGCTTTTCCGCCATAGAGGAGCTCGAACCCCAGCGAATGATAGAAGTGAACGGCGCGCGCCATGTCGTGCGTGCCGAGGGTGATAGCGCTGATGCTTTCGATCATGGGAGCTGCTCCGCAGGGTCAACCCAGACGCGATTGTACAGCCTCCTCGCTCGGCTTGGCGATGACCCGCCTTGCGGCTGGCGAACGGCATCCTGCTCTGCTATGAGGGGGCCGAACCCGCAACTCCGGGTTCCGCGGTCCCGTAGCTCAGCCGGATAGAGCGGCGGTTTCCTAAACCGTAGGTCGGAAGTTCGAGTCTTCCCGGGATCGCCATTTTCAGGGCACCGTTACGGTTTGCCACGCCGCTCGGCGCAAAAATTGCTAGAAGCGAGCGGCTTCCTTCCTTGCTGGCCCGGCCGACGTGCCCGCCACACCTCACAGCACTATCCGGAGACGACGATGCCTTTCGACCTGATCCTGCGCGGCGGCCGTGTGGTCGATCCGTCCCAGAAGCTCGATGCCGTGACCGATGTCGCTTTTGCCGGCGGCAAGGTGGCAGCGGTCGGCAGCGGGCTCAAGGCCGATCCGGGCACCGAGGTCCGTGACGCGTCACGCTACATCGTGACGCCGGGGCTGATCGATCTGCACACCCATGTCTATTGGGGCGGCACCTCGCTCGGCATCGATGCCGAGGAGTTCTGCCGCCTCTCCGGCGTCACCACGGCGGTGGATACCGGCAGCGCCGGGCCGGGCAATTTCGCAGGCTTTCGCAAGCATGTGATCGAGCCGAGCCAGGTCCGCATTCTCGCTTATCTGCACGTCTCGCATGCCGGCATCTTCGGCTTCTCGCACCGGATCATGGTCGGCGAGAGCGAGGAGCTGCGGCTGATGAATCCGATCGACGCGGCCAAGGTGGCGGATGCCAATCGCGATCTCATCGTCGGCATCAAGGTGCGTGTGGGCCTGCACTCCTCGGGCACGTCCGGAACCGTGCCGCTCGACATCGCGCTCCAAGTCGCGAACGAGGTCGGCATGCCCCTGATGGCGCATATCGATCACCCGCCGCCGAGCTATGAGGAGGTGCTGGCCCGCCTGCGCCCAGGCGACGTGCTCACCCACGCGTTCCGCCCCTTCCCCAACACGCCCGCGACCGCGCAGGGCACGGTGAAGAAGGCGGTGCTGGATGCACGCGAGCGCGGCGTGCTGTTCGACATCGGTCACGGCAAGGGCTCGTTCGCGTTCAAGACCGCGCGCGCGATGCTCGCCAACGGCTTCTATCCGGACACGATCTCGTCCGACATCCACATGCTGTGCATCGACGGCCCCGCCTATGACCAGGTCACGACCATGTCGAAATTCCTGTGCATGGGCATGGAGCTACCGGATGTGATTGCGGCTTCGACGGTGAATGCGGCGATGGCGCTGCGCCGCCCCGAGCTCGGCAGCCTCAAACCGGGCAGCGTCGGCGACGCCACGCTGATCTCGGTCAAGCAGGGCCAGTTCGATTACGAGGACGTCGTCGGCGAGCACCTGATCGGCGATCGCAAGATCGTCTCCGACGGTGTCGTTATCGGCGGCCGCTGGTGGCATCCGAATTGAGCAGGACGCGATTACAGCGACCTTGCAATCAACAGCTTCATGATCTCGTTGGTGCCGCCGTAGATCTTCTGGATGCGGGAATCGATGAAGATGCGTGAGATCGGGTATTCCTGCATGTAGCCGTAGCCACCGAACAGCTGCAGGCATTCGTCGGCGGTCTCGACCTGCTTCTCCGAGCACCAATATTTCGCCATCGACGCCGTGACCGTGTCGAGGTCTTTTGCGATCAGGCGCTCGATGCACCAGTCGACGAAGACGCGCGCGATCATCGCCTCGGTCTTGCGCTCGGCGAGCTTGAACGCGGTGTTCTGGAAGTCCATCAGCGGTTTGCCGAAGGCTTTCCGCTCCTTGGTGTAGTCGGTGGTGAGCTTGATCGCACGCTCCATCGCGGCGACGGCGCCGACCGCGAGCGCGAGGCGCTCCTGCGGCAATTGCTGCATCAGCTGGACAAAGCCCTGGCCTTCCTCCTTGCCGAGCAGGTTGTCCGGCGGCACGGTGACATTGTCGAAGAACAGCTCCGACGTGTCGGAGGCGTGCAGGCCGATCTTGTCGAGGTTGCGCCCGCGCCGATAGCCTTCAGTGCCCGCCGTCTCGACCACGATCAGCGAGATGCCTTTCGCGCCCGCCTCGCCGGTACGTGCGACCACGATGACGAGATCAGCGGCCTGGCCGTTGGTGATGAACGTCTTCTGGCCGTTGATGACGTAGGAATTGCCCTGCTTCTTCGCCGTGGTCTTCACGGCCTGCAGATCCGAGCCCGTGCCGGGCTCGGTCATGGCGATGGCGCCGACCATCTCGCCCGAGGCCATCTTCGGCAGCCAGCGCTTCTTCTGCTCCTCCGAGCCGTAATTGAGAATATAGTGCGCGACGATGGCGCTGTGCACGGAGACCCCCGTCGTCAGCTCCGGCACCGTGCTTTCGAGATCGTCCAGCACCGCCGCGTCATAGGCGAAGGTGGCGCCCAACCCGCCATATTCCTCCGGCACGCTTGCCAGCAGCGCCCCCATCTCGCCGAGCCCGCGCCAGGCGAAGCGGTCGACCATTTTCTGCTCGCGCCATTTTTGCGCGTGCGGCGCCAGATCCTTGGCGAGATATTTCCGGAACTGGTCGCGGAAGATTTCGAGCTCTTCGGTCATCCAGGAGGAGCGGTAGGACATGGTTACCTCGGTTAATGCGGCTGTCCGGCTTGGTAGGCCGGCAGGGCGCGGCAATTATTGTGTTTTCAGGCTGCGCCAGTGACGCTACCAAGGCGGCCGGAAATGCATCAGGGTGTCTGATTTTGGCTGCCAAAACTCAAGAGCTCAAGCTCGACATCGAGCGCATCGGCACAGTCTCGGCGATCCTGACGCAGCCGGCCGAGGCGCGCGCCTGCTACGTGCTGGCGCACGGCGCAGGCGCCGATATGCGGCATGCGTTCATGGAGAAGGTCGCACAAGGTCTCGCTGACCGCGGCATCGCGACGCTTCGCTTCAATTTCCCGTACATGGAGAAGAAGCAGCGGCGTCCCGATCCACCGGCGGTCGCCCACGTCGCGATCCGCGCGGCGGCCGTGGAGGCGGCGCGGCTGTGCCCGGGATTGAAGCTCGTGGCCGGCGGGAAGTCGTTCGGCGGGCGCATGACCTCGCAGGCGCAGTCCAAGGCCCCATTGCCTCACGTCAAAGGGCTCGCCTTCCTCGGCTTTCCCCTGCATGCCGACAAAAAGCCGTCGGTCGATCGGGCCGAGCATCTCGCCGCCATCGCAATCCCGATGCTGTTCCTGCAGGGGACGCGCGACGGGCTTGCCGATCTCGGCCATCTCAAGCCGGTCGTCGCGCGGCTCGGAGCGAAGGCGACGCTGCATGAGATCGAGGGCGGCGATCACTCCTTCGCGGTCCTGAAAAAGTCCGGCCGCAGCAATGACGAGGCGCTGACAGAGGTGCTCGACACGCTGGCGGCTTGGATCGATGGGCTTGCCTGAAGCTCACGCCGCATAGAGCCCCTTGTCGCGCGCCTTCTGGATCGCCAGCGCGGCGATCAGGTCGAGGGCAGGCGTCGATAGGCCGGCGGCGCGCGCGAAGGCGGCCGGCGCCTTCACCAGCACGTCGATCTCCATGGCGCGACCGAGCTCGTAATCCTGGAGCAGCGATGGCTTGTGATTGGGGGCGGGGCCGCTGCGGGTCACGCGCTTGACCTCGGGGATGAAGTGCTGGGCGATGTCGTTGGCCTCGTTCAGCATGCGCGGAATGACTTCAGTGAAGGCGGGATCGTCGCGCACGCCGCGCGCGGTCTGGCCGGTGAGCAGGCACAGCACCGACAGCGACATGTTAGTCAGGAGCTTTGACCAGATCGCCTCGCGGATCTCGGCCACCGGCGGCGATTCCAGCCGGGCATCGTTGAAGACACCGCGCAGCCTGGTGATGCGCTCGGAATTGCGGTCGTCGCATTCGCCGATCAAGAGGCGGTTGCGGTCCGGGGTGAGGTTCTGCACCACGCCGGGCGCGATCACCTCGTTGGACGAGAAGACGATGCCGCCGACGATGCGTTCCTTCGGGATGCAGGCGCGCAAGCGCCCGCCGGGATCGAGAAACGAAATGTCCGGCGGCGTGGGGTGTCGCGGCGGCAGGCCGATGCCGTACCACCAGGGAATGCCGTTCTGCGCGAACACGATCGCGGTGTCGTCTTGCAGCAGCGGCTTGATGCTGGAGACCAGTCCCTGAAGCGCGGTTGCTTTCAGCGTCGAGATCACGACGTCCTGCGGCCCGAGTTGGGCCGGATCGCCGGACGCGTTCACCTTGGCGCCGACCTCGGAATCGCCGACGCGCAGCTTGAGGCCGCCGGCGCGCGCCGCCTCCAGGTGCGCCCCCCGCATCACGCAACTGACCTCATGGCCCGCGCGTGCCAGCCGTACCGCAATGTGGCTGCCGACGGCGCCCGCGCCGAAAATGCAGATGCGCATGTCTGTGTCCCGTCCTGATCTCTTGCCGCCTGGTGCCAGCATGACACAAGCCGCCATGCGATGGACGCGGCCGCCCCACGCCGGAAAGATATGGATCAGGGCGCGCGGCCTCGGCCATAGTGCGCGGCAAACAAATCGACCGGAGGATCGCCGATGACCGCCAATCCAGTGTTGTGGACCCTCGACGAGCGCGGCGTTGCGACCGTCACCCTGAACCGTCCCGAGGTCAACAACGCCTATGACGGCGCGTTGATCGCGAGCGTGCTCGCGGCCATGGACGATCTCGGCAAGAAGCAGAGCCTCCGCGTCGTCGTGCTCCGGGGCAATGGCAAGCATTTCCAAGCCGGCGCCGACCTCAAATGGATCAACGGCGTGCGACCGCAATCGACCCAAGCGAACGAGGCGGCCTCGCGAGCGACCTTCGAGGCCGTGCAGCGGCTCAACACGCTGCCGGTTCCGACGGTCGCGCTGGTGCAGGGCGGCTGCTTCGGTGGCGGCACCGGCGTGATCGCGGCCTGCGACGTCGTGATCGCCGCGGACAACGCCCTGTTCTCGATCACCGAGGTGCGCTGGGGCCTGACCGCCGCCATCATCATCCCGCAGCTCTGCGACGCAATGAGTGTACGGCAAGTCCGCCGCTACGCGCTGACCGGCGAGCGCTTTGGCGCCGAGGACGCCCGCCGCATCGGCCTCGTCCACGAGGTGGTGCCGCTCGCCGAACTGGAGGCCGCAGGCAGCAAGGTGGTCGAGCAGTTGCTCGCCAACGGGCCGGAAGCGATGGCCGAAACCAAAATGCTCGCGATGGAGAGCTCGTTCGGCGGCATGGCGGTGGACGATGCCGCTTACACGCGCCTCGTGCACCTGCATTCGGTCAAGCGCCAGAGCGCAGAGGCGGCGGAAGGGCTGGCCTCGTTTGCCGAGAAGCGGGCGGCGAATTGGCGGGGCGGCAAAGGTTAGGCGTTCAGCAGCCGCGGCAGATGTTGTTGATGCTGCGATAGACGGCATCATCGTCCTGCCGCATCCGGCGCAGCGTTTCCAGTGTCCTGCGCTCGTCGATCGCGAGCTTTTTTGGTGGATTGTAGCTCAGTGCGCACTGATCCATAGTCGGCCTCAAGCAAGAGAGTTGTGAACAGGGACGCGTCATGCGGGCGATGATCGAAGAACCGGCACGACAGGTGCCGCTCTATGGCGAATATGAAGTCGTCGTGCTCGGCGGCGGCCCGGCCGGCATCGTTGCGGCGGCGTCAGCGGCGCGCGCGGGGCGGAAGACTCTGCTGGTCGAGCGCTACGGCTTTCTCGGCGGCATGGGCACGGCAGCCGGCGTCACCAATTTCTGCGGCCTGCACGGCAATGTCTACGGCGAGCATCGCCGCTTGGTGCAGGGCATGGCCTCGGAGCTGCTGGCGCGGATCGATCGGCTCAACGGTCTCAATGCGCCGCACCTGATCCTCGGCAAGGTCTTTGCCCAGGCCTATGACACCGCCGCCTACAAGATCGCGGCCGACGAGCTGCTTGCCAGCCATAAGGTGCACATCCTCTTTCACGCGCTCGGCGCCGGCGTGGTGATGGGCGATGACCGCCGCATCGATGCGCTGATGGTCGAGACCAAGGCGGGCCGGCAGGCGGTGCGATCTGAGATCTTCATCGACTGCTCGGGCGACGGCGATCTCGCGGTGTGGGCCGGCGCGCCGTTCGAGATCGGCGACGAGCATGGCCATCCGATGTACCCCTCGATGATGCTGCGTCTCAACGGCATCGATCCTGCGAAGGCAGGGGAGGCCTGGCGAACCATTCCGCAATTGATGGAGAAGGCCACTGCCGCCGGCACGCACAAATTCCCACGCAAGAGCGCGATCGTGCGGCCGCAAAAGTCCGGCATCGAATGGCGGGTGAATTTCACGCAAGTCGCGCGCGAGGACGGCCACGCCATCAATGGCGTCGAGCCCGACGACCTCACCCGCGGCGAGATCGAGGGCCGCAAGCAGGCGCTCGCCGCGTTCGAGTTCCTGCGCACTGTGCCGGGCTTCGAAAATTCCTACATCGTCGACCTGCCGCCGCAGCTCGGCATCCGCGAGACCCGCCGCATTAGCGGCGGCTACCAGCTCAGCGGCGAGGACGTGCTCGGCTGCGCTTCGTTCGAGGATTCGATCGGCGTCAATGGCTGGCCGATCGAGGCCCATGTGCCCGGCGACGTGGTCTTCACCTTTCCGCCGATCCCGGACTCGCGCGGCTATAACGAGCTGCCGTACCGGATGCTGGTGCCCGAAGGCGTCGACAATCTCCTGGTCGCCGGCCGCTGTGCCTCCATGACCCATGAGGGCCAATCGGCGGCACGGGTCTCCGGTGCGTGTTTCGTGATGGGGGAGGCGGCCGGTTCCGCTGCCGCCCTGGCGCTGGCCGGAAACCGGATGCCACGTGACATCGCCGTTGAAAAATTGCAGGAAACGTTGAAACGGCAGGGCGCCTTCATCGGGCGGGACCAGACGGTGCCCAAGGGCCTGTAGCGGACTGCAAGAGAATGCCCAAGAGAAGCACTGGAGGAAATGGGATGATGGGGATGGCGCGGCTCGCGCTGGTGGGCCTTTTGGCGATCACGGCGATGAGCACGGCCCGGGCCGAAGACGCGCTGAAGGCGAAGATCGGCGTGCTTCGTCTGTCGTCCTCCGCGCCGGTCTTCATTGCGCAGGACAAGGGCTATTTTCGCGAGGCCGGCTTGGAGGTCGAGCTGAAGTTCTTCGACGCGGCGCAGCCGATCGCGGTCGCCACCACATCGGGCGACGTCGATTTCGGCATCACCGCCTTCACCGCCGGTCTCTACAATCTCGCCGGCAAGGGGACGCTGAAGGTGATCGGCGGCATGAGCCGCGAGAAGGCCGGCTATCCCCTGATCGGCTATTTCGCCAGCAACAACGCCTATGCCGCCGGCCTGAAGACGCCGAAGGATCTTGCGGGCAAGCGCGTGGCGGTGACGCAGGTCGGATCGAGCTTTCATTACTCGCTCGGGCTGCTCGCCGACAAATATGGCTTCAAGCTCGCGGACGTGAAGATCGTGCCGCTGCAATCGCTGTCGAATGCTGCGGCTGCGCTAAAGGGCGAGACCGTCGATGCGGCGCTGCTTCCGGTCTCGACGGCGCGAAAGCTGATCGATGAGGGCGGCGCGAAATTTTTGGGCTGGGTCGGCGACGAGACGCCCTGGCAGTTAGGGGCGGTGTTCGCTTCGCCGAAGACGCTGACCAACAAGGCGCTGGTGACAAAACTGCTCGCCGCTCTGGCGAAGGCCGATCGCGAATATCACGACGTCATCCTCGCGGCGATGAAGGACGGTGTTGCGCCGGTCAACGACCAGACCAAGCCGCTCTTGGAGATCATTGCCAAGTATACCAACCTCCCGGTCGAGCAGGTGGTTGGCAACTGTGCCTATATTGACCCCGACGGCAAGCTGGATGTGAAGAACGTCGACAACCAGATCAAATGGCTCCAGGAGCAGGGTTTTGCCGACAAGGGCTTTGATGCGAACGCGATCATCGCGAAGGACTATGTGAAGGCGGATTGATGCTGACGATGCAGACTCTCGTGACGGGCAACCTGCCACCTTCCCCTGAAGGGGGAGGGTCGATCGTGCCGGCGATGCGCAGCATCGTCCGGAGCGAGCGGGGTGGGGTGAGCCATGGCGGTGGTCTGTCCGTCGTTCGCTCCGAGTACTCGCGGAAAGTCCGGGAGCAGGCATTGTCAGCATCCATGTGGATAGACCGCCACCCCATCCCGGTTTGCATTTCGCTTCGCCGCATGCAAACCGACCCTCCCCCTCCAGGGGACGGTGAAGAAGGCGGGCGCGCATGGATCTGATCGCCAACCACATCTCTCATCGCTTCGGCGACCTCGCCGTGCTCGACGACGTCTCGTTCACCGTCAGCGCCGGCGAGGTCGTGGCGATCGTCGGTCCCTCCGGCTGCGGCAAGAGCACGCTGCTGTCGATCCTCGGCGGCCTCTTGCAGCCGAGCTCGGGTGCGCCCGAGCTGCGCGGCCAGCCGCCGGCGGACAGCCTCAATCCGCTGACCTTCGTGTTCCAGGATTTTGCGCTGCTGCCATGGGCGACGGTCGAGGAGAACGTCGAATTCCCGTTGCTGCACACGCAGCTTTCAGCAACGCAGCGTCGCGCGCTGGTCGAGGACGCGCTGCGCCGCACCGGCCTGACTGAATTTCGCAAGACCTTTCCAAAACAGCTCTCCGGCGGCATGCGCCAGCGCGTCGGCATTTCGCGCGCGCTTGCGGTCAAGCCTGCGATCCTGCTGATGGACGAGCCGCTGTCGGCGCTGGATTCGCAAACCCGCGAACTGCTGATGGAGGATTTCGTTCGCCTGCTCGCCGACGGCGGCATGGGCGCGGTCTACGTTACCCATAATCTCGAAGAGGCAGCGCGGCTCGCCGACCGCATCGTGGTGCTGTCGCGGCGGCCCGGCCGCATTCGCGAGGTCGTGACCGTGCCGATGACGCGTGCAGAGCGCGGCGAAACCGCTGCGCGGGAAAAGCTGCTGGCGCTGCAAAGCCAGATCTGGTCGCTAATCCGCAACGAGGCGATCGACGCCGAACGCGAGGTTCAGCATGCTTGACCGTGCGCCGGCGGAAGGCGCTTCGAGGGACCAAGCGACTCGACGCGTCCGCTTCCGCGGTGCGGGCTTCGTGCCTGCGTCGAGCCGCTTCGGCGGCTGGATCGCGCTCGCGCTCGTCATCGCGATCTGGCAGGCCGCCGGCACCGCGGGCTTCGTCAATCCGCTGTTCCTGCCGGCGCCGTCGGCGATCGTACGTGCGATCTATCAGCTCGCGATCTCTGGCGCGCTCTGGCAGCACGTTTCGGCCTCGCTGCTGCGCATCGGCATCGGCTGGTTGCTCGGGACGGCGGCGGGCGTTGCCGTCGGGTTCGCCATCGGCCTGTCGCGGCTCGCGCGCAGCGTCGGCATCACCTTGATCTCGGCGCTGTTCCCGATCCCGAAGATCGCGCTGCTGCCGCTCCTGATCCTTTGGCTCGGCATCGGCGAAGAGCCGAAGATCGCGACCATTGCGCTCGGCGTCTTCTTCTCGACCGCGATCTCGGTCTATAGCGGCGTCGACGCGGTGCCGCGCAACCTGATCCGCATGGCGCAGAGCTTCAACGTTCCGTTTGCCACCATCGTGCGCAAGGTGATCTGGCCTGGCGCGCTGCCCGCGATCCTCGCTGGCTTCCGCATCACCGCCTCGGTCGCGCTGCTGCTCGTCGTCAGCGCCGAGATGATCGGCGCGCAATACGGCATCGGGGCCTTCGTGCTCCAGGCCGGCAATCTGATGCAGACGGATCAGCTGCTTGCGGGTGTGGTGATTCTGTCGGTGTTCGGGCTGGCCGTGGGGAAGGTGATCGGCTGGCTGGAGACAAGGCTGCTACACTGGCGGTGAGCACCGCTGTCATTCCGGGGCCCGCGAAGCGTGAACCCGGAATCTCGAGATTCTCAGGTGCGCAAGAGCGCACCATAGTTCGATGCTTCGCATCGTCCCGGAATGACGGGTCAACCCTCACGCGTTCCCGCGATCTTCCCGAAACAGATCCAGCTTCTGCTGCACCGGCCGGTCCGAAAAGCTGAACAGCACAGCGTCCTCATCCGCCTCGTGCGTGACCCAGTGCCAGCTCGGCACCACGAACAGATCGCGCGGGCCCCATTCGAAGGTCGCTTCCCCAATCCGGCTGCGGCCGCGGCCTTCGATCGGGCAGAACACCGTGGCATCGGTCGAGCGATAACGCGCGGTCTTAAAAGCCTTCGGCAGCAGCTGGATGAAGGTGCCGATGGTCGGCATTGCGAAATCGCCGGTCTCGGGATTGCTGAACTTCAGCTTCAGGCCGTGGCAGGCGTCCCATTCCTGACACACGCGGGCTTTCTCCAGCGCTTCGCGGGTGTAGGCATAGGGATAGCTGAAGATCGGCGAGGTCTTCGAGCTCCGCTTTACGTCGACCGGCAGCAGGTTGTGGCCGTAGCGCGCAAAGCTGTCGCCGGCAGGTCTTGTGATCTTCTGCTGGTCCTCCTTTGAGCCTTCCGCAAAGGAGCAATCGAAGAACTGCACCAGCGGGATATCGAGGCCGTCGAGCCAGAACATCGGCTCGCTGGTCTCGTTGGAATGATCGTGCCAGGTCATCGACGGCGTGATGATGAAGTCGCCGGGCTCCATCGCAGTGCGCTCGCCGTCGACCGCGGTGTGTGCGCCCTTGCCTTCGAGCACGAAGCGCAGCGCGGACTGGCTGTGGCGGTGCGCGGGCGCGACGTCGCCGGGCACCACCATCTGAACGCCGGCATAGAGCGAGGTCGTGATCTTGGACTGGCCGCGCAGGCCCGGGTTCTCCAGAACAAGCACGCGCCGCTCGGCTTCCTTGGCAGTGATCAGCTTGCCGGCTTCCGTCATGTAGTCGCGGATGATGTCGAACTTCCATAAGTGAGGCCGGCAGGCGCTCTTCGGCTCCGGCGTGATCAAGTCGCTCATCACCGTCCACAGCGCGGTGAGATTTTCGCCGTCGATCTTCCGGTAAAACGCCTCGCGTTCCGGCGTCTTGGTCACGGCTTCCATGGTGCGGCTCCCGCTCGTTTGTTGATTTGACAGTATACTGACGATATAGGTAGCGTCAACGTGAGGGATGTTGGTCGTACATTTCGGGGCGATGCGGCAGCATCGCACCCGGAATCTCGAGGTTCCGGGTTCTCGCTCCGCGAGCCCCGGAACGACAAGAACCAAGGGAGGTCTCAATGAAGCTGCACGGCTATTTCCGCTCCAGCGCCGCCTATCGCGTGCGGATCGCGCTGAACCTCAAGCGCCTCGGTGCCGAGCATCTGCCGCATCATCTGCGCAAGGGCGAGCAATGCGCGCCCGCCTATCTCGCCATCAATCCGCAAGGCCTGGTGCCGGCGCTGGAGGACGATGCAGGCGAAGTGCTGACCCAATCGGTCGCGATCATCGAATGGCTCGACGAAACGCACCCCAATCCGCCGCTGCTGCCGAAGGACCCGCTGCGCCGAGCCAAGGTGCGCGCGTTCGCGCTCGCGATCGCCTGCGACACACATCCGGTGCAGAACCTGAAGGTGCTGGCGCGGCTGCGCGAGCTCGGCCTTGCCGAGGAGAAGGTCCAGGACTGGGCGGCCTGGGTCAACCGCGAGGGGTTGTCGGCCTGCGAGGCGCTGATCAGGGACGAGCCGGGCCCGTTCTGCTTCGGAGACGCGCCGACGCTGGCCGATCTCTGTCTGGTGCCGCAGCTCGCCAATGCGCGCCGTTTCGGCGTCGATGTGTCGGCCTATCCACGCCTGCTTCAGGCAGAAGCCGCCGCCAAGGCAATGCCGGCCTTTGCCAATGCCGCGCCGGAGAAGCAGCCCGATGCCGAGTAAGCCTCTTCCTCCGATCACGATGGATGCGGTCTATGCCGCGCCAGGCTATCTGTTCCGGCGCATGCAGCAGATCGCGGTCTCGATCTTCATGGAGGAGTGCAAGGCGTTCGACCTGACGCCGGTGCAATATGCGGCGCTGATCGCGGTCCACACCCATCCCGGCATCGACGCGACGCGTCTGTCGGCGGTGATCGCCTTCGACCGCTCCACGCTCGGCAGCGTGATCGAGCGGCTTCAGGCCAAGGCCTATATCGAGCGCAAGCCGGCGCCCGAGGACAAGCGGATCAAGCTGCTCTATCTGACCAAATCAGGCGCCGCGATCCTGCGCGACATCATCCCCGCCGTGGAGCGAGCCCAGGCGCGCATGCTGGAGCCGTTGAAACCCGCCGACCGCAAGGCGCTGCTGGAGCTCTTGGTGCAGCTGGTCGATCTCAACAACGAAGCCTCACGCGTGCCGCTGCGGGCCGAGGATGCGCTGGAACATCTGGGGAAGGGCGGGTGACGGACTCCAGTTGTGTAGCGACGCTGTCGCCTCGATCTCAACTGTCATTCCCCGCGAAGGCGGGGATCCAGTACGCCGCGGCTTCTCGGCTGAATCACATTTGTCTCGGAATACTGGATCGCCCCCCTTCGCGGGCGATGACAGCGTGGTATGGTCACGTGAGCGTATCCCTCACATCCTCGGCCTCACATTCGCAGCAACGCCTGCCGGTCGATCTTCCCCGTGCCCGTCTTCGGCAGCTCGTCGATGAAGATCACCTCGCGCGGATATTTGTAGGGCAATAGCTTACCCTTCACATAATCCTGGAGCTTGCGCGTCGTCTCGCTCTGATCAGTGGTGCGGTTGTTCATCACCACCACGGCCTTCAGCGTCATGCGCCGGTCCGGCAGTTCGGCGGCGAACACCGCGCATTCGCGAATATCAGGGTGGTCGGCGAGGCAGAGTTCGACCTCCAGCGGATAGACCCACTGGCCGGAGATCTTGATGAGATCGTCGGCGCGGCCACGGAAGAAGTGGAAGCCTTCGGCATCGCGCACGAAGCGATCGCCGGTGTAGATCCAGCCGCCCTCGCGGATCGTCTCGGCGGATTTGTCCGGCCGGTTCCAGTACAGCGGCGTGTTGGAATCGCCGCGCACCCACAAGATGCCTTCCTCGTTGTTGGCGACGTCGCAGCCGTCCTTGTCGCGCAGCGCAACCTCGTAGCCGGGAACGCGCAGGCCGGCGGCGCCGAGCTTCTTCCGCTCGGGACGGTTGGAGAGATAGATGTGCAGCACCTCGGTCGAGCCGAGGCCTTCGACGATCTCGAGGCCCGTGAGCGTCTTCCAGCCGTTGAAGACTTCGGCCGAGAGCACCTCGGCGGCGGAGAGCGCCATACGCAGCGACGAGAAATTCGTCTTGTCCGCGTCTTCGGCCTTGGTCAGCGATGTATAAAGCGTCGGCAGGCCGAAGAACACCGTCGGCTTGTATTGCTCGATCGCCGAAAAGATCGATGCGGGCTTCGGCTGGCCTGGCAACAGCAACGTTGCCGCGCCCGCCGAGAATGGGAAGGTGACGGAATTGCCGAAGCCATAGGCGAAGAATATCTTCGGCACCGAAAAGCAGATGTCGCCAGACGTCAGCTTCAACACGCTCCGGGCAAAGGCGGCTTCGCTATAGGCCATATCGTGCTGGAGATGCACGATGCCCTTGGGCCGGCCGGTCGAGCCGGAGGAGTACATCCAGAACGCCATCTCGTCGCGATCGGTGTTGGCTTCCGCGAGTTCGGCCGGGAACTGCATGAGCCAGCTTGCCGCTGCGATCGCAACAGGCGCGGCGTGGTCGCGCACCTCGCCATTGACGACGATCAGCGTGTGCAGACCCGTGTCCCTGCAAGCTTCCGCATTGAAGCGCGCGCAGAATTCGGCATCCACCACCGCAACGGCAGCGCCGGAATCGGCAAGATAGAACTGCAAGAGGTCCGGCGGCGTCAGCGTGTTGATCAGGAGCGGCACGAAGCCGGCGCGCACCGCGCCGAAGAAGGCGGCGGGATAGGTCGGCGTGTCGTCGAGAAACAAGAGCACGCGGTCGCCGCGCTTGAGGCCGAGCGAGGCAAGCCCGTTGCCCCAGCGGCAAGCCTCGGCGCAGAGCTCGGCATAGGTCCGCGTGCCCGCCGGGCCGATGAGCGCGAGCTTGTCGCCGCGCCCCTTGTCGAGATTGTCGAACAGCACGCGGCCGGCGTTATAGATTTGCGGAACGGCAAAGCCGATCTCGCGTGCGCCGGGGCTGTCCGCGGGCACCTGGTCGCGAATCTCGTTGCTCATGCCGCACCCCCGCCGTTCTTGGCCGCCTCGTAGCGCGCCATGAAGGCCGGGGACATCGCCCGCAGCCGGGAATCGTCGATACGGCCGGACCGGGTGATGTAGCTATAGGCGAAATCCATCACGGGCAGCTTCATATGGTCGGCGAAGTGCTCGTACCAGAACGCGCTGGTGCGCGCGGCATCGACGAGTTTTTGCACGATCGGCTTGCGCGCGGCCTGGTACCGATGCAGCGCGGTCGACAAATGCGCATCCGATTCCAGCGCCTTGACCAGCGCGATGGCGTCTTCGATCGCGAGCCGCGTGCCCGATCCGATCGAGAAATGCGCCGAGTGCAGGGCATCGCCGAGCAGCACGATGTTCTTGAACGACCAGTGCTCGTTCCAGACCCAGGGAAAGTTGCGCCAGACCGATTTGTTGGAGACGAGGCAATGGCCGCCAAGCGTGTCGGCAAACACCTCCTCGCAAACGCCCTTGGACTGCTCGACGTCCTTGTAGGCGAAGCCGTAGGCCTGCCATGTCGCGTGGTCGCATTCGACCAGGAAGGTGCTCATGTTCGGCGAGTAGCGGTAGTGATGGGCGTTGAAGGCGCCGCGGTCGGTCTTCACGAAAGTCTGCGACAGCGTGTCAAAGCGTTTCGAGGTGCCGTACCAGACGAACTTGTTGGAGGAGTAGGACAGCGAGGTGCCGAAATCGCCCTCATAGGCCCGGCGCACCAGCGAGTTGAGGCCGTCGGCGGCGACGATGAGATCGTGGCCGTTCAGTTGGTCGATCGCATGGATCTGGGTGTCGAAGCGCGGG
Organism: Bradyrhizobium sp. 154; assembly: GCF_023073875.1. NCBI lineage: Bacteria > Pseudomonadati > Pseudomonadota > Alphaproteobacteria > Hyphomicrobiales > Nitrobacteraceae > Bradyrhizobium > Bradyrhizobium sp. 154. Next base: position 142,652 of record NZ_JADPKG010000058.1, read on the forward strand.
GTGACGCCGGCATCGAGCGCGCGCTGCTGCAGGAACTTGAGCAGCTCGAGCCGTCCGATCGAGGAGAAGCCGACCCCGTCGATGGCGACGCTGTCCCCGTGCAGGTTCAGCGTGATGTTCTCCCAGCTCTCCATATGCGGCGCGATCGCGTCGACCGTTTCGGGGTCGTCGGCGCGCAGGAATTCCAAAGCCTGGTCCGAGAACACGACGCCAAAGCCCCAGGTCGCGTCGGCCGGGTTCTGTTCGAACAGGTCGACTTGATCCTCGGGGTGACGCCTCTTCCAGAGATAGGCGAAGTAGAGCCCACCGGGCCCCCCGCCAATCACGGCGATCCGCAACGTCTGCCTCCCTAATTGACAGTATACTCACTATCTAGGGGTAGACTAATGTGCTCCGGCGTCCGGCGCCAGCGGAATTATGAAAGACGAGGCGCGCCGAAGCTCAGTCCCGAACGCGCGTTTGGCGCGTGTCCGAAGCAGTTTCGCGCCCAAGCATAGCCAAACCACGCGGGCTTGGCCATGCGCACCGTCAGACGCAGCGCTTCACGTAGACCCCGTTCACCAGCACCCTGGTGCAGCGGACGGCCGGAACCGGCTTGCGGACCACGACCGCCGCGTTCGGCCCGGCGCAGCCGGCGCGATACACGCCGCGGGCGCAGACCACCGCATTGGCGTCGGTGGCCTCGAACGTCATGGTTGCTGCGAAGGCGAGGAGTGCAGAAGCGACGAGCAGCAATGAACGCATGTTGTCCTCCCGGTCTGGTCGTGATCGAAATCGGATCCTTGCAAAAGACTTGTCGTTGCAGGCGTGCGGGAATTCATTCGCGCACGCTGCCAATCATTGCCCCTGTGCCTTGGCGCGCGATCGTGCGCCGCCTCATCGCACTGCGAACGGGGCGAGCACGTCCTTGCACGCGGGCGATAGCGAGGCGGCATTGCTGGAGATGCATTGAATGATGCGGCCGCCGCCGGGCGCGACGCCGGCGCAGAGCGTGCGGATGTCGGCGCCGCAGGCCGACCTTGCGATGAACAGTTCTTCGCGCGGCCGCAGCGGGCGCAAAGCGATCGCCGCTGGCGCGGCCGCCGGCGCTGCTGCCGCGGGAGCTGCACCCGCGGGCGCTGCCGTTGCAGCCGCGCCACCGCCGGACGCCGCACTCAACGCGCTCTGGCAGGCCGGCGAGACCTTGGCCTTGTTCTTCTCCAGGCATTCGAGCGCGGGGGCGCCGCCCGGCGGCACGCTGGCGCACACCTTAGGATAATCGGCGCGGCACGCGCTCCTGACCGCCGCAACCTGCGCGCTGCTCGGCTGCGTGGCGGCAGCAGCCTTCGGCGCCGGCGCGGCGGCCGGCTTTGCAGCGGGAGCGGAGTCAGCCTTCGGCGCGGCAGGCGCCGCTGCTGCCTTGGGCGCAGCCTCGGTCTTCGGCGCAGCGGGCGCAGCTTCGGTCTTCGGAGCCGAAGCAGGCTCTACCGCGCGGACCGCGATCTGGCATCCCGATGACAGGCTGGACATGTTCTTTGCCAGACATTGATACGCTTCCACGCCGCCGGGCGTCAGGCTCGAGCAATGCGCCATGAAGTCCGAGCGGCATGCCGAGCGGATGGCGCTCTTCTGCGCCTCGGTCGGCGTTTGCGCCAACGCGCCTGTTGCAGTTGCGAAGAACGCTGCCGTCAGCAACACCTTGCGCGTTGATGCATGTTTCAACGTGTTGAACATCTGGCTGATTTCCTGCCCTGTCGGTCACGCCGACGACTCTTAAAATGTAATGCAATCGCAATCGTCGCGAATGATGCCTCGCGCGTGGCATCATTCGCCGCTTTGATCTCTCCTGCAAGTCAATTATGCTGGTGCAATTGCGCCGTGGCGGCGTCTCAGAGCCTTATCATGCGCTTGCCGCGGTTCTCGCCCGCCAGCAATCCAATCAGCGCGTGCGGTGTGTTCTCGAGGCCATCGATAATGTCCTCTTGCACCTTCAGCTTGCCCGATTTGACCCACGCTTGGAGGTCTGCCAGTGCGCGCTGGCTGTCCTTCATGTAGTCCATCACGATGAAGCCCTGCATGACGAGCCGCTTCACCACGATCAAGCCGGGCACGCCGCGCGGCCGTGTGCGGCGGGCGCGCCGTCATATTGCGAGACCGCACCGCAGCAGGCGATGCGGCCGTAATTGTTCATCTGCGGCAGGCAGGCTTCCAGAATGTCGCCGCCGACATTGTCGAAATAGACGTCGATGCCCTTGGCTGCAGCTGCGCGCAGCGCCTTGAACACCGCGCCGTCCTTGTAGTCCACGGCCGCATCAAAGCCGAGCTCGGAGGTCAGCCAATTGCATTTGTCGGCGCCGCCGGCGATGCCGATCACGAGGCATCCTTTGATCTTGGCGATCTGTCCGACGAGTGAGCCGACCGAGCCCGCGGCCGCGGAGACCACGACCGTCTCGCCCTCCTTGGGCTTTCCGATCTCCAGCAGGCCGAAATAGGCGGTCAGGCCGGCGATGCCGAACACGCTGAGCAGATGCGTCATCGGCTCGAGTTTCGGCATCTTGGTGAGATGCTTCGCCGGCACCGCGGCATATTCCTGCCAGCCGGTGTCACCGAACACGATGTCGCCCGCCGCCAGCTCCGGCGCCTTCGAGCTGACAACCTCGGCAATGGCGCCGCCGGCCATCACGCTGTTGGCTTCGACGGCGGAGCGATAGGTCGCGCCGTGCATCCAGGCGCGGTTGGCGGCGTCGAGCGAGATGTATCGCACGCGCAGCAGGGCCTCGCCGTCCTTCGGCTCCGGCACTGCGTTCTCCACCATCTTGAAATGCTCGGGCCCGAGCTTGCCGCTGGGCTTTTCCACCAGGAGAATCTGGCGATTGATGTTGCCGCTCATGGCGTTCCCCTCTCCGATCGTTTTATTGATGCAGCGGCAGCCAAGAAAACGTGCAAGCCGCATTTGTTGTGCGCTGCATGAAAGCTAGATCGCGGCGTTCCATTTCACAACGAGAACATCCGGCCAACACGAGCACACGCAAAGCGTGTTGCGTCGCTGTGATATCTGCGACATCATGAAGCGCCGGTGTACGTGGGGGTAAGCGATGTCCAACAGGTTCACGCAATACATTCTGGCCGCGATGGTGCTGGGCATTGTCATGGGCTCGGCGATCTACAATTTCCTGCCCGACACGCGCGCCGACTGGGCCTCGTCCATCAACCTGATCGCCATGATGTTCCTGCGCCTGATCAAGATGATCATCGCGCCGCTGGTGTTCGCGACCCTGGTCGGCGGCATCGCCCATATGGGCTCCGGCTCCAAGCTCGGCCGCATCTTCGCCAAGACCATGGGCTGGTTCGTCAGCGCCTCCTTCGTGTCGCTGCTGCTCGGCCTCATCATGGTGAATTTGCTTCAGCCCGGCGCGAACTTCCCCGGCACGCTGCCCGCGGCGGGCCAATCGACAGGCCTGCCGGTTTCCGCCTTCTCAATCGAGAAATTCTTGACCCATTTGATCCCGACCTCGATCGCGGACGCGATGGCGCAGAACGAAATCCTCCAGATCGTGATCTTCGCCGTGTTCTTCTCGGTGGCGATGGGCGCGATGCCCGAGCGCTCTAAGCCGATCCTGGCGCTGATCGACGACATCGGCCACATCATGCTAAAGGTGACGAGCTACGTGATGTTGTTCGCGCCACTCGCGGTATGGGCCGCCATCACCGCGACGGTCGCCAAGAACGGCCTCTTGGTGCTCTGGAAGCTCGTCGTCTTCATGGGCGGCTTCTATCTCTCGCTGGCGATCCTGTGGACCATCCTGGTCATCGTCGGCTTCATTGTGATCGGGCCACGCTACGGCCATCTGCTGAAGCTGATCCGCGAGCCCCTGATGATCGCCTTCTCGACCGCGAGCTCGGAAGCGGCCTATCCGAAGACGCTGGAGGGCCTCAACCGCTTCGGCGCCTCGTCGCGGATCTCGAGCTTCGTGCTGCCGCTCGGCTATTCGTTCAACCTCGACGGCACGATGATGTACTGCACCTTCGCCAGCGTCTTCATCGCGCAGAGCTACCACATCGACATGCCGCTCGGCACCCAGCTCGCCATGCTGGCGACGCTGATGATCACCTCCAAGGGCGTCGCCGGCGTGCCGCGCGCCTCGCTCGTCGTGATCGCCTCGACGCTGGCGCAGTTCAACATCCCCGAGGCAGGCCTCTTGATGATCATGGGCATCGACACCTTCCTGGATATGGGCCGCAGCGCCACCAACGTGATCGGCAACACGCTGGCGACCTCGGTCGTGGCCAAATGGGAAGGCGAACTCGGGCCCGAGCACGAGCTTGGACCTAGTGATGCGGTGCCCGAGGATATGGTGCCCGGTGAAGTGCCCGCAATGGCCGGCCATGGGTAGGAGCGAACCATGGGCCAGTTCCTGGCGAGGTCACTGACCTCATTCTGCCTGTGGCTCGCGGCATGTTTGCTGACGACTTCGTTGTTCGTGAGCTCGGCATTCGCCCAGACCGGCAGCGAAGGGCTCAGCCCGACGCTGTCGGCCATCAAGAAGGCGCACGCGGTGCGGCTCGGCTATCGCGAGAGCTCGCCGCCGTTCTCCTTCCTCGACCAGGCGGGTCGCCCGATCGGCTACAGCCTCGAGCTCTGCGAAGCCATCGTCGAGGAGATCGGCATCGAGGTCGACGATCCCAATCTCAGGATAGATTACGTCAAGGTCACCTCGGACGACCGCATCGAGGCCGTGCTCCAGAACAAGATCGACCTTGAATGCGGCTCGACCACCGCCAATGCCGAGCGCGGCAAGCGCGTTGCCTTCTCGCCACTGATGTTCGTCGCCGGCACCAAGCTGATGGTGCCGAAGGCGTCGAACGTCCGGTCGCTGACAGATCTGAAGGGCAAGACCATCGTGGTGACGAAGGGCACCACGAACGAGCAGGCGATCCAGGCAGCCGACAAGAAGCTCTCGCTCGGTCTTAACATCGTGACCGCGCCGGATCACGAGCAGTCGTTTCAGATGGTGAACGACGGCAAGGCGGATGCGTTCGCGACCGACGACATCCTGCTCTACGGCCTGATTGCGCGTCACAAGGCCCAGGAATATTTTCGCGTGGTCGGGGACTATCTGTCCTACGATCCCTACGGCATCATGTTCAGGAAGGGCGAGCCGCAACTCGCCGCCGTGGTCGAGCGCGCCTTCCGCAAGCTCGGTTCCAACCGCGACCTCATCCCGCTCTACAACAAATGGTTCACAGCCAGGCTTCCCACCGGCGAACGGCTGAACGTACCGATCTCGCTGCAACTGGAAGAAGCCTTCAAGGCGATGGACGATTCGCCGGGCGCGAATAATTAGGCGGCTTTCTCTCTTACCCTCCCCTTGAACGGGGATGGTCGAAGCGCGAGCGGGGGTGGGGTAATCTCTCCCCACGGGCAGTGTTCGAAGTGGAGAGATCACCCCACCCCGCTGCGGATTCCGCTTCGCGCCGTGCACAGCGACCCTCCCCCTCCAGGGAGGGTGGGCACCTGCGCCGCCGCTGCTAACGTCCGGCAAACACCCGGTCCAGCGCCGCGTCGTACGTCGCCTGCACCAACTCCGGATGCAGCTTCGCCAGCGACTCCATCATCACGCCGGAATTGATCTCGAGCACGCACCAATCGGCGTCGACGCGCACCACGTCGATCGACGCAAAGGCGATGCCGATCGCGCGCGCGGCATCGATCGCGAGCTTCACGCAAGCCGTTCGAACCTCGCCGCTCTCCAGCAATACCGGCTTTGCGCCGCCATCAAGATTGTGTCGCCAATCTCTGCCACGCTGCTTGCCGTAGACGACGAGGGGTACATCATCGAGCAGCACCACACGGACCTCGTCCTCGATCGCGACATAGGGCGAGATCACGAGGCCGGCACTCATCGAAAAAACCTCGCCAACCGCGTGATCCAGTTCCGCCTCCGTCGTCACCTTGAACACCGAGCGCCCCGATGTCCCCTCATTCGGCTTCACCACCACGCCTTGCGGATGGCCGTGAAGCAGCTCAAGCATTGCACCTCGCCAGGTGGGGCCAACGACATTCTGGCCGAGCTTCGGGTTGAGGAACAGTTGATGCGGAATGCACGGCACGCCCTCCAGCGCCAGCGCCTCGGCGGTGGCCGATTTGTCGTTGGCGAGACGATGCGCGATGGCGCTGTTGAGGCCGATGTCGTAGCCGAAGGCGAAGCGGCGCGTCTTGCCCCGGCGCATCGCAACCAGCCAGCCGCTGGCATGGACATCGACCGCAATGCCATGGTCCGCGCAATAGCGCCTGATCGCCTGGATGAAGATCCGCTCGCCGCTCGCCATGGTTTCGGTCGTTCCTGTCGCCAAAAGCCGCGAAAATGCGGGAAACGGCGCCAAACCGGGGTCAAAATCAGAGCTATTCTTAATGAAATTCTCGTTAGCGCCACGGAAATTAACTGCTGCCATCGAGCCCCCCAGGGAAAAGAAATTGCCCGCCGCGCGCGCGGGGCAGCAAATCCATTAATGATGCGCCCAATTCCGCCCAAATGCCGGTTTGGTCGGCACCAATTGCTTCCGAAACGAGGTTGATTATTGGTCTCAATGGCGTAGATCACACACGCGAAATCCTCCGCCAGGCAAATGGTGCTCGCCCCGCCGTCAGGGGCAGGGCGATGCTTTTGCCCGAAAACCGCAAATATTCGGAAGATCGAAAATCATGAGCGCGTTTTACCGAGAAAAGGTTCTTTCCGTCCACCACTGGACCGACACGCTGTTCAGCTTCCGCGCCACGCGTGATACCGGCTTCCGCTTCCAGAACGGCCAGTTCGCCATGATCGGCCTCGAGGTTGATGGCCGCCCGCTGCTGCGCGCCTACAGCATGGCGAGCGCCAATCACGAGGAACAGCTCGAGTTTTTCTCGATCAAGGTTCAGGACGGTCCGCTGACCTCGCGCCTTCAAAAGATCAAGGAAGGCGACACCATTCTGGTCGGTCGCAAGGCGACCGGGACGCTGATCACCGACAATCTGCTTCCCGGCAAGCGGCTGATGCTGTTGTCGACCGGAACCGGCCTTGCGCCGTTCGCGAGCCTGATCAAGGATCCCGAGGTTTATGACCAGTTCGAGTCGATCGTGCTGGTCCATGGCTGCCGCCAGGTCTCCGAGCTCGCCTATGGCGAGAAGCTGGTCGCGAATTTGCGCGAGGACGAGGTGTTCGGCGAACTGCTCGCGGACAAGCTCGTCTACTACCCGACCGTGACCCGCGAGCCGTTCCGCAACCGCGGCCGCATCACCGACCTCATCAACTCCGAGCAGATCTTCAACGACATCGGTCAAAGCCCGCTCGACATCGCAACCGACCGCATCATGATGTGCGGCAGCCCGGCGATGCTCGAAGAGCTGAAGCTGATGTTCGAAGGCCGCGACTTCGTCGAAGGCTCCGGCAACAAGCCTGGCCATTTCGTGATCGAAAAGGCGTTCGTCGAGCGCTAAGCCCTCGCTCTGTGTCGTCTCGGTGTCGTTCTGGCGAAGGCCAAGACCGGTACCCACCGTGAAGTTTGGCGAAGGCTGGTCGTTGCCAGTCTTCGCAACAACCCCCGCTTAGGGGTGTTGCTGGCTTTGCCCTGGCTTTCGCCAGGAGGACAGCGGCGGGTGAGGCGCCTTTGCCCGCTTAGCCGCGTCCCTTTCCCCTTCTGCTGCACTGCAAAAGCCCGCCCATCGGGCTGATTGATTTGTCTCAGCCGAATTCGCTAGCCTGAAACAAGGGCCGCGTCATATCCGTATGACAGGCACAGGCGTATCGTATCGCCTCATGCTGGCGAGAGGATCGGATCGTGGCCGAGGACAACAAGACGCACGAAGCTCCCAAACGCCTGCCCCTGGCGGAAGAGGGGGTCATGGAAACCCTGCTGCTTCCGTTCTCCCCGCGCTTCATCGTGCTGACGATCTGCGCGGTCGTCACCGCGCTGCTGATCGCCATCGGTATCGTCGACCGCAAGATCTTCGACATCCTGCTGGTCCCGATCCTGATCTTCGGCGCGCTGACCCTGCTCGGCGTCCGCGATCTCTTGCAGAAGAGTCACGCGGTGCTGCGCAACTATCCGATCTCCGCGCACATCCGCTTCCTCCTGGAAGAAATCCGCCCCGAGATGCGGCAATATTTCTTCGAGAGCGAGAAGGACGGCATGCCGTTCTCGCGCGATACCCGCGCGGTGGTCTATCAGCGCGCCAAGATGGAGCTCGACAAGCGTCCGTTCGGCACCCAGGAGGACGTCTATCGCGAGGGTTACGAGTGGATGCATCACTCGGTCTCGCCGAAGGCGCATGCCGAGGAAAAATTCCGGGTCGTCATTGGCGGACCGGATTGCGCAAAACCCTATTCGGCCTCGGTGTTCAATATCTCGGCGATGAGCTTCGGCGCGCTCAGCCCGAACGCGGTGCGTGCGCTCAATGCCGGCGCGAAGAAGGGCGGTTTCGCGCATGACACCGGCGAGGGCGGCGTCAGCCCCTATCACCGCGAGATGGGCGGCGACATCATCTGGGAGATCGGCTCCGGCTATTTCGGCTGCCGTCATCTCGACGGCAGCTTCGACCCTGAGGCGTTCGCGCGCGTCGCCGGCGAGGACCAGATCAAGATGGTTGAGCTCAAGATCAGCCAGGGCGCCAAGCCCGGCCATGGCGGCGTGCTGCCGGCCGCAAAGGTCTCGGAAGAGATTTCCAAGATCCGCGGTGTCGCGATGGGCGAGGATTGCATTTCGCCGGCCTCGCACCGCGCCTTCTCCACGCCGGTTGGCATGATGCAGTTCATCGCCGAGATGCGCCGCCTGTCCGGCGGCAAACCGGCCGGCTTCAAGCTGTGCATCGGCCATCCCTGGGAGTTCCTGGCGATCTGCAAGGCGATGATAGAGACCGGCATCTATCCTGATTTCATCGTCGTCGACGGCAATGAGGGCGGCACCGGCGCGGCGCCGCTGGAATTCATGGATCACCTGGGCATGCCGATGCGCGAGGGCGTCAATTTCGTCCACAATGCGCTGGTCGGCATCAATGCGCGCGACCGTATCAAGATCGGCGCGTCCGGCAAGATCGCCACCGCCTTCGACATGGCGCGCGCCATGGCGATTGGCGCCGACTGGTGCAATTCGGCGCGCGGCTTCATGTTCTCGCTGGGCTGCATCCAGTCGCTGAGCTGCCACACCGACCGCTGCCCGACCGGCGTCGCGACGCAGGACCCGACGCGCGCGCGCGCGCTCTACGTGCCGCTCAAGATCGACCGCGTGCACAATTACCACCATGCGACGCTGCACTCGCTGACCGAGCTGATCGCCGCTGCCGGCCTCGAACATCCGCAGCAGCTGCGTCCGATCCACTTCAGCCAGCGGACGGCGACAACCCAGGTGCAATCCTTCGCACAGCTCTATCCGGCGCTGCGCCCGGGCGAGCTGCTCGAAGGCACGGAAGATCCTCGGTTTCGCGACGCCTGGCGGATGGCGCGCTCCGAGACGTTCCAGCCCGCGCAGTGAGCGTCGCGCCGCCCCGCAAGGACGCCGGTCCCGGCGCGTAAAATCATCGCGAGCTGGACCGCGTTTAACTCTTGGTTCAACTTTGGGTGTAAATTGTGCCCATGGACGAACGGCGCGACAAGGCGAGACATCGCGTGCTGAAGGCCGGGACGATCGAGTTCGGCGGCGGCGCGATCGACTGCACCATCCGCAATCTGTCCGATACCGGCGCAGCCCTCGACGTCACCAGCCCGGTCGGCATCCCCGAACATTTCACCCTGTTCGTCCAGTCCGACGGGACGCATCGATCGTGCGCCGTGGTCTGGCGCAAGGAAAAGCGGATCGGGGTGAGGTTCGGGTGAAGGTTTTGCGTTTGGCCTGCGCCGGGACGAGTGGGTGCGGCGTCCCGCGCTGGTGCATGCAATGGCGCACCCTCACGCCGCCGCCTGTTCGCCCCTCCGGCTCGCCAGAATCTTGTCGATCCGTCGCCCGTCGAGATCGACCACCTCCATGTGCCAGCCGGCGAAATCGAAGGCGTCTCCGACGTTGGGCAGCATGCTGAACTGTTGCAGCACGAGGCCCGCCACCGTGTTGTAGCGATGCGGCGGCAGCTCGATGCCGAGCAGTTCGCCGAACTCATCAACCGGCATCCAGCCGGAGATCAGGAGCGAGTCGTCGTCGCGCCTGATAAAGGCCGGCTCGGGCGGTCCTTCCTCGGAATGGAAGGCGCCGACGATCGACTCGAGGATATCGGCGGCTGTCACCATGCCTTCGAAGGCGCCGTATTCGTCGTAGACGAAACCGACGTGAACCGGCGCAGCTTTCAGGATGGTCAGCACGTCGCGGGCATCGGCCGAGGCCGGAATGCCCGGCGCCTCACGCACCAGCGCGCGCAGATCCGGCGTGCGCTCGTTCATATAAGCGATCAGCAGGTCCTTGGCCTGGAGCACCCCGATCGGCTTGTCGCGATCGCCGTCCGAAACGGGGAAACGCGAATGCGGGCTCTTCGCGATGATCTCGTGAATGGTCTTCACATCGTCGTTCAGGTCGATCTCGTCCACCTCGGTGCGCGGCGTCATGACCGCGCCGACTGGCCGATCGCCGAGCCGCATCACGCCGGCGATCATCTCCTTCTCGCCGGGCTCGAGCACGCCGGCGCTTTCGGCCTCGCTGACGAGGTGATGGATTTCGTCCTCCGAGACCTTTTCCTCGGCTCTGCCGCCGCGACCGAGCAGCGCGAGGATCACCTTGCCCGAGACATCGAGCAGGAAGACGAGCGGCAGCGAGATCCGCGCCAGCAGGTGCATCGCGGGCGCGACCCTGACGGCGATGCTTTCGGGGTCGCGCAGTGCCACCTGCTTCGGCACCAGTTCGCCGACGATCAGGGTGGCGTAGGTGATGAGCGTGACGACGATGCCGACGCCGACGATGTCGGCAATGCCTGGGGACATGCCGAGCTCAAGCAGCCATTGCGTCAGCCGCTGCCCGAGCGTCGCGCCGGAGAATGCGCCGGAAAGCACGCCGACCAGCGTGATGCCGATCTGCACCGTCGAGAGGAATTTGCCAGGATCGGCCGAAAGCGTCAGCGCCCGCTCGGCGCCGCGCACGCCCTTGGCGGCGAGCAACGACAGCCGCGCCGGGCGGGACGACACTACGGCGAGCTCGGACATGGACAGCAGGCCGTTGATGACGATCAGGACGACGACGATGACGAGTTCGATCGAGAGCATTGATGTTCCGAGGTAAGCGAGTGTGCTGGGCGCCCAGGCCTTGATATAGGTATTCAGCGAGACACAATCCCGCCGCATCTGGCGCCGCGGGAACCGCATGATCGATGGTTCCTGCGCGCTGGACGCGCGCAATGCGCGCTCCTCACAGGATGAGGACTGAGTGCGCGGTCGCAATTCGACAAGCACCGGCGTAGCTTAGCCTCATCCTGAGGAGCCCGCGCAGCGGGCGTCTCGAAGGACGAGGCGCGCATTCTGTCGCCAAGAAGCCTTGCGGTTGGCTCGCTACTCAGAACTCCCCGTGCAGCCGTCCCGAAAACACCGACACCGGTCCGCGGTCGGCGTTGTAGGCGGGATTGACGATGAGCTGGTAGTCGGCTGTGACGGTGAGGTTCTTGTTCAGCGCGTAGGCGTAATACGTCTCGAGGATGCGCTCCTTGCGGTAGTTGAGCGCGCCGTCGCCGATGAGCACGCCGAGGCCACCGGCGGCCAGGAAGTCACGATAATCCTGCGAGATCGCATTGACGGCGCCGCCGATGCCGATCACGTCGTCGGGCCGGCCCCATCTCGTGCCCTTGATCGAAAGGCCGGCGGACAGGCTGCGGTTGATGTCGGTGAAGGCAATCGTCTCGAACTTGCCGTCGTTCCAGCTCCAGCGGCCGAACAGTCCGAGGTCGTCGGTGATCGCCTGCTCGAGATTGACGACGTAGCCGACCTTGATGCGGCCGCGCCGGGTCTGCGCGATGTCGAGATTGAGCGCGGGATTGTCCAGCGTCTCGCGGAAGCTGCCCATGTTGGCGCTGTCGAGCCAGCCCATGGTCCTGAGCTTGCCGGGGTGGCCGAACAGCGAGAAGCGCGTCTCGAGCTCGACCACGTACTGGCCGCGCTCTGCGACCTTGGTGTCGAAATGATTCGAATTGGGCTCTGCGACCATCAGGAAATAGCCGCCGCGCAACGCCCATTGCTTCTGGTTGAGCTCGGCGGTGACGCCATAGGTGAGGCCGACCTTGTCGGCGGAATAGTCGAAGGCGCCCGGCGCCCATAGCGACCAGTTCATGAAGTCCTTGCGGGTGTCCTTGGCGTAGGCATTGCCGTCGAACACGTCGACCACCGCGAACTTGCCGGCCTGCAAGGTGAGGCGGGACACGTCGACCTTCTGCCCGAGCTGCAACTGGCCGCTCGCGAGCTCCTCTTGCTCGCCGCCGAAGCCGAAGGTCTGGCGCACGAATAGGCGCGAGGTATTGTAATGCGGATAGGGGAAGTTCGACTTCTGCGCTTCGCCGTTGGGGAAGCCGGCGGCGCCAACGGTGTCGTTCAGTCCAAACCCCTGGAGCAGCTCGGGATTGTAATAGACCTCGCCGCCGTCCCAGAGCCGTGCGTTCAGGAACAGGCTGTTGCTCCAGGTCGCTTTGGCCTGCGCCGACGGGGAGAGCGAATTCGGCCCCGTGTAGAGGGCGGGGAACGACGGATAGCCTTGCGGCAGATAGGTGCTCTGGCCGTGAATCTCCCAGCGATCCGATTCCGTGTCGGTCAGGGAGCTCTTCGGGACGTAGCTCGGCAGGCCCTCCCAATCGACCTTGCGGTTGAGGCCGAGCCTGATCTGCTGGAACTCCAGCGACGATGAGCTGTATTGGGCCCCCGTCGAGAAGGCGACGTTGGCGCCATCGAAGCGGCTGTAGAGATATTCGAGCCGCGCACTCCAATGGGGCGCGAAGCCGTATTCGATGCCGGCGCCTGCGACCCAGCCGGGCCGCGTGTTCAGGATTTTTGGGATTTCGGCACTGGAAGCCGGCGCGTCGAAATAGCGCTCGCCCATCCAGGCAAAGCCGCCGGTGACGTAGAGCAGCCACGGACCGCTGGTGTAGCCGACGCGGCCACGCAAGCTCGCGGTGTAGTCCCATTGCTGCGTGACGGTGTTGGCGGGGGTCGAAAGGAAGGAGACGATCGAGTTCGAGGTGATGTAATTGGGAAACGAAAAATCGCCTTCGATACCAACCAGCCACCCGGAATTGAGCCGGTAATTGTAGCCGGCCTGCACGCCGCCCATCATGCCGCTGAAGACGCCGCTGTCGCTGATTGCAGCCCCGTCGTTCAGCGCAAAGTGCGACGAACCTCGGCCATAGCCGGCATGCGCGCCGATATAGAGCCCCGTCCAGTCATAGACCGCTCTCAGCGCCGGGGCCTTCAGCGGCAGATCGGCCGCGGTGCCTGTGGCGGGAAAAGCCAGCACGCCCGTCGCAATCGCCGCGGCCGTCCGCAAGTACCGGTAACGGTGACCTCTCAACGTCAAAACGCACGCCCCCAAACGCGAATGTGTCCCGATGCTGCGGCATCCCTGCCGATTCGTGGCGACCCTGTCATCAGGTCTTGGTTGGCATGCGATCGGGCGAGATGATCTCGATTCGACGCGATTCCGTCCCAAGCACCTGTGCCTGTTGCGAACTTTATTGCGAGTAATTCTCAATAGCAACTGGTGTCAATTGCCGCAGGTGTTGGTTCGCACCCTCATGTGACGGGCCTGCAACAGGGTCGCGGCCCGAAAACAGATGACCCCGCCCGGGGGGACAGCCGGGCGGGGTCGGGGGCACGACACGGGGTGGATGAGGCGCCCGTGTCGGACGCAGGATCCACGTGAGATCGGCCTCAGGTACTCAAGTCAGTAGCAGGTACGAACGCGGCCGACGTACTGGCCGAAAGCGTTGTACTGGGCGACCCAGCCGCAGCGGTGATAGCCGTAGTAATAGGGATCGTTGCTGACGGCGATTGCGGAGCCGACGACGGCGGCAGTGGCGGTGCCGGCGCCCACACCCCAGCCCCAGCCAAGCGGCTTGGCTTCGGCCTGCGAGGCGGTGGACACGATGCCGCCTGTCACGGCGAGGGCAGCGAGAGCGACAGCGGCAATCCTGGTCTTGATCGACATGTGAAACTCCATCCGGGGTTGAGGCGGTCCGTTGTGGCCCGCGTGCCCAATTGGACGGAGGCTGCGCGCGTCCGGTTCGAAGCCGGCAGATGCGGTCGCGGAGCCCTGTGCTTTCCTGAACAATTCCAGGAGCATGGGATCTAGCCGAGGGGCCCCTTGGCGAGCCTGTTCACGTCGAAGTTATCGACTTCAATCAGCAGCTTGCAAAAGGCCGTCGCGCCCTGATCGATCAGGCGTTCGCCCTTTTCTGCAACGGCCAAAGTCGCATTGCCGACTGCGCCACTGGCGTTGAGATCCTGCGCCTGCCAGGCGAACGGCGCGGGGCGCTGCGTCGACAGCCAGCGATATTGCTGCTCGATCGCGATGCTGCTCGCGGGAAAATCCGCGATCGCATCTTTGCGCACCTGATCGGGGTAGCGCGCCAGCATGATCGAGGTCTCGATCGCACCGCCATGAATGCCGTGGCGAACTTCGTCCGCCGAGAACAGTTTGTCGGCGCCCGACAGCCGCGACCACGACGTCGTCACCACGAACAGTTTCTGGTGCGCGCGAAGATCCTGCGCCACCAGCATCATCGCCGCGCTGTTGCCGCCATGGCTGGTGATGATGACGAGCTTCCTTAACCCGCGTCGGGCGACGTCTTCGCCGATGCCTGTCCATCGCTTCAGCGCAACGTCGGTCGGCAGCGTCTGCGTGCCCGGATAGTCGATATGCTCGGTGGAGATGCCGACTGGTTCAACGGGCAGGAAACTGGCCGGAACAGTTTCGGGCAGCAGCTCGCGCACGCGCGCGAGATAGGCATCCGCAATCAGCACGTCGGTTTCGAGCGGCAGATGCGGGCCATGCTGCTCGGTCGCCGCCAGCGGCAGCACCGCAATCCAACGCGAGGCCTCGGCCGGGGCAACATCGGCCCAGCGGATCTCGGTCCAGTCGCGGGACGGCATCATTGAACTTTCCTTGGAGGTTTCTTTGCCCGAATTTGTCACGTAATTTGGGGTATGAGGGGACGCGGGCCCGGACGGCTCGCGTCCCCGAACTTCATGCGGTTTTATCGCGTTGCGTTCACATGAGCCAGACGCGATTGGGCCAGCAACGATCGACGGAGTCCCTTCATGAGCCCTTCTCATCTGCGGCGAGCGTTAACGGCGGGCTTGATGGCCGCTTTGATCGGAAGCGTCCCGGTGGGGGCCGAAACGCTCGACAAGGTCACCTTCGGCACCAATTGGGTCGCCGAGGCCGAGCATGGCGGCTTCTTCCAGGCGGTCGCCGACGGCACCTACAAGCGTTACGGGCTCGACGTCACCATCGTCCCCGGCGGGCCCAACGAGAACAATCGGATGCTGCTGATCGCCGGCAAGATCGATTTCTTCATGGCCGCGAACACGCTGATGTCGTTCGATGCGGTCGCCAACGACGTTCCCGTCATCACCATCGCCGCGATCTTCCAGAAAGATCCGCAGGTGATGCTGACGCAGCCCGATGCCAAGGTCGCCAAGATTGAGGATCTCAAGCCGCTGACGCTGTTCGTCTCCAAGGAGGGCATGACCAGCTACTTCCAGTGGCTGAAGTCCGAATATGGATTCAGCGAGAAGAACGTCCGCCCCTATAATTTCAATCCTCAGCCCTTCATCGCCAACCCCAAGAGCGCCATGCAGGGCTACGTGACATCCGAGCCCTTCGCAGTCGAGAAGGCGGCCGGCTTCAAGCCCAACGTACTGCTGCTCGCCGATTACGGCTTCAATACCTATTCGACCCTGATCGAAACCCGCCGCGACGTGGTCGAGAAGAAGCCGGATCTGGTGCAGCGCTTCGTCGATGCCTCCATGATCGGCTGGTACAATTACATCTACCGCGACAATTCCGCTGGAAATGCCATGATCAAGAAGCTCAATCCCGAGATGACCGATGATCTGCTCGCCTACTCCGTCGCCAAGATGAAAGAGCACGGCATCGTCGATTCCGGCGACAGCCTGAAGAACGGCATCGGCGCCATGAGCGACGAGCGCTACGCTTCCTTCTTCAACAAGATGGTGAAGGCGGGCGTGGTGAAGCCCGATCTCGACTTCCGCAAATCCTATACGCTGCGCTTCGTCAACAAGGGCGTCGGCGTCGAGCTGCGCCCGAGCAAGCCGTAACGCATGTTGAGATCTGGCGCAGGCGGCTCGGTGTCCTACACCTCTCCCGAAGGGAGAGGTCGCATCGCATCGTCAGATGCGATGCGGGTGAGGGGTTACGCTCCCTGGTGTGACCTGAGCCCCCTCACCCGGCGCTGCGCGCCGACCTCTCCCCGATGGGGAGAGGTGAAGGACGCGGCCCGACCGCGTCTCACAACAGCCTGCGGCCAATGCTAGAGAGCTCAACCTCGCCCGCCGTCGAGGCCAGCCTGACGGCGCTCGCCGTCAGCCTCCGCGGCGTGACGAAAGCCTATGACAACGGCGTCATGGCCCTCGGCCCGCTCGACCTCGCCGTGCGCAAGGGCGAGTTCATCTCGCTGCTGGGTCCGTCGGGTTGCGGCAAGTCGACGGCGCTGCGGCTGATCGCGGGGCTCAGCACGCCCTCGTCCGGAATCGTGCGGGTGGCGCGCCGCGAAGGCGTGCCGCAGCCGGGCCACGGCATCGGCTTCGTGTTCCAGGAGCCGACCCTGATGCCCTGGACCAGCGTGCGCGAGAACGTGCGGCTACCCCTGAGGCTTGGTCGCGTTCCGAAGGCCGAGGCGTGCGCGCGTGCCGAGGCGGCGCTCGCCAGCGTCGGCCTTGCCGATTTTGCCGAGGCCTTTCCGCGCGAGCTCTCCGGCGGCATGAAGATGCGGGTGTCGCTGGCGCGCGCGCTCGTCACCGATCCCGATATCCTGCTGATGGACGAGCCGTTCGCGGCGCTCGACGAGATCACGCGCTTCCGCCTCAACAATGATTTGCTCGCGCTGTGGCGCAGCCTCGGCAAGACGGTCATCTTCGTCACCCATTCGGTGTTCGAATCCGTTTACCTGTCGCAGCGCGTGGTGGTGATGACGGCGCGGCCCGGCCGCATCCAGGCCGACCTCCGCATCGAGACGGTCGAGCCGCGGGGCGAGGAGTTTCGTACTTCAGTCGCCTATTCCGATTATTGCCGCAGGGTGTCGGCGGCCTTGGCGCCGTCCTATGCGGGGCAATCGACGCTATGAACGTGCAAGCTGCGGTCACCGCAAAGCCGTCCGGCGCGCAACGTGCAATGCGCCTCGTGCCGCCCGTCCTCGTGTTCGCGGCCGGCCTTCTCGCCTGGGAACTGGTGGTCCGTATCAAGGAGATTCCGCCCTACGTGCTGCCGGCGCCCTCCGTCATCTTTCTGACGCTGATCAAGGATTGGGCGGTGCTGTCGCAGTCGCTCGCCACCACGCTTCTGACCACGCTAGAAGGTTTTGTGGCAGCGAGCATCGGCGGCATCGGGCTGGCGCTCTTGTTCAACCAGTCGAAATGGGTGGAATATTCGCTGTTCCCCTATGCCATCGTGCTCCAGGTGACGCCGGTCATCGCGATTGCGCCGCTCTTGCTGATCTATCTGGAGCAGCAGACCGCGGTGGTGGTCTGCGCCTTCATCGTTGCCTTTTTCCCGGTGCTGTCCAACACCACGCTCGGGCTGAATTCGGTCGACCGCAATCTCGCCGGCCTGTTCCAGCTCTATGGCGCATCAAAGCCGCAGACGCTGCGCTTTCTCAAGCTGCCCGCGGCGCTGCCCCACATCCTCGGCGGCTTGCGCATCGCCGGCGGCCTGTCGCTGATCGGCGCGGTCGTGGCCGAGATTGCAGCGGGAACGGCCGGTGCCGGCTCCGGGCTCGCCTACAGGATCGCCGAGTCAGGCTATCGATTGAACATACCCCGCATGTTCGCTGCGCTGCTTTTGCTGTCGCTCGCCGGGATTGTCATCTATGGGGTGCTGGCGCTAGTTTCGCACCTCGTTTTACGGCGCTGGCATGAGAGCGCGCTTGGAAAGGAAAACTGATGACCGCCGGTTCGATTTCGTCCGAAAAGATCGATCTTTTGATTTATGGACCGGTGCGGCCGATCCTCGAGAACGGGTTTTCCGACCATTTCGTCGTGCACAAGGCCGAGACGCGCGGTGACCTCGAGCGGCTGACGGCGGCGGTCCGCGACAGGATCCGCGGCGTCGCCGTGACGTATCACACCGTGCGCGCCGACAAGGATTCACTGTCGCAGCTGCCGAAGCTGGAAATGGTGGCGAGCTTCGGCGTCGGCTATGATCACATCGACGCCAAATACGCGGCCGAGCACAATATCATCGTCACCAACACGCCCGATGTCCTCACCGAGGAGGTCGCCGATGTCGCGATGGGCCTTCTGATCTCCACGCTGCGCGAGTTCATCAAGGCCGATCGCTACGTCCGCTCCGGACTGTGGCAGACGCAGAACTATCCGCTCAGCGTCGGCTCGCTGCGTGACCGCAAGGTCGGCATCGTCGGCATGGGACGGATCGGCCAGGCCATCGCGCGCCGGCTCGATGCCTCGCTGGTGCCTGTGGTCTACCATTCCCGTAACCCATCCAAGGATGTCTCCTACAAGCACTACCCTGATTTGATCGAGATGGCGAAGGCGGTGGACACGCTGATGGTGATCGTGCCCGGCGGCGCCAGCACCGACAAGATGATCAACGCCGAGGTGCTCAAGGCGCTCGGCCCGCGCGGCGTGCTCATCAACGTCGCGCGCGGCTCGGTGGTCGACGAGCCGGCGCTGGTCCAGGCACTGAAATCAGGCACCATCCTCGCCGCCGGCCTCGACGTGTTCGCGGCGGAGCCGAACGTGCCGGACGAGCTCAAGACCATGCAGAACGTGGTGCTGCTGCCGCATATCGGCTCGGCCTCGGTGGTGACGCGCAACGCGATGGACCAACTCGTCGTCGACAATCTCAAGGCCTGGTTCGCCGGCAAGGCGCCGCTGACACCGGTTGCGGAAACGCCGTTTAGGGGGCGCTGATGAGAGCTCTTCGGGGCGTTGCATTGATGATCGCGGCATGTGCTGCCGCGATCGATCCTGCGCACGCGCAGGATGCGGCGACCCTGAAGAAGCAGATGCCCGGGCAGTGGGAGCTCTCGACAACCGAGCGCAACAAGACCTGCGTCGTCACCCTCAAGGGCGACGCCAAGGGCCAGGGTTTTAAGCTGGAGCTGGAGCCGGCCTGCAAGACCGCGCTGCCCTTCACCAAGGACATCGTCGCCTGGAACGTCCGGGGCCTCGACATCGTCCGCTTGCAGGACGCCACCGGTGAAGCCGTGATCGACTTTACCGAGGTCGAGGCCGGCATCTTCGAGGGCCTGCGCCAGGGCGAGGGTGTCTACATCCTGCAGGATCTCGCCGCGGCGCGATCGATGGCCAAATCGATGGACCAGATGATCGGCGACTGGTCGATGGTGCGCGGCAACGGCCAGCCGGTGTGCGGGCTGACGCTGACCAACACCGAGGCGGGCGCGGACAATTTCCAGGTCTTCCTCAAGCCGAAATGCGACGCGGCGATCGCGCAATTCAACCCGACGCAATGGCGGCTCGAGCGCGGCCAGATCCTCCTGATGTCGAAATCAGGCGAAGCCTGGCAGTTCGAGGCCGACGACAACGCGCAGTGGCGGCGCGTCCCCGATACCGCCGATCCCTTGATCATGCTGCGTCAATAGGCAAGCCTTCCGCGCTGCCGAACGACGGGTGTGAACGCGGAACCCGCTGCAGGGCAGCCCGTTGACGAAAGAGCGATTTCGTTGGGAGATCCGCATGGCCAAGCGCATCCTCGCGATCGGCATCGAGCCCGGCAATGCGGATTATAGCGCATTCCCGCAGCTCACGCCCGAACATGTCCGCAGCTACATCGAGGCCCAGCTCCTGCGGCTGCGCGGTCTCGGCTTCGAGGTCACGAGCTGTCTGATCGATCTCGATGCGACTGCGGAGGCTGCCGTGACGGCGGCGCTGCGCGACGAGCGCTTCGACTGCATCGTGATCGGCGCCGGGCTCCGCGAGCCGAAGGAACGGCTGCTGCTGTTCGAGAAGGTGCTCAACCTCGTCCACCGCCTGGCGCCGGAAGCCGCGATCTGCTTCAACACGACGCCGGCCGACACAGTCGAAGCGGTGCAGCGCTGGGTCGAGCCATGAATTGACGTCCCGGCCTGCTAGATCAAGCGCATCCCGCGCAGGCTGGCGTGGCCGCTTCTGCCGACGATGATGTGGTCGTGCACGGAAATCCCGAGCGGCTTTGCGATGTCGATGATCGCTTTCGTCATCTGGATATCGGCTTGCGAGGGCGAGGGATCGCCCGAGGGATGGTTGTGCACCAGGATCAGCGCGGTCGCGGAGAGTTCGAGCGCGCGCTTGATCACCTCGCGGGGATAAACCGGGGTGTGGTCGATGGTGCCGGTCTGCTGCACCTCGTCGGCGATGAGCTGGTTGCGCTTGTCGAGGAAGAGCAGGCGGAATTGCTCCTTGTCGGCGAAGGCCATGCTGGTGCGGCAATAGTCGATCACCTCGTTCCAGGACGAGAGCGCGTTGCGGCTGTTGACGTCGCCTTTGGCGACGCGGTGCGCCGCTGCTGCGATCAGCTTGAGCTGGTTGATCGCGGATTCGCCGATGCCCTCGACCTCGCGCAGGCGCGCCACCGGCGCATGCACGACCTCGGCGAACGAGCCGAAAGTCTTTATCAAGGTCTTTGCGAGTGGCTTGGTGTCGCGCCGCGGCAGCGCGGCAAACAGCGCCATCTCCAGCAGCTCGTAGTCGCTGAGCGCATCCGCGCCGGCGCTGTAGAAGCGCTCGCGCAGCCGCTCGCGATGGCCGTGATAATGCGGCGCGTCCTCAGGTTTGCTCTTGTCGTGGTCGGATTTGGCGGGCATCGGCCGCCAGCATTGCCGCGGAACCGCAGCTTTGCAACCGTCAATTGCGATAGCAAGCGCCGTTCATTGTAGGCCGGCGGCCCAAAGCCTCACCCGATCTGCTTCTCGCCATGCCGCTCCGACAGCGTGAAGATCTCGACGCCCGTCGCCGTCACGCCGACCGAGTGCTCGAACTGCGCCGACAGCGAGCGGTCGCGGGTCACCGCGGTCCAGCCGTCGGAGAGGATTTTGACATGCGGCTTGCCGAGATTGATCATCGGCTCGATGGTGAAGAACATGCCGGGCTTGAGCTGGACGCCCTCGCCGGGCCGGCCGATATGGATGATGTTCGGCTCGTCGTGGAACATGCGCCCGAGGCCGTGCCCGCAGAAATCGCGCACCACGCTCATGCCCTGCGGCTCGACGAAACTCTGGATGGCGTGGCCAATGTCGCCGGTGGTGGCGCCGGGCTTCACCGCGGCGATGCCGCGCATCATCGCTTCATAGGTGACTTCGATCAGCCGCTCGGCTTTGCGCGCGATCGGGCCGACCGCATACATCCGGCTGGAATCGCCGTACCAGCCGTCGACGATGAAGGTGACGTCGATGTTGACGATGTCGCCTTCCTTCAGCGGGCGGTCGCCGGGCATGCCATGGCAGACCACGTGGTTGAGCGAGGTGCAGGTCGAGTAACGGTAGCCGCGGTACATCAGCGTCGCCGGATAGGCGTTGTGGCTGAAGGCGAAGTCGCGGACGAATTCGTCGATGCGCGAGGTCGGCACGCCGGGGCCGACGATATCGGTGAGGTCGTCGAGGCACTTGGCCACCAGCGCCCCCGCCTTGCGCATGCCGGCAAAGGCGCTCGGCCCATGCAGCTTGATCTGTCCGGTCTTGCGCAGGGAGGTCTCGGTGGCTTCGACGTAACTCATGCGGGCGCGATCTTCCAAAGGGGCTCAATGTCGGCGGAAAGGCTTGATTTCAGGCTCCAATCTAATGATTGCGGGCCTTCATGCAAGCCAAGCGTGATGTTTGCACCCGAAAGCGGGCCTAATTCGGGACTTCTACGGCCGTTTCGACCGGCAGGGCGCCGCGCACGCGGATTTCGCGGACGGGGTAGGGAACCCGGATGCCCTCGCGCTTGAAGGCGTCCCACAGCGCCAGCATCACGTCGCTCTTGACGTTATCCATACCGTCGGGGTCCGCGATCCAGAACGTCAGCGAGAACTTCATGCCGGCCTCGGCGAACTCGGTCAAAATGCTGTTCGGCGGCTTGCCCTTCTGCGCGCGCGGATGGGCGGCGGCGGTCTCGGCGGCGAGCTTGCAGACGAGGCGCGGGTCGGCGTCGTAATTGGTGCCGAAGGCGATCTTCACCAGCGTGTTCTTGTCGGTATAGGTCCAGTTCACGACTTTCTGCGTCACCAGATCCTCGTTCGGCACCAGGAATTCGCGCCCGTCGCCGGCCGCGACGGAAATATAGCGCGTCTTCATCGCGCTGATCCGCCCGGTATTGTCGCCGATGGTGACGAGGTCGCCGGGCTTCACCGACTTGTCGGCGAGCAGGATGATGCCGGAAATGAAATTGGCCACGATCTTCTGCAGGCCGATACCGATGCCGACACCGACCGCGCCGGAGAATACCGCGAGCGCCGACAGATCGATCCCGACCGCCCCGAGCGCGATCACGATCGCGACCGCAAGCAGCCCGATGCGGATGATCTTGACCAGCAGCACCTGCACCGACGGCGTCAAATCGGTGGTCGCATTGATCCGGCTCTCGGCGAAATTGCTCGCGATGTTGGTCAGCCAGAGCGCGATCAGCAGCAGCGCGCCGGCCTTGAGCGCCAAGAGCGGGGTCAGGCGCAGGCCGCCGAGCACGATCGCGAAGGAATCGAGCAGCTCGACCGTCGCATCGAGCTGGCCGAGGATGGAGAGCGCGGCGATGAACCACGCCGTGATCGACACTAGCTTGACGATGAAGGCGTTGCGCAGCACCGAAGTGAGGAGCCGGATCACCAGCCAGGCCAGTCCGAGCTTGGCCGCGACCATCAACAGATAGCTGCGGCTCGGCCAGGTCGCGTGGTACATCACCACGCGCGAAATGATCACGAGCAGGGTGAAAACCGCCGTCGAGGCGCTCGCGACCATCACCCGGACGAAGTGCCGGAGCGGCAGCGGCCAGCGCATTGCCAGCGACGTCATGTCGAGGCGGCTGCGAATGGCGGCCTCCGCGGCATAGGCCATGCCGGCGGCGGCCAGGATGAGACCGAATTGCAGGTAGAACCAGGGTGAGGAGATTTCCGCCCCGACGCTGCGCGCGGTCGTCTGCACGAACTCCATGAAGTCCTTGAGGTCCATGTCCATCGGGTCGGTCTCGTCGGGAAGCGGGCGGGAGGATTTTGATTCGAGGGCGCCGCAGAATCCCACAAAGGGCACGGCCGGACCATCGATACACCGCGAAGTGATGCGCGTTAAGGCCGCAAAATGCGGGCAGATTGCCGCGAGCGGGAGAAAATAGGTTGGCGCGCGAGTCCGCCGACGATAAGGATGCAAATCCAGCGATTTTTACCCGGAAGGTGGATGGCCTCCCTCGACTCCGTCAGCCTCGCCATATTGCTCGGCGCTGTTCTCGTCATGGCCGGCATCCTCTCGAGCCTGCTTGCGCTGCGCTTTGGCGCGCCATTGCTGCTTGTCTTCCTTGCGATCGGCATGCTCGCCGGCGATTCGGGGCCCGGGCAGCTCCAGTTCGACGACGTCCGCACCACCTATCTGGTCGGCTCGGTGGCGCTCGCCCTGATCCTGTTCGACGGCGGCCTGCGGACGCGCTTTGCCAGCATCCGCACCGTGCTCGCGCCCTCCGTGGTGCTGGCGACCATCGGCGTGCTGCTGACGGCGCTGATCACCGCGCCATTCGCGAAATACGCGCTCGATCTCAACTGGTCGGAATCGTTGCTGGTCGGCGCTGTGGTCGCCTCGACCGACGCCGCCGCGGTTTTTCTGCTGGTGCACACCCAGGGCCTGCGCCTGCGCCCGCGCGTCGGTGCGACACTGGAGGCGGAATCCGGCACCAACGATCCGTTTGCGATCTTCCTCACGCTCATGCTGGTCGAGTACATCTCGCTCGGCTCGAGCTCGCCCGGCCATGTGCTGATGGAGTTCGTCCAGGAGGCGGTGCTGGGTGCCGTCGTCGGCGTGATCGGTGGACGCCTGGTCGTCATCGCGCTCAACCAGGTGGCGCTGCCGCAGGGCCTGCATGCGCCGTTCGTGACGACCGGCGCGCTCGTCATCTTCGGCGGCTCGCAGATCATGCACGCTTCCGGTTTTCTTGCAGTCTATCTCGCCGGAATCATTATCGGCAACCGGCCGACGCGCGCGCATAATTCGGTGGTGGCCTTCCTGGACGCCGCGACCTGGCTGGCGCAGATCGTGATGTTCGTGCTGCTCGGCCTCTTGGTCTCGCCGAGCCGGCTTGGCGCCAGCGTGCTGCCGGCCGTCGGCGTCGCGCTCGTCTTGATGCTGGTCGCGCGGCCGCTTGCCGTGTTCGTGTGCCTTGCGCCGTTCCGCTTCAAGTGGCGCGAGAAAGTCTTCATCGCCTGGACCGGCCTGCGCGGCGCGGTCGCGATCTTCCTGGCCTCGATCCCGATGCTGGTCGGCCTGTCCAAGGCCTATCTCTATTTCGACGTCGCTTTCGTCGTCGTCATCATCTCGCTGCTGCTGCAAGGCTGGACGCTGGCGCCCGCCGCGCGCAAGCTGCACGTGGCGCTGCCGCGCGCCGAGCGCGGCCCGCGCCGCGTCGAACTCGATCTGCCGGGCCAGCTCGAACAGCAACTGGTCGGCTATCCGGTGCGGCCGAAGAGCTTGTATTTTCGCCGCGGACTGATTCCATCCTGGTCCAAGCCGACGCTCGTCATCCGCAACGAGAACATCCTGACGCCGGTGGAGGCCGATCCAATCGCGCCCGGCGATTACATCTACCTGCTGGCGCCGCCGGAAAAGGCGGAGGCACTCGACCGCTTCTTCGTCGACATGCAGCCGAGCTCGGCGCCCGATCCGCATCTGCTCGGCGACTTCATGGTCTCGGGCGAGCACACGCTCGCCGAGCTCGCCGAGATCTACGGCGTGAAGGTCGACAAGGAGGAAAGTAAGCTGACGCTGGCTGATTATTTCGACGTTCATCTCGATCACGCGCCAAAAGAGGGCGCCGAGCTTGCGCTGGATACGATTGTGCTGGTCGCGCGCTCGATCTCCGGCGGCCGCGTCAACGTCGTTGGCCTGCGCCTGCCGGAAGAGGACGAGACCCCGACGCCGCTGACGCGTGCGCAGGCGCTACGGCGCAAGCTCGCCGACGTCTGGGCGTCGGTGGCGGGGGTCTGATTTGGGTGTCGTCCTGGCTTTTGCCAGGACAATCACGATGAGGAACCGCCACCAAATCGCCGCAACCGCCGAAGATTTGCGCGGTTTCGTGACGTCGAAACCCGGAACACTCTGCCATGCCGCTCGTTCTAAGCCGCGTAACAGCTTGGACCGCAGGAGTATGCCAATGCGAAAGTTCATCCTTCCGATCGCAACAGCCCTCGCGCTCGGCGCTGCCGCACCGGCGATGGCCTACGATACCGGCGATCAGATCTCGATGCAGGTCGCGCTCGACGTCGCGACAGATCTTGGCGTCGTGACGGTCTCCCACACCAACTTCCTCGGCGACGAATGGGAGGTTGATGGGCGGGATCGTGCAGGCCGCTGGATGGAAGTCTACGTTGACGCGAGGACGGGTGAGGTGCGCAACGTCGAGCGAGGCTGGTAGCTCTGAATGATATGGCCGCGCAGCCGGATTTCCGGCTGCGTCTTTATGTCAGCACCTTCACCCCGCCGAACGACGTCACGCGGCCCTGCTTCAGCATCACGATCTGCGTGGCGAGCTGGCGCAGCTCGGCGGCGTCGTGGCTGACATAGACCATCGGCACGTTGGCTTCATCGCGGAGCCGCATCAGATAAGGCAGGATCTCGAGCTTGCGGCCTTCGTCGAGCGCGCCGAGCGGCTCGTCAAGCAGCAGGAGGCGTGGCTTCGACAGCAGCGCGCGGCCGAGCGCGACGCGCTGGCGCTCGCCGCCGGAGAGCTTCCCGGGGCGGCGGCCGAGCAGGGTGCCGATATCAAGCAGGTCGACGATGCGCTTGTGCTGGGCCGGATCGGGTGCGAGGCGGTTCATCTGCCGTCCATAGTCGAGATTCTGCGCGACATTGAGATGCGGAAACAGCCGCGCATCCTGGAAGACGTAGCCGACGCGGCGGCGCCAGGTCGGCACATGGATGCCGGCCGCGGTGTCGTCGACGGTTTCGCCGTCGATCACGATGCTGCCGCGGTCGGGCCGCAACAGGCCTGCAATCATGTTGACCAGCGATGTCTTGCCGGCGCCCGAGGCGCCGAACAGCCCGATGACGCGTCCCTCGCCGGTGAAGGACGCGTGCAGCGAGAATTCGCCGAGCTGTTTTTCGACATCCACACGCAGCATGGTCAATTCCCGTGCAGCCGCGCGGTGGCGCGGCGGGCGAACCACTCGGCCGCGATCAGAGCGCCGAGCGCGAGCACGATCGAGACGATGACGAGTCGTCCCGCCGCGGCGTCGCCGTCGGGGGTCTGGATCAGCGAATAGATCGCAGACGAGATCGTCTGGGTCTCACCGGGAATGTTGGAGACGAAGGTGATGGTGGCACCGAACTCGCCGATCGCCTTGGCGAAGCCGAGCACCATGCCGGCGAGCACGCCGGGCAGCGCGAGCGGCAGCGTCACCGTGAAGAACACCTTCCACGGCGCCGCGCCAAGCGTCTCGGCGGCCTGCTCGAGCCGGCGGTCGATCGCCTCGATCGACAGCCGCATCGGCCGCACGAGAAGCGGAAACGACATCACGCCGCAGGCGAGCGCAGCGCCGGTCCAGCGGAAAGCGAAGACGATGCCGAGATTGTCGGCGAGGAAACCGCCGAGGAGGCCGCGGCGGCCGAAGCTAAGCAGCAGCAGATAGCCGGTGACCACGGGCGGCAGCACCAGCGGCAGATGCACGAGTGCGTCGAGCAGCGACTTGCCCCAGAAATCGCGCCGCGCGAGCAGCCATGCCAGCGCGATGCCGAACGGCGTCGCCACCAGCGTTGCGATGACGGCGACCTTGAGCGAAAGCAGGATCGCCGTCCATTCCGCGGGTGAAATCTCGGACATCAAGCCGGAGATATCATGTGGTGGGGCTGATAAGGAACTTGAAGCCGTATTTCTCCAGAATGGTCTTGGCGACCGTCGAGCGCAGGAAGGCAAGATAGTCGCTGGTCTCGCCCTTCGCGGTCGTGGTCGCGGCGACGGGATAGATGATCGCGGGATGCGAATCGGCCGGGAAGGTGCCGACGATCTTCACGTCCGGCTCGACCTTGGCGTCGGTCGCATAGACGATGCCGAGCACGGCCTCGCCGCGCGCCACCAGCGTCAGCGCGGCGCGCACGCTCTCGGCCATGGCGAATTTCGGCTCGGCGGCCCGCCAGGCGCCCAGCTTCTCGAGCGCAGCCTTGGCGTATTTGCCGACCGGCACGGATTTCACGTCACCGGTCGCGATCCTGCCGTCGCCGGCGAGCTTGGCGAGGTCGAGGCCTTGCGCGATCGTGACGTTATCGACCTTTGAGTCCTTCGGCGCGATCAGCACGATGCTGTTGCCGAGCAGGTTGACCCGGGTGGATTCGTTGACGGCTTTCTTGGCGATGGCGTAATCCATCCAGTCGGTGTCAGCGGAGACGAACACGTCGGCCGGCGCGCCCTGCTCGATCTGCCTCGCGAGCACCGAGCTCGCAGCATAGCTGACGCTGAACTTGACGCCGGTCTTGGCGGTGTAGGTCGCGTCGATCTCGTCGAGTGCGTTCTTCATCGAGGCGGCCGCGAACACGGTGATGGTCTTGTCCTCGGCACTAGCGGGCGACAGGCTCGCGCCCGCGAGGATGCCGAAGGCGGTGACAAGTGCGGCAATACGAAACATGGATAGCGCTCCGTGCGAGCTCGCGCGCGGTGACGCGCGCAAATTTGGCGTTGGGTGGGTCTGATGCGACGGGCGGACGCGCTGTTCCACGGAGCCCCACGGCGGCTTACGGCCGGCAGGGATATCGCTGCTCAAAGATAGCAGGCACACGTCTTAGGTCAAAGGCGACCGTTTGTCTAACCAGGGGGCGCCTATTGCGCCGGCAGGATCGCGATCGAGACCGAATTGTCCTTGGCGCCGCTGACCTGGAGCACGAAGGGCTGTGCCGACAGCTGATATTTCATGCTCTTGCGGATGCCGTCGCAATCGGTCGCGCCGCTAAAGGCAACGGGCTTGAGGACATGCCCGTCCTGGACCACGTCAACCCAAGCCCCGGCCGAGAGGCTGATCGAGTAGAGCCCGGCCTTCGGCGCCTTGACGCTGGTGAAGCCCGCGAAGGTGCCGTCCTTGGGCGCGCGCTCAGGCGGCGTCGGCAATTTTGCGTCCGCGGGCGGGACCAGCCCCAGCGTGATGGCGGATGACGGCACTGCCGCCTGTTCGCTGCCCGATGCGAATTTCGCACGGTCCGGCGCGGTGAGCGCCGTGCGGTCGCGCTCGATCGGCCATTTGAACTTGTCGCAGCCGCTGGGCTCCTCAGCGACAAGAACGGGGGCCGTGCCAAGCAGCAGCAGGGCCACGAGGAAAGACGATTTCATGGTCAATCTACGGCAATCATGACATCGGAGGCCTTGATCACAACGGTGACCTTGCCGCCTGCCCTTATGCCGAGGTCGTCGACGGCTTCGTTGGTGATCGAGGACGTCACGATCGTGCCGTCGCCGATGTCGACGCGGATGTGCGAGGTCGTGGCGCCCTTTGTGACCTCGACGACATTGCCTTTGATCTGATTGCGTGCACTGATGCGCATGGAGTTCTCGCGGTGGCTGGTGCTCGGCGATAGCGCCGCGCATGCGGACGGGATGGGCTGGAGCGGGATGCGCGTCCCGGCGGGTGTCGCACGCTTACGGCAGCGCAACGCTGCACCATAGCGCATTCGTGAGGTCATGGATCAGCCGCTGACGGAGTTTTTACCGCGCGCCTGTCACGGCTTCGCATCTGGCGCGTGCAGCACCGCCTTGCATGCGGCCGGCATCTCGGCCAGCGTCATCGGCGGCTTCGGTTTCGGTGGCTCCGGCGGCGGCTTTGGGTGCAGCACCGCATCCGAGAACCAGTAAGCAAGATCGGAAGGCTTGCAGCCTTCGTCCTCGGCTTGCGACGGCTGGCCCTCGCAGTCGCCAGCGCCCGCCGGGCAGTGCATGCGGATGTGGAAGTGATAGTCGTGGCCCCACCAGGGGCGGATCTTCGACAGCCAGGCGCGGTCGCCCTTGGCCTCGCGGCACAACGCCTTCTTGATCGCGGCGTTGACGAAGATGCGCTGCACCGCCGGCTCCCGCGCCGCGTCGCGCAGCACCAGCACATGGCCAGGTGTGAACACTTTCGGATCGATATCGAGTCGGTCGGGACGCACCATCATCACCGCCGACATCTCCTCGCGTTCCTCGCGCGAGAGCCGGCGGTCCGGCATCGGCGTCAACCAGATGTCGGCATCGAGACCGATCTGGTGGCTGGCATGGCCCGACAGCGCCGGCCCGCCACGCGGCTGGGCAATGTCGCCGACCAAAATGCCAGGCCAGCCGGCGTCCTTGTGCGCCTTGGCCGCGAGCCGCTTGATCAGGGCGATCATATCGGGATGGCCGTAGTTGCGGTTGCGCGACAGCCGCATCACCTGCCAATTGTCGCCGTTGAGCGGCATCTGCATGGCGCCACCGATGCAGCCCTTGGTGTAGGAGCCGAAGACATGCGCCAATCCTTTCGACGGCAGCAGCTTGCGCGCGAACAGCTCCTTGGCAGCGAGCGTGGGATCGTTCGGATTGCCGAGCGGCGGCAGCGGCTTCGGGGTGACGCTGCCCTTGTCCTGGGCCAGCGCGGTGCCGGCGATCAGAAGCGCAGCCAGAAGCAGGAGGAGGGTGAGACGGCGGGGACTCATGCTGGGGCTTTTATAGCCCAACGCCGTCTCAAGGGCCAAGAATTAGACTTTCAGCCCGCCGTAACCTGTATCTTCTGATGCCGCCGCGACGACCTTCGGCGCGGCATTCTATCTTCCGAACCGCTCGATGACCTTCGCGAGTTCAACGTCGCCCGCGCGCGCCCCGTTTCCACGGTTGGTCCCCCCTTTCTCCAGATCGGACGCATAAATGACGGCGGGATCGGCTTCCAGCCGCTGGCGCAGAGTCGCCATCTTCGGCCACCGTTCCTTGTCGGCAACTTTATGAAATTCGAGCCAGCGGGCTACGCCGATGAACGCGGCATCGGCCAAGGTCGGGCGGTCGCCGACCAGGAAGGTGCTTCCCTCAATCATCTGCTCGAGCTTGTCGTGGCGCTCAATCACTCGCTCGCGACCCCAGGTCCGCAACGCCGACTGCACCGCCGGGTCGGGCGACTTCATTTCCATCGCAAACCACAACGGGCTGAATGCGGCCGTGAAGCCGGTATTTAGGAATGCCATCAACTGGTGCATCCGGTCGGCCTCACGCGAGAGCGGGTCGAAGCTGATGCGCCGCTCCGGGTCTCGGGCCTCGAGCCAGGCGGCGATCGCCATGCTCTCCGTCAGCACGTGTCCCTCCGCGGTGATCAATACCGGCGTCTCGTGTCGGGCGTTTATGCGGGCGTAGGAAGGCTCGCGCATCTCGCCGAGCATATCGACGCGACACAGCCGGTAGGGTTTCCCCAGCCATTTGAGCGCGGCGACGAGCCCAATAGAGCTTCCCAACGGGAAGCCGTACAATAAGATCGGTTCCATGGCCTTTGTTCTCCGTGACTTCTGATGATCACGCTGCGCAGCGCAGTCAGACCCTACTCGGCCGTGCCGCCGAGTAAATTACGCACTTTTTGGTAACCACGAGCCCTCAATGAAAGATCTCGTTTCCCGCTGTCCCATCGAGGAAGTGATGCAGGTGCTCAGCGGCCGCTGGCCCACGCTTCTGATTTACTATCTGAAGGAGGGCACTAAGCGATTCAGCGATCTGCGCCGGGACAACCCTACCATTTCGCACAAGATGCTGGCCCTGGAGCTTCGCAAGCTTGAGGACGCCGGCATTGTCCAGCGCGCGGAATTCGAGGGATATCCGTTGCGCGTCGAATATGATCTGACCCCATCCGGCCACGCACTCGTGCCGCTGATAGATGCGCTGGGTGAGTGGTGGGCAGCGACCGACAGCGCTCGCGCGGAATTGGCGGATCGCAGCGAGATGGCGGATCGTCACGATTAGAGGAAGCCAGCTTAGGGATTGGACAGTACGAAGCGCCAGCGATCATCCGCTCCATGGTCAGCCTCGGCAAGGTCTCGGGGTCGCCATCACCGCCGAAGGCGTCGAGACCGAAGCCGAGCTCTGCTGTCTCCGCACCGAGGGCTGCGATGAGGGTCAGGGCTTTCTGTTCAGCAAGGCAAGGCCGAATGCGGAGATCATCAGCCTCCTCGCCGCACAGCGCGGCATTGATGCGGACGACGAGGACGCTATCAATGCCCCGCCAGAATCGCCTTTCCGACATCCTCATAATGCGTATCGCGCGCCTGGATCTGCTGCGCGATGGCATGCATGTCGCGAAACCGTCGCTCAAACGGATTGCTGCGGAACACAGCCGTCGCACCGGCCATGTGATAGGCGGCGTCGACCACCTTCGCCGATTGGTGGATGGTCCAGGTCGCGGCGAGGCGAACCGCGCTGCGATGCGTCGGACTGAATTCGCCGGTCGCGCTGAGATCGCGCCACATCGCGTGCGCGGTGGCGTAGAGATAGGCGCGGGCGGCGCGAAGATCGCCCTCGGTGCGGCCGATCAGTCCCTGGACCGCCCCGTTATCGCGCATGGCGCTGACCGCGAGTGACTGGTGTTTTCCACGCGCCAACGCGATGGCCGCATCCAGCGTGGCGCGCGCCACGCCGAGCGAGACTGCCGCAAAGCCGAGGCTGAAGGTCGAGCCGGTGCCGATTCTGTAGAGAG
Source organism: Bradyrhizobium sp. 154 (assembly GCF_023073875.1). Lineage (NCBI taxonomy): Bacteria > Pseudomonadati > Pseudomonadota > Alphaproteobacteria > Hyphomicrobiales > Nitrobacteraceae > Bradyrhizobium > Bradyrhizobium sp. 154. The sequence goes on from NZ_JADPKG010000058.1 coordinate 174,638, forward strand.
GACCCTGTTCGCGCAGCGCGGACGGCACGTCGCGGAACGCCGTGAAACGCTCGGGGATGAAGAGATCGGTGACCTCGTAGGAGTCGGTGCCGGTGCCGGCGAGCCCGATCGCCTGCCAGACGTCGTGCAGCACGGCGCTCGCGACCGGAAACAGAATGGTGCGCACCTCCGGCGAGCTATCGGCATTTTTCCGCGGCGTGCCGTCGGCATTAACGATACGGACATGCGCCCCCAGCCAGCTCGCCTGCCGCGAGCCGGAGGCAAAGTCCCAGCGCGCCGTGACGCGATAGCCGCCGTCCACGATGCGCGCCTCATGCCCGATCGCGCCCCAGGCAAGGATGCCGGGCGGCGTATTGAAGATCTCCTGCGCAGTATCATGATCGAGCCAGGCGGCGATCATCGCGCAGACGCCGCACTGGCCGAGACACCAGGCGGTCGAGGCGTCCGCCGTCGCGATCTCCTCCAGCATTTGCATGAAGATATCAATCGGGGCTTCAGTGCCGCCGAGGCTTTGCGGCAGCAGCGCGCGGTAGAGCCCGTTCTCGATCAGTGCGGCGACCACGGCAGGCGTCAGCCGCCGCGACTGCTCGATCTCGTCGGCTTCACGCGCGATGAGCGGCGCGATCGCCCGGGCACGTTCGACGAGATCGAAGGCCTGCGATCTGTTCATGCGCGACCTCGTCAGGCCGCAGCGCGGCCAAAGTCGAGCGATGGCCGGCGTCTGGTCGGAAAGCTCAGTGCCACCGCGACCGCTGCGAGCCCGATCGTGAACGAGCCGGCGTGCAGCCACGTGTAGCGCTGGAAATTGTCGAACACGAGCCCGCCGGCCCATGGCCCCAGTGCCATGCCGAGGCTGGCAAAGGCCGACACCGCGCCGAACACCGTGCCCATGATGCGTGCGCCAAAGAATTCGCGGACCAGCACCGCATAGAGCGGCATCACGCCGCCATAGGCGAGGCCGAACACGACCGAGAGCGCGTAGAACTCGCCGAGCTGCGCCACCGCGAGATAGGTCGCGATGCACATGGCTTGCACGAGCAGCCCGCCGACCAGCACGGGCTTTGCGCCGCTGCGATCGGCCAGCGCGCCCAGCAGCAGGCGGCCGCCGAGGCCTGAGACGCCGGCCACGCTGTAGACCGTCACGGCCGTCAGCGGGGCGATACCGCAGACCATCGCATAGGACACCATGTGGAAGATCGGACCGGAATGCGCGGCGCAACAGGCGAAATGGGCAGCGGCGAGCGCGACGAACTGCGGGGTGCGCAGCGCCTGCGCCGCGGTCAGCTCGACCTCCGGCGCCGCGTCCGCCGTTGCAGGGGCCGCCACTGCGGGTGCCGGACGCACCAGGAAGCAGGCGGGGATCAGCAGCGCCCAGGCGGCGATGCCGATCACCAGCATCGCGGTGCGCCAGTCATAGGCCGCGATCAGCCAGCTCGCGGTCGGCGCGATTGTCACTGGCGAGACGCCCATGCCGGCTGAGACCAGCGCCACCGCGAGGCTGCGGTTCTTCTCGATCCAGGCGCTCGCGAGCGCCATCATCGGCGCGTAGAAGCTGCCGGCGGCAATGCCGATCAGTACGCCGAAGCAAAGCTGGAATTGCCACAGGCTTGCTGCCTGACTCGCGCTCACGAGGCCGAGCCCCAGCAGCAGGCTTCCGGCAAGCACCACGATGCGGGTGCCGAACCGGTCCGACAGCGTGCCCCAGAGGAACGCGGCCACCCCCATGCAGAGAAAATCCAGCGTCGCGGCCGCCGACACGCCGGCGCGCGACCAGCCCATCGCTTGCGAGATCGGCTGCAAAAACACCGCCAGCGACAGCATCGTGCCGAATCCGACACAGGTCATCAGCGCACCCGCGGCGACAACGACCCAGCCATAGTCGAAGCTTGACGGCTTGCTCATGCGTTTCCTTAGCGCTTTTGATTTTGTTGATGGTGCGCGCAGGGGATGGTGGCCTATCTGCCGGGCGAGAGCAAGGCGGGTTGCCACCGCGGGCGACACGGCCCGTCCGCAATGATATCATATCTCACGTCACCGGCCTGCGATGTTGTTCTCACAAGCGCACACACATCAACGTGCGAGGAGGCAAATCCAATGAAATGGGGAGCGCTGTGCAGGCCGCGTGGGCGCCGCAGGCTTGCCTTGCCCGTCATTTTCGCCGCCGCAGTCTGGGCACCTTCAGCATGCGCAGAGGACATCCGAAGCGCCGAGCCGGGGCCGGTCTTTTCAGACAGCGGTCCCGATGCCGATCTTTACGGCGCGGCTGACGGCTATCCGGTCGGCACGCGGGGAGGCGTCCCTCAGCTCGACAAGCTCGTCGGGGTCTACAGCCATTTCGGCGAGATCTATCCCTCGCGCGCGGTCGTTCGCGCCACGGCGCCCTGGCAATTCAAACGCGCGCCGGAGCCGTCGATCGCCTACAGTTTTGGCACCGAACGTCTGAGCATCGCGGACTACCTCAAGCGCAACCCGGTGACGGGACTCCTGATCGCCAGGGACGACACCATCCTGTACGAGCACTATCAATATGCGCGGACCGACCACGACCGCTTTGTCTCGCAGTCCATGGCCAAGACGCTGGTGGCTATGCTGGTCGGGATCGCGGTCTCGGAGGGACGAATCAAATCGATCGACGACCTCGTCTCGACCTACGTTCCCGGCCTTGCAGGCACGGAATATGGAAACACATCGATACGCGCCTTGTTGACCATGTCTTCGGGCGTCCAGTTCTCGGAAATCTATGATGGGAACGACGACGTCGCCCGGCTTGGACGGGCCCTGTTCGTCGATGAGCCGAAAGATCCCGCGGCCATCGTTGCGCAATTCAACACCCGAACCGCACCGCCGGGCACCAGATGGCACTATGCCAGCGTAGAAACCGAAATCCTCGGCCTAGTCCTGCGCTCGGCCACGGCCATGCCGGTTGCCGACTATCTCCACGACCGGATCTGGGACCCCATCGGCGCCGAAGCGGATGCGTCGTGGGCGATCGACGGGAGCGGACAGGAGATTGCCTTTTGCTGCTTCAACGCAACCTTGCGCGACTATGCGCGGCTGGCGCGGTTGCTCGCACATGACGGCGCCTGGGAAGGTCGCCAATTGATCCCCCGGCAGTGGCTGCTGGATGCCACGACCGTCAGACCAGCCGATGGCCATCTCGCGCCCCGCGTGGCCACACCTTATTTCGGCTACGGCTACCAGGTGTGGCTGCTCCCTGGCGAGCAGCGCAGATTTGCCCTGCTCGGCATCCGCGGTCAGGTCATCCTGGTCGACCCGGCCTCCAAGCTCGTCATGGTGCACACGGCCGTTCGCCAAAGGCCATCCGAGCCGGCAGCCCTCAGGGAGCCGCTCGCATTGTGGTCCGCCGTGCTTCAGCAGCTCGGGCAATGATGATCCGACAGCTTTGAAACCCCATGAGGGCGCGTTTGCTCGCCTTCAGCGCTGCAGCGTCCGACGACTGGCATACGACCAAGGCGACGGTGACCTGCGGGAAGGCGGCGCCTTCTCGTCCCGGATGGAAGCCAAGGACGGCGGCATGGGCTTCGACTTCGCCGGCACCTACACCAAGATCGTCGAGCACAAGCGGATCGAACACGCGTTCGGCGATCGAACAGCCGAGGTCGAGTTCGTGCCCGGCCCAAATGGCACTGTCGTCCGCGTCGTCTTCGATAGCGAAGCGACTCACTCGGTCGAGCAGCAGCAAGGCGGCTGGCAGGCGATCCTCAATAATTTCGCGCGCTACCCGAGCTGCTCGCCTGCCACGAGCCCGAGGCAAGATCCCAGCGTGCCGTGACGCGATAACCGCCCTCGACCGCGCGCGCCTCATGCGCGATCGCGCCCCAGGCTAGGATGCCGGGCGGCGTATTGAAGATCTCCTGCGCAATGTCGTGATCGAGCGAGGCCGCGATCATCGCGCAGACGCTGCACTGGCCGAGACACCAGGCGCTCGTCCCGCTGTAGGGACGTCAGTAAATTTGGTCGACTGGGAGCCCAAGAGCCATTGCACCCGTATATCTTGCTTGGGCGCCGGGCTGCAGGGGATGATAGCGTGCGGCCTGTATGTCGCGGAAGCGCCGTTCTAGACCGGCCGCGCGATAGAACCCCGCGCCGCCAGCGAGCTCCATTGCTAACTCCACCGCTGCAATTGCATGCCGCGCTACGAGATGGCGGCCGATCACCACCTGGTTCACTGTTTCGGCCGACGGCTTATTCAGGCGCACAGCTGCAAGCATGGTTTGCCGTGCCATCCGTGCGCCAGCAAGCTCGGTATCCATGCGGCCAGCCAGCTGTATAACGTTATGATCGAGCTCTTTGCGCCGCGCGAGCAAGAGAGCAATATCCCGTGCGCTCTCGGCAACGCCCACATAGACCGAGTAAATCAGTGGCAGTGCGATGGTTGCGATCGTCTGGAATAAGGGATCCCACTCACCAGCCTTGCGACGCGCCGATACGGCACTTTCAGGCACTACGTAGCCATCAATCATCACGTCATTCGAACCGGTCGAGCGCATACCCAAAACTCGCCAAGTGTCCAAGATCTTCACCTGGGGTGAGCTCATCGGCACACCAAAGTGAAGCACCATTGGCGGCTCACACTCCTGTTGCAGCACCGCGCCCGTCATCATGAGAGTCCCGGCTGGCGAGCCCGAGGAGAAAACCTTTCGAGCGGTGATCTTATAGCCGCCGTCCACCTTCTCGGCTTTGCCGGAGCCGCCGACCCAATCCGAACCGCCGCTTGAGAGTAGGAAAATGCGTTCCTGGGCGATACGTGTCAGTAGGTTCTCCACCGCCGTCACTTTCTGATGCCGCCAGCGCCAAGCGGTGATGGCGACCTGGTGGGTGTGCATGGAGAATGCAAGCGCTGTGGATCCGCAGTGATACGCCAGGACACGGAGCATCTCGGCCAGCTCATCGACCTCCGCCCCACGGCCCCCGAGCTCGGTGGGGACGCCGGCTTCGACCAATCCCGACGATTTCAAGTCCTCATAGTTTTCGGCTACAAAGCAATCTTCGTCCGTCGCCTGCTCGGCCCGTCGTTGAAACACGGGCCCGAGTTCCCGCGCAACGTCGATCGAACTGCGCGGGCTCGCTGATTGGATATCGTGACCTTGATTGAGGCTCATGGCGGTCCTCCTCCGAGAAGATAGGAGAACCGTAATCCTCTAGGGCCGGACCTTTCCAGTTCAAAATCCGTACTAGCGGTAGCCCAGCTGGGACGGGCTCGATGCCTTCACGTCGGCCTGAGCCCCTTCGCAGAAGTCGAACGACACGTGCGGTGACGCGGCGGAGGGAGCTGTTCTTATGCCGCTAATTGACTCGTGGCGGATGATTATGCGTCAACACAGCTTTCCTGATGCATGAGCCGATACCCGCTATTCAGCAGGCGTCGCCATTTTGCGCGAATGCGAGTTCGCGACATGCTCCGCAACAGTCCGCTTTCTCGCGGCAATCCGAAATCGCAACCAACCGCCCCCATCGGCGCATTTGACCCTGAGCGGAAATGGAACCGCCCCTGTATCGTCATCTCTCCCTGCCACAAGCGGTGAGCATCGTGGCCCGGCCTGCACGAAGATCTTGGCGACATTCAATGACAAGAATGCGTTCATCACTTATCGCCTCACGACCAGCCTTCCATGAAGGCTGCATGGCAGTAGTGGACGCCGGTGTAAGCTTCACATCAGATTCACCTAACGTTCTTGGCCTGGCCACGCTGCAATCAGAGTCCGAACGGATAGGTGTCTGGGACAGCGCTGCGACGATGCTCAGGACCCAAATGTGTCACCGCATGTGTCTCGTCAAACCACACCAGCGCGTTAAACTGTTGAGGCAGTGAGGCCTCGGCATAATGGCTTTGCAGCTCGGTGTCCGGTCGATAGATCACGCCGATAAAGCGTTCCAGGCGCGGTTCGAGCAAGCGACGACGAAGGGCCTCCTCGCGGCGGAATTCGATCAAGCCGCGCGTCGCACCGGCATCGTGAAACAGCCGCTCATAGCTGTCTGGTCGAGACGGCCGAACCTGCATCACTTCCATTTCGGCGTCCCAATCTGAGGCCGCTGCCACCGTGCCGGTATGCGTGCTTAATCCGATCAGCGACGCCGCTTCATCGAATTTCTCCCGACAGAGCTGACCAATGTTGAGCTCGTTGCGGACCGCGCCCATGCTGGTAAAACGCGCATTTCCGATATGGGAATTGTGCGCCCAGACCACGGCCTTGGATTGGGGACCATGTGCGTCAAGTACATGGCTTAGCGTCTCGAACATATGCGTATCCCGTAGATTCCAGGACTCCGCGCCGCCGTAATACATGATCCGGTAGTAGCGCTCCGCTGACGCGATCAAGCGGGCGTTCTGCGCGGCATCGAGGAAGCTGTCTGGATCGTCCGCCGCATAGTCGAGCTGCTTCTTCAGAATATCCTGGCACTGCCGAACCACCTCCGCCTCGCATTTCCGGTAGCGCTCGGTCAGGACGGCGCGGCCATAGGTCGAAGGCTCGCGCTGCCACGGCGTCAGGCAGCCGTAGCGTTCGCGCGCCACCGCTGCCGATTGAGGATCGACCTTGTCGAGGTAAGTGAGAACGGCCGCGATCGAGTCGCGCATGTTGTAAATGTCGAGCCCGAAGAACCCGGCTCGATCGGTTGCCGGCATTCGTTCATTGCGACTGCGCATCCAGTCAACGAAGGAGGCGACATCCGTATTTCGCCACATCCAGGTCGGAAAGCGTTCGAACGGGGTCTGGCTTGACGCTCCGCGGTGCGTTCGACCGCGAACGTACCGGTCGATCGCTGCGGCGTCGGGCCAATCCGCCTCGACGGCGACGATCGTAAATCCGTGTTTTTCGATCAGGCGGCGCGTAATCGCTGCGCGTGCCTGGTAGAACTCCGACGTACCGTGACTGGCTTCGCCCAGCAAGACGATGCGCGATTGTCCGAAGCGATCGAACAGCACACCGAATGCAGGATCATCGAAGGCAGGCAACGGTTCGATAGTAGCACGGATCATGTCTGTCAGCGATTGCAACCGCGTATGACCGGGGATGTGGTTGCTGGCCGAGCGCGTGCCATCCTCGGCCCATCCTTGCTCGCCGATCAACGGCACGAAGCGGACGGCCCCGAAGGTCTCCTCATCGTAATCAGTCTGGCTCCGGCGCGTAATCCGGAGCAGCGATTGTTCGTGCCCGAAATTGCCGACGGGAATGACGAGACGGCCGCCGACGGCCAACTGGCGCTTAAGCGCGTCAGGCACCGAGGGGCCGCCGGCAGCGACCAGGATCGCGTCGAATGGCGCCTCATCGGCCAGGCCGCGGGTGCCGTCGCCGGTATGGACAATGCAATTCGCACATCCGAGCGCAATCAGCCGCTGCGCTGCGATTCTGGCCAGGGCGCCATGTCGCTCGATCGTGTGAACCGTTTTAGCAAGCCGAGAAGCAATTGCGGCAGCATAGCCTGAGCCGGTACCGACCTCGAGCACCTTGTCCGTCGGCTTCAATTCGGCAGCCTCGGTCATCAGCGCGACAATGTAGGGCTGCGAGATGGTCTGGTTGTTTGCGATCGGCAGTGCGCCGTCCTCGTAGGCAAATTCCTCAAAACCGGCTTCCACAAACCGCTCCCGCGGGACCTGTCGCATAGCCTCCAACACGCGACGATCACGGATACCACGGCGCGCGAGTTGAACGTCGACCATACGGTCGCGAAGATCTGAAAATTCGCTCATGCGACCCGTCCATCAAGAATGCCCAGTGCATAAAGCCAATGGGAACGGACGTGACGAGTTCCTTTCCATGGACTGAATCGCGCCGGAACCAAGGCCGGAACCAAGGAGAGAGTTTACCGGTTCCGATCACCCGCAAAGTGAAACGAAATCATACGCATGCGTTGTTCAGTATGGTTCGTGAAGGTCCAGCGCGGACGCCTCCTCCTCACAAGGAGCCTTATCCGACGGAGCGAGCGAGGGGCGGAGAGATCATTCTCCGGACATCGGCAAGGAGAGCAATCTTCCTGACCGGGCTGCTCGGGGCCGTCGTGCTCGCGGTGCTGATCCTGGTTATTGCGCACTGATCGCGCTGGGTTTTGAGGTTGTTGAAGAAGCCATCAGTGGACCGCGATCCATACTCCTGGCTGCCATCATCAAATGGCATCAGGTTCAAAAGTTGGTTCGCCCGATACTTTCCCGTAACATTGTTGGTACAACTTGTTCGACTGATTGCGGCGGGATTCCAAGCTCGGAAAATCCTGGCATTCCCACCGACGCTATGTTGTCGAGCTTCATCAACTCCACCTGATTCCGGGTGATGGGTGGCCTTGGAAGCAGCTCCGAAATCCATCCCGCTGCATGCCAAGCAGCAAACGGCACTGGAACGAGCATGGGGCTGCGGCCGGCTGCGTGCGCAACCTTTTTGAGAAGCTCTTCGTATGTGTAGATGCGAGGACCAGCGCATTCATATGTGATTGCGCTTGTTTCGGCTCTCAGAAGCGCTCTTGTGATCGCGTCGGCCACATCGTCAACATAGGCCGGCTGCAATCTCGTCAACCCGCGGCCGAACATCGGATAGATCGGATATCGGCGGAGTAGCTTGAGGATGACGGTGAGAAACGCGTCATCCGGGCCGAACATTACCGCCGGGCGAACCAGCGTAGCCTGAGAAAATACTGCGCGGACCGCGAGTTCGCCTTCGCCACGCTTGCGAATATAGAGGGACGGCGAAGTGGCGTCAGAGCCGATTCCGGAAACGTGGATGAGCCGCTTGACGCCAGCTCGACGTGCCTGGGCCGCCAGTCGCCGGGCTGATTCCACATGTACGGAATGAAAAGTCTCCTGTCCGTGTTCGACATAGAGGCTGACCGTGTTGATGGCGCCGTATGCGCCATCAACAGCAGCGGCTATCGAACCCTCGTCGCGTAGATCGACGTTCACAGATTGGAGGCGTGGGTCGTCGTGACCAAAAAGCTGTCTGCCCCGTTCGGGATGTCTTGATGCAATCCGAACGAAAAACTCAGGTGCCCGGAGCAGGTGTTGAACAACGCGGCGGCCGAGAAACCCCGTTCCACCGAACACCGTAACAAGGCGATTATGTGCGGGCGCCATGGCGCAACTCGTACTGAGATCGTCTCAAGCAAGGCATGGCCAGCGGAGACCGCAGGCTCGTCGGTCGTCCATTACACACGATCGCGGAGGTCGGTCACGCCTTCCTTCTGGGCGCAGTGGTCGCAGCAATAGTAGGTGCCGCTCTTTTCCAGGCCGTGCCCCACGATGCGCGTTCCGCAATGCTTGCACGTTGGCGCCAAGGCATGAATTGCGCACTCGAAGCTGTCGAACGTGTGCGCCTGGCCGTTCATCACCACCTGAAAAGCCTTGTCATAATCATTGCCGCAGGTTTCGCATGTCGACATTGTGCCTCCTTCACGCCGCGCGGCGTTTGCGAGTTTGAGCAGCCTTCTTGGCTGACCTGGTACGTTCATCGGCCGGTCGGCTGGCTGGTGCTTTTCCGCCAAGTCTGCCGCCCTTGCGTGACGGCGAGGTGTCTGCTTCGGTCCCTCTGCCGGACCCGCTCTTCTTGCCGCCATGGATTTCTTTGTTGACGGTCGCCCAGGCCCGCCGTTCAGCTTCAGTGTCGGGTACACCTCGGGATTCGTAGCCTTCCTCGATGTGTTCGGCCTGTCGCTTCTGCTTATCGATGTAGCTGCGTTTGTCTCCGCGTGGCATCACGGCCTCCCTCTTCAGGTACGCCTCCCTCGCGCCACGAACGGCGAAGTTCACTAATTGTTCCTATTCGACCTGACTTACCGCAGACCGTGTAGGAGCCGGTGTGCACCGCCCGCTGAGACACTCAGTTAGCATCCAGGGCGTAGAGAGGCGGGATCAAGTTGATTGGTCGAACCGTCAACTTGCGCCATGCCTTTCGGAAGTCCGAGGATGTTCGCGGGTCTTTGCCAATGCAGTTTGCCGACCGCGGCGAATTGTTTCGCCGGCATTCCCGCAGGGGGCCCGGAAGCCGACGGAAAGCCATCACCGCTGTGGCGTTCGGATCCCGAGATCGAAGGCTAATCGGTCGGCGTCGAGATGTTGCGTGCTGATGGGCGCCGGCCTCACGCCCGTTGCGATGATGCCATCATGCCCCTGTTTTGCCCGACGGGTCAAATGGATTTCGTAAAATCGAAAAACGCAATACAAACAAGACTCCGGCTACTGTGCATGGGGTTGTTTTTCGATATTTTGTTCTTCGGGTCCCAAACGTCCCGGACCGGCCAATCTCGTCACGCTTGAAACAGGCCTAAGCCCCGCTCAGCTATCCACCTTCAGCGCGGCAATGAAAGCTTCCTGCGGGATGTCGACCTTGCCGAACTGCCGCATCTTCTTCTTGCCTTCCTTCTGCTTCTCAAGAAGCTTGCGCTTACGCGTGATGTCGCCGCCGTAGCATTTTGCGGTGACGTCCTTGCGCAGGGCGCGCACCGTCTCGCGCGCGATCACCTTGCCGCCGATCGCGGCCTGGATCGGGATCTGGAACATGTGCGGCGGGATCAGCTCCTTCATCTTCTCGACCATGGCGCGGCCGCGCCCTTCCGCGCGGGTGCGATGCACCAGCATCGAGAGCGCGTCGACCGGCTCGGCATTGACCAGGATCTGCATCTTGACGAGGTCGGCCGGCTTGTAATCGGTGAGGTGATAGTCGAACGAGGCGTAGCCCTTGGAGACCGACTTCAGGCGGTCGTAGAAATCGAACACGACCTCGTTGAGCGGCAGGTCGTACTTCACCATCGCGCGGGAGCCGACATAGGTGAGCTCCTTCTGCGCGCCGCGGCGGTCCTGGCACAGCTTCAGCACGCTGCCGAGATATTCGTCGGGCGTGAGGATCGTCGCCTCGATCCAGGGCTCGTCGATCTCGGCGATCTTGACCACGTCGGGCATGTCGACGGGATTGTGGATCTCGATCTCCTGGCCGTCGGTGAGCTTCATCTTGTAGATGACGCTCGGCGCGGTCGCGATCAAATTGAGATCGAACTCACGCGACAGCCGCTCCTGGATGATCTCGAGGTGCAGCAGCCCGAGGAAGCCGCAGCGGAAGCCGAAGCCGAGTGCAGCCGAGGTCTCCATCTCGAAGGAGAAGCTGGCATCGTTCAGCCGCAGCTTGCCCATGGCCCCGCGCAGCGTTTCGAAGTCGTCGGCATCGACAGGGAACAGGCCGCAGAACACCACCGGGATCGCCGGCTTGAAGCCGGGCAGCATCTCCGTCACCGGCTTCCGATCGTCGGTAATGGTATCGCCGACGCGGGTGTCGGCCACTTCCTTGATCGCGGCGGTGATGAAGCCGATCTCGCCGGGACCGAGCTCGTCGACCTGCTGCATCTTCGGCGTGAAGAAGCCGACGCGCTCGACGTCGTAGGCAGCACCGGTGCCCATCATGCGCACGCGGCTGCCCTTCTTCATGACGCCGTCGACGACGCGGATCAGCACGACGACACCGAGATAGACGTCATACCAGCTGTCGACCAGCAGCGCCTTCAAGGTCGCCTCGCGATCGCCCTTCGGCGGCGGCAGGCGGGTGACGATCGCTTCCAGCACATCGGGGACGCCTAAGCCGGTCTTGGCCGAGATCATCACCGCGTCGGAGGCGTCGATGCCGATGACGTCCTCGATCTGCTGCTTGATCTTCTCGGGCTCGGCGGCGGGAAGGTCGACCTTGTTCAGGACCGGGACGATCTCGTGGTTGTTGTCGAGCGCTTGGTACACGTTGGCGAGCGTCTGCGCTTCGACGCCCTGGCTCGCGTCGACCACCAGCAGGGAACCCTCGCAGGCCGCCAGCGACCGCGAGACCTCGTAGGCGAAGTCGACATGGCCGGGCGTGTCCATCAGGTTGAAGATGTAATCCTTGCCGTCCTTGGCGCGGTATTGGAGCCGCACCGTCTGCGCCTTGATGGTGATGCCGCGCTCGCGCTCGATGTCCATGGAATCGAGCACCTGCTCCTTGCCCGCCATCTCGCGGTCGGACAGGCCGCCGGTCATCTGGATCAGGCGGTCGGCCAGCGTCGATTTGCCATGGTCGATATGGGCGACGATGGAGAAATTGCGGATGTTGGAAATGGGGACGGTCGTCATGGGCGCGGGATACCACTCACATCCCTGTGCGGCAACCATATTGCTGTATTTTCAGGGCCTTTGTTCACGCCAAGCTGATTCCACGATCGCCCAAAACACGCTAGGCAACCGCTCATGTCGACGACTTCGATCCCCTCTGCCAAAGCGCGCGCGAAGACCCGAGTGAGCTATGCCCGCTTCCGGGCCTGGTTGGTTGCCTGCGCGATCCGCCCCGAGGCCCGCCTCTGGTTGGTGATCCAGCTCGCCATCCTGCATGCAGTGCTCTGGACCTTCATCCTGATCAATCTCAAGGCGGCGCAGGACGTTCACATGGACGTCGCAGAAGCTTATGCTTGGGGCCAAAAATTCCTGTGGGGTTACGGCAAGCATCCGCCACTGTCGGGCTGGGTCGCCGGCCTCTGGTTCAAGCTGTTTCCGGCGGCGGATTGGGCTACCTATGCGCTTGCGATGGCGACCGTCAGTATCGGCATGGTGGTCTGCTGGATGGTTGCCTTGCGCGTGGTCGACGCGCGGCGCGCGTTCCTGGTCGTGGTGATGATCGCTCTCTATCCGATCTTCAATTTCAAAGGCTTCAAGTACAATCCGGATCTGCTCCAGCTCGTCACGCTGCCGCTGCTCGTGCTCGCTTACCTCAACGCCTTCGCGAAGCGGAGCTGGCAATCCGGAATCCTTCTCGGGCTTGCCGGCGCGCTGGCGCTGATGACCAAATATTGGGTGCTGACCATGATCGGCGCCATCGGCCTTGCCGCGCTGATCCATCCCGAGCGGCTGCGCTTCCTGTCGTCGCCGGCGCCATGGGTCGCGATCGCGACGATGGCGGTGGCGATGATCCCGCACTTCGTTTGGCTGGCGAATGCGCATTTCGTGCCGCTGACCTATGCCGGCGACACCTACAGCCTCCAGGACTCGAGCCAGGTGCATCAGCTCGTCGCGGGCTACGTCTTGCATAATTTGGCGCTGCTGGCCCTGCCGGTCGCGCTGGCCGCCCTCGCCATGGCGCTGGCGCCGCCGTGGCTCACGCTGCTGGTGCGGGCGCCGTCGCGCATCGTCACGCGGGCCTGGGCGCGCGGGGTCAATCCGGGCGTCAACCTCTCGCAGGCGCTGAACATCTGGATCATCCAGATCATCGTGGCGTTCGGTCCGCCGCTCGGCGCGCTGGCCTTCAGCATCTACATGAAGACCGATTGGGGCATCTCGCTGTTCTTCCTGGTGCCCTTGGCGCTGGTCGCGATCCCCGCATTGCGGGTGCAGAGCTCTGTGCTGTTCAACATCGCCGCGATCTGGCTCGTGCTCAGCGCAGCCACGCTCGCTGCCTCGCCGTGGATCGCCGCGCGCGAGATGGCGGCCAATGCCGGCAATACCGCAACCTATGGCGCGCGTTCGGAGCTCGCGCGCGAGCTGACGCAGGCCTGGCACGCGCGCTTTGCCTCGCGCTGGGCGGTCGTTGCCGGGACGATGGAGACGATTCAGCCGATGGTGTTCTACAGCCCCGATCACCCCAGCCCGTTCACGCCGAACGAAGCCTGGGCGTCCGGGCTGACCTCGCTCGACGATGTCAAGACATACGGCTTCATCGGCGTGTTCGATCCGACCGACGAACGCCTGCCCGCGTTCGAGAAATGGATGTCGGGGATCGCGCCGAATGCCGAGCGCATGGTGATGACGACGCGCCGCTTCACCCACGGCAAGGCCGGCCCGGCGATGAGCTGGAATATCTACATCGCCCCGCCGGCGAAGTGATCGGGATATCGTAGGGTGACAAAGCGAAGCGTGCCCACCAATTTCAGCACACGATGAGAGAGATGGTGGGCACGGCGCGTCGCGCCTTTGCCCACCCTACGGCGTCGAGCGCTTGGCTCAAATCCCTTCCTCGTTGAACTTGCTCTCGACCAGTTCGGTGATCGCCGCGAGCGCCGCTTCGGCTTCCTCGCCGGCCGCGGCGACCGTGATGGTCGTGCCGGGACCCGCGGCAAGCATCATCAGGCCCATGATCGAAGTGCCGCCGACGGTCTCACCGCCGCGCGTCACCCACACTTGCGCGTTGAAGCGCTCGACCGCCTGGACGAATTTCGCCGAGGCGCGGGCGTGCAGACCGCGCTTGTTGATGATCAGGAGCTCCTTGGAGATCGCGCCTGCGGGCACGCCCGCTGCGGCTTGCGGCGCGTCGTCGCTCATTTGCCGGCGAGCACGCGGCTGGCAATGGTGACGTATTTGCGGCCCGCTTCCTGGGCCATCGCGATCGCGTCGGGCAGCGGACGCTCCTCGCGCACCTTAGCGAGCTTCACCAGCATGGGTAAGTTGATGCCCGCGAGCACTTCGACCTTCGGCCGGCTCATGCAGGATATTGCGAGGTTCGACGGCGTGCCGCCGAACATGTCGGTGAGGATCGCAACGCCGTCGCCGGAATCGACGCGGTTAACCGCCTCGATAATGTCGCTTCGGCAGAGATCGGAATCATCTTCGGCACCGATCGTGATCGCTTCGATTTGCTTTTGTGGGCCCATGACATGCTCAAGCGCTGCCTTGAATTCGTCGGCAAGGCGCCCGTGGGTCACAAGTACTAGACCAATCATCGGAAAACTCCTCGCGGGCGCTTTTGGTGCACCGCACGAACGCGCCACTTTGACCATCCAGAGCCCCCGCGCAAGAGGGGATGTTGCGTATCTCCCTGAACCTAGACGGATGGATGAGGGAAGCTGCGCCGGTCTACTCGGTCGCGATAGTGGGGTTCATATGGTTACCATTTCCCTTCAAACAATCGCCTGAGGGGTTAACGGAAGATGAACTCTTGGTAGTGGTCAAGGCCGCGACAACCAGCGGGAGGGGCGAATAGCCGCGCTCGACCGGGATGCGCGGTATTTCGACACCAGAAATGCTGGCTTTCAGCGATTCTGTCGCAGGCAGACGCTCGGCATCGGCTGCGTCCAGATCGACCACGAGGCCGACGATCGCATGCTCCACGAAGTCGCAGCGGCGAATTCCCAAGCCCCGGATCTCGATCAGGCCAGCCAAGACCGGAGCGGGGCGGACTTCAATTTCATGGCCGACTGTCGCCAGATGGACACGGTCATCTCCGACCAGAACGGCCCTTTCGATCAGGCCTGACCGGCCCGCCATGATCAAATCGAAGGCAAGGCGCGACTTGCCGGAACCGGAGGGACCGCGGATCAGCACGGCAAAAGTCCCGACCTTGACGGCGGAGGCGTGCACGCTGGGGCCGCCGTCGCTCATAGCGCCGGCAGCCTCACCACGAAGCGCGCGCCGGCGACGGTCGGCGCGCCTTCGGCATCCAGCGGGCCTGCGCGGTTCTCGGCCCAGATCCGCCCGCCATGGGCATCGACGATCTGCTTGGAAATCGACAACCCGAGGCCGGAGTTCTGGCCAAAGCCCTGGTGCGGACGATCGGTATAGAAGCGCTCGAAGATGCGCTCCAGCGCGTCGTCGCGGATGCCGGGCCCGTCGTCGTCGATCACGATCTCGATCTCTCCGCGCACGCGGCGGCAGGTGAGGCGCACCTTGCTGCCGGCTTCCGAGAAGGATTGCGCGTTGGACAACAGGTTGGAGACCACTTGTCCGAGCCGCGAATCGTGGCCGGTCACGGAGAACGTGTCGGTCGGGCCGCGGCCCTCGAAGCGGGTCTCGACCGCGACGTCGTGGCCGAGCTTGGTCTCGTTGGCGACCGACACCAGTGTCGTCAGCAGGCGACGCACGTCAACCGGGATCGCATCCTGACGCTGCAATTCGGCATCGAGGCGGCTGGCGTCGGAGATATCCGAGATCAGACGGTCGAGCCGCTTGACGTCGTGCTCGATCACCTCGAGCAGGCGTGCGCGGCTGGTCTCGTTGCGCGCCAGCGGCAGCGTCTCGACCGCCGAGCGCAGCGAGGTCAGCGGGTTCTTCAGCTCATGGGCGACATCGGCGGCGAACATCTCGATCGCCTCGATGCGGCTGTAGAGCGCGCTGGTCATGTCCCGCAGCGCGCCCGAGAGGTGGCCGATCTCGTCGCGGCGGCGGGTGAAATCGGGAATCTCGATGCGGGCTTTGATACGGCGGCGGACGCGCTCGGCGCTGTCGGCGAGCCGGCGCACCGGACCTGCGATCGTGCTGGCAAGCAGCAGCGACAGCATGATCATGACCGCTGCGGCAACGCCGCCGACCTTCAAAATGGCGAGGCGCTCGGCAGTGACCATCTGGTCGATGTCGTCGCCCTGGGTCGACAGCATCAAAGCGCCGTGGATTGCGCGCGAGCGCAGCACGGGGACCGCGACCGAGACGATCACCTCGCCGCGTGCGTTGACCCGCACCATCGAGCGCTTCTGGCCTTGGAGCGCATCGCCCACCTCCGCGTAGCCATTGCCATTCTCGGGCCCGAGCTCACGGTAGAGCGGCAGGTCGCCGCGGTTCAGCCAGGTTCGCACCGCGACCATGCCGCGCTCGACGATGCCGGGCTTCTCGGCCGGTGGCGGCAGGTTGTAGCGCAGCACGTTTTCGAGGTTGCGGCTGTCGACCAGCAGGCTGCCGTTCGGATCGTAAATGCGCGCGCGCGTCTTGGTCGGCGAGATCAGCGTGCGCAGCACCGGCGCCACGCGCTCCGGATTGATCGGGAAATCCAGCGGCGAATATTCGTCCGAGCCGCCATAGGTCTCGCCCGGCTTGAGATCGAGCAACCGGTCGGGGTCGATGGTGATGGCGTTGGTCTGCACGGTCGCAGAGGCCGCGATCGCGCCGGCGATGATCTCGGCCTGGACCAGCAGGCTCTGCGCGCGCGCGTCGATCAGGCCGGCCCGGAATTGCGACAGATACAGGATGCTGGCGACCAGCGCGACCAGGCCGGCGAGGTTGAGCGAGACGATGCGGCGCGTCAGGCTCGAGAAGGACAGCGCGAAGAAGAACTGACCGGCGCGCTTCAGCCAGTTCAGCGGCCGCCAGCCCTGCGGCTTGTCTTCGCCAACGTGCTCCGGAACGCCGTCGGATGCGATATCCTCGGCGCTCTGGTTTGGATCAGGCTGCGTTCGGTCAAGCAATGCTTACGCCCGCGTTAGGACAGCTCGTTGAGAAGGTCCCCGCATCCTAGAGCCATCCCGGTTCCGATGGAATCAGAACCAGCGATGCTCTCCTCTTTCGTGAAACTGCGCGAGTCTCAGGCTTCCTTGAAGCGGTAGCCGACGCCGTAGAGCGTTTCGATCATCTCGAACTCGTTGTCGACCACCTTGAATTTCTTGCGCAGCCGCTTGATGTGGCTGTCGATGGTGCGGTCGTCGACATAGACCTGGTCGTCATAGGCGGCATCCATCAGCGCGTTGCGGCTCTTCACCACGCCGGGCCGGGTCGCCAATGCCTGGAGGATCAGGAATTCGGTGACGGTCAGCGTCACCGGCTCGTTTTTCCAGGTGCAGGTATGCCGTTCCGGATCCATGCGCAAAAGGCCGCGATCGAGCGCCTTGGCGTCGTTCTCCTTGGGCGCGACGGTCGGGTCCTTCGGCGCCGAGCGGCGCAGGACCGCCTTGACGCGCTCGACCAAAAGGCGCTGCGAGAACGGTTTGCGGATGAAGTCGTCGGCGCCCATCTTGAGGCCGAACAGCTCGTCGATCTCCTCGTCCTTGGACGTCAGGAAGATCACCGGCAGGTCGGACTTCTGCCTGAGACGGCGCAACGTCTCCATGCCGTCCATGCGCGGCATCTTGATATCGAGGATGGCGAGATCGGGCTGGGTGGTGCGGAAACCGTCAAGTGCGGAAGCGCCGTCGGTGTAGGTCATGATGCGGTAGCCTTCGGCTTCCAGCGCGATCGAGACGGATGTGAGAATGTTGCGGTCGTCGTCGACCAAAGCGATTGTGGGCATGAGCCTCTGCTTTCTGCTTTCCGTTTTGGGTCGTGGCTTGAAACGGCGAGCAATCAGTGATGCGCCGCATACATGGGTGCCGAAGTCGGCATTCGAACCTTGTCACCGAGCAATGCAAGCTGGGCTGAAGTGTGACCAAGTTCCACGAAACGCGGCAGATTCGCCGCATCTCGACCCATAACCTGGCCCCCGTTTACCCGAGAAAAGGCCTCTATTGCAACCACCCGACCCGAGAAAGCCGATGCAACCGACCCCGGATTTCGATCCCGCAAAACTCGCCAAATCGCTGCTGCGACGGTCGCGGCAGGGGGCGCTGGCGACCCTGATGGCCGGCAGCGGCGATCCCTATTGTTCCCTGGTCAATCTGGCGAGCCACCCCGATGGCTCACCGATCCTGCTGATCTCGCGCCTCGCCGTGCACACCAGGAACATCCTGGCGGACAGCAGGGTCTCGCTGATGTTGGACGAGCGCGCGGCCGGCGATCCCCTAGAGGGGGCCCGGATTATGCTGTCCGGCCGGGCCGAGCAGGCTGACGCCGACAAGGACTTGCTTCTGCGGCGGTATCTCAATGCCCATCCGTCGGCGGAAGGCTTTGTTTCGTTTAAGGATTTCTCCTTCTTTCGGATCCCGCCCACGGGAGCCCATCTGGTCGCCGGCTTCGGCCGGATCGTCGACCTCAAGCCGGAGCAGTTCCTCACGGACCTCACCGGCGCCGAGGATCTGCTGGCGGCGGAACAGGGCGCCGTCGAGCACATGAATGCCGACCATCGCGACGCCATGAACCTCTATGCCACGAGGCTGCTCGGCGCGGCCGAGGGCGGCTGGCGCTGCACCGGCTGCGATCCGGAGGGCCTCGACATGCAAATGGATCAGACCGCGCTGCGGCTGGAGTTCCCGGAGCGGGTGACGGATGGCACGGCACTGCGCAAGATGCTGGTCCGCCTCGCCGGTGACGCGCGCAAGAAGCTGGACCAAGGCGCAACACGTTGATCGTCGCGGCTCATCGCTGCGATCCAAGACCGTAATCGGTCCGACGGTGCAGCGAGAGTGGTGATGGCAAGATGAAATCGGCCGGCGCTGATCGCAGGGGCTCGCGCTCGCGGCGAGCGCATTGCTCGCCACGCCAGAAAGGAAGTCTTGCCGCGGCGGGCGCGTGATCAACCCGCTCATGGGGGCCTGCAAGTATTCGGAAGCGCGCTTCCGCTCGCGCAGGCGATGGTTGCGACCCTGGAGAAAAGCGATATCGGCCGCGAACTCGCCGCGACGCTCAAGATGCTGTTGTCCGCGGTCACGCGCGGCTGGCAAAGGCGCTGTGGCAATTGCCGAATACCGCCGAGTTGAACGCGGTGGCGAGCGATGTCGGCAAGGGATGCCGACATCCATCTCGGTTGCGACGCCGGCGAAACGACGCTCAAGCGTGCAGCGCTTGCTCAATATGGCATCATCAACTTTGCCACCCACGGCCTCTTCGCGGCGACATCAAAGGACTCGGTGAGCCCTCGCTTGCACTCTCGATCCCGATCAGCCATCGGAGCTCGACGGCCTTCTCACTGCGAGCGAAGTCACCCAGCTCAAGCTCAATGCGGACCGGATTGTGCTGTCGACCTGCAACACATCGCGGGCGACAAGCCGAGGCCGTGGCCCGGTCGGGATTGGCGCGCTCGTTCTTCTATGCCGGTGCCTGCGCGCTTCTTGTGTCGCATTGAGCGGTGGATTCGGAAGCTGCCACGCGTTTGACCACGTCGACGTTCGAGCTGCCCAAGACGAACTGAAGATCGGTCGCGGCAAAGCCTTGCGCGTGCGATGCTGACTTATCTCGCCGCCGCCTCGTCTCGTCACCGCAATGCCTATCCCGCGATGTGGGAGCGGTTCGCACGCATCTGCAAAGCCGAGTTACGATGGGAAGCCAACTCGAGCATTGTGCGTCGCAATAACCGGAAGTAACGCGCAAACGCGCGTTTGGTTGCGCGATCATTCGGACTTTTTGATGCGCTTGCTCAGAGCTGACATGCGCGACGTTTGGCGCGGTCTTTGAATAAACCAAATCCTACGGGATCAGCTTGGCAACGCCAGCGTTCATCAGTATTAGGTCGTTCCAGCCGAGGCCAAACGGGCCTATTATTCACGGTGACCGCGATGGTGCCAAAGCTTGGTCGCGCTGAGTGTCGCGGGTTCTAGGAGGACTTTTTCGTGCAAGAGACGGGCGTGCGCAACGGTGCCTTCGGCGCCGACAAATTCGGTTTAAAGAATCTCAAGCAGGTTCACTGGAACCTCGGTGCGCCGCAACTCTATCAGTACTCGCTCTCCGCGGGCGAGGCGGTGCTGTCAGCGGACGGTGCACTCTGCGCCGATACTGGCGAGTTCACCGGCCGCAGCCCGAAGGACAAGTTCACGGTGCGTGACGCCACCACCGACAAGAAGATGTGGTGGGCCGGCAACCAGTCGATCACCGCAGAGCAGTTCGAGACGCTCTACCAGGATTTCCTCAAGCACGCCGAAGGCAAGAGGCTGTTCGCGCAGGATCTCTATGGCGGCGCCGATCCGGCCTACCGGATCAAGACGCGCGTCTTCACTGAGCTCGCCTGGCACTCGCTGTTCATCCGCACACTTCTGATCCGCCCCGAGGCGATCGAGCTGTCGACCTTCGTGCCTGAGCTCACCATCATCGACATGCCGAGCTTCCGCGCCGATCCTAAACGTCACGGCTGCCGCTCGGAGAACGTCGTCGCAATCGATTTCGCCCGCAAGATTGTCCTGATCGGCGGGTCTTATTATGCCGGCGAGATGAAGAAGTCGGTCTTCACCACGCTGAACTACTATCTGCCCGAGCGCGGCGTGATGCCGATGCACTGCTCGGCCAATGTCGGCGCCAAGGGCGATACCGCGATCTTCTTCGGCCTGTCCGGCACTGGCAAGACGACGCTGTCGGCCGATCCCAACCGCACCCTGATCGGCGACGACGAGCACGGCTGGGGCCCGAACGGGGTGTTCAATTTCGAAGGCGGCTGCTATGCCAAGTGCATCAAGCTGTCGAAGGAAGCCGAGCCCGAGATCTACGCGGCGTCGACGCGCTTCGGCGCAGTGCTCGAGAACTGCGTGCTCGACGAGGACACCCGCATCGTCGATTTCGACGACGGCTCCAAGACCGAGAACACGCGTTCTGCATACCCGCTCGACTTCATCCCGAACGCCTCGCACACCGGCCGCGCGCCGCAGCCGAAGAATGTGGTGATGCTCGCCGCCGACGCGTTCGGCGTGCTGCCGCCGATCGCCAAGCTTTCGCCGGCGCAGGCGATGTACCACTTCCTGTCCGGCTACACTGCAAAGGTCGCCGGCACCGAGCGCGGTCTCGGCAACGAGCCGCAGCCGGAATTCTCGACCTGCTTCGGCTCGCCCTTTCTGCCGCTCGATCCATCCGTCTACGGCAACATGCTGCGCGAGCTGATTGCCCAGCACAATGTCGATTGCTGGCTGGTCAACACCGGCTGGACCGGCGGCAAATATGGCGTCGGCTCGCGCATGCCGATCAAGGTGACGCGCGCGCTGCTGACCGCCGCACTCGACGGATCGCTTCGCAACGTCGAATTCCGCACCGACAAATATTTCGGCTTTGCGGTCCCGACCGCGCTGCCGGGCGTGCCGGCCGAGATCCTCAATCCGGTCAACACCTGGAAGGACAAGGACGAGTTCGACAAGACCGCCCGCGCGCTGGTCGGCATGTTCCAGAAGAACTTCGCCAAGTTCGAAGCTCAGGTCGACGCCGAAGTGCGCGCAGCCGCGCCCGACCTGAAGCTCGCGGCGGAGTAGGGCTCGCGCCTTGTAATGCAAAGGGCGGCCGCGAGGCCGCCCTTTTTGTTTACGCGATATCTCTCCAGCGTCATTGGCAGCGCAGCGAAGCAATCCAGACTGTCTCCGCGGAGAGATTCCTGGATTGCTTCGCTGCGCTCGCAATGACGAGTTTGCGGAAGCAGCTACGCTTTGAAATACGCGATCTGCGTCGTGGTCGCGAGCAGCCGCCCGTTCGGCGACCACAGCTCGCCGTTCTGGTCGCCATAGCTCTTGTGGAAAATCTTGGCGTCAGCGGTGGCAAGCACACGCGTGATGTCTTCGGCGGCTAGCTCTTCGGCATCGGTGTGGAAATAGGTCGTCAGCGATACCGTACCGAACGGCACCAGCTCGCGCCGTGCGTGGAAGATGCGGCCGAAGAAGGCGTCCGACATCGACATCAGCGACAGCATGTCGAGCTTGCGCGGCGTGCGGTCGCTGATCCAGATTTTCGAATAGGTGCTGGCGGGCTCGGTCTGTGGCGGGCCGATCCGCATCTCGCCCTCTACGAAGCGGAATTCATACTGGTTGGCCCAGGAGGCCGAGATCTTCGGAAACGGCAGCGTCTGTTCGAACGGCTTTGCGTCCGGCACCTTCGCCACCCTATGCTCCCAGGACGGTCGCCGCTCGGCGAACACGGCGGTGGCGAGCGTTGCCACCCCGCCGCCGCCTTGGCTGAGCTCGACGCTCCAATGCTGGCTGGAGCGATTGGCCTTCACCAGCCGCAGGTCGAGATCGAACGGACCCTTGGCGATCGGCGCGCAGTAATTGACGGTGAGCGCGAGCGGATCGCCGGCGCGGTCCGGATGGTCGATCAGCGCGCGCAAAATCGTCGCGGCAGTGACGCCGCCGAACGGACCGACAAAGGCCCAATAATCGTCGCTGGTGTGCCCCTGCCAACTGGAGTCGCCGGCGCTGACGCGGGTGGCGTCATCGAAGGGGTGCGGGAGCTTGGCGTGCATTGCTGGTCCTCGGTGTCTCACCAACGTCATTGCGAGCGCAGCGAAGCAATCCAGACTATCTCTGCGGAGGGATTCTGGATTGCTTCGCTGCGCTCGCAATGACGGCGCTTGAGGTAGCGGCCTCGATATCGACGCCTTAGAGATGATGACGACCATATCATCATCCGCGGCGCCCGATGCAATAACCTCGCAGGTAACGCCGATTTCACCCCGCGGAAAATCAGCCTGCGACATCGCGCAGATTTGGCAGCAGCGGCGTGGTCGGATTGACCGGCACGTTCCAGATCTCCTCGGCATATTCGCGGATGGTACGGTCCGACGAGAACCACGCCATGCGCGCGACGTTGAGGATCGAGGCGCGCGTCCAGGCCGGTGCCACCTGCCAGCGCGCATCGACCGCGCGCTGCGCCTCATAATAGGAATCGAAATCGGCACTGACCATGTAATGGTCGAGATAGCGCAACGCGTGCGCGATGGATTCGAAACGGCCGGGATCGCCGGGCGAGAACTCGCCGGTCGCGATCGCATTGATGGCGCGCTGGAGCTTCGGCGAGTTGCGGATGACGTCGGACGCATCCAGGCCCTGCTTGCGGCGGATCATCACGTCGCCGGCCTCCAAGCCGAAGATTGCGATGTTCTCAGCTCCGACATGGTCGCGGATCTCGATATTGGCGCCGTCGAGCGTGCCGATGGTGATAGCGCCGTTCAGCGCCAGCTTCATGTTACCGGTGCCGGAGGCCTCCATGCCGGCGGTCGAGATCTGCTCGGACAGATCGGCCGCGGGAATGATCACTTCCGCGAGGCTGACATTGTAGTCGGGCAGGAAGGCGACCTTGAGCTTGCCGCTGATGGCGGGATCGTTATTGACGGCCTCTGCGACGTCGTTGATCAGCTTGATGATCAGCTTGGCATAGCGGTAGCTCGCCGCCGCCTTGCCGGCAAAGATCTTCACCCGCGGCACCCAATTGCCGTTGGGATCGTCCTTGATCGACTGGTACAGCGCGACCGTCTCGATGACATTGAGGAGCTGGCGCTTGTATTCGTGGATGCGCTTGATCTGCACGTCGAACAGCGCGCCGGGATCGACCTTGATGCCGAGCCGCTCGCCGATCAGCCGCGCCAGCGCCGCCTTGTTGGCGTGCTTGACGGCGCGGAATTTCTTCTGGAATTCGACGTCGCTGGCGCGAGCTTCGATCAGGCTGAGCTGGGTGGGATCGTCGAGCACTGCTTCGCCGCAGGTCTCGCGCAACAAATCGGTCAGCTTCGGGTTCGCCAGCATCAGCCAGCGGCGGAAGGTGATGCCGTTGGTCTTGTTGGTGATGCGGCCGGGATAGAGATGGTTGAGATCGTGGAACACGGTCTCGCGCATCAGGTCGGAATGCATCGCCGAGACGCCGTTGATGCGGTGCGAGCCGACGAAGGCGAGCTGGCCCATGCGCACGCGGCGGCCGCTCTTCTCGTCGATCAGCGAGACCGAAGCGCGGAAGTCGATGTCGCCGGGGCAGCGTGCTTCCGCGAGCGCCAGATGCTGCACGTTGATGCGGTAGATGATCTCCAGATGCCGCGGCAAGAGTCGCTCGAACAGCTCGACCGGCCAGGTCTCCAGCGCCTCGGGCAGCAGTGTATGATTGGTGTAGGAGAGCGTGGCAACGGTGATCTTCCAGGCCTCGTCCCAGCGGAAATTATGCAGGTCGACGAGGATCCGCATCAGCTCGGTGACCGCAAGGCTCGGATGCGTGTCGTTGAGCTGGACCGCGACCTTGCTGGCGAGGCTGCGGAGCTGGCCGTCGGAGGCGAGGTGCCGTTTCACCAGATCCTGGAGCGAGGCGGAGACGAAGAAATATTCCTGGCGCAGCCGCAGCTCGCGGCCCGCCGGGCTCTCATCGTTCGGATAGAGGAATTTGCAGATCGCCTCCGCGCGCGCCTGCTCGGCGCTGGCGCTGACATAGTCGCCCTTGTTGAAGGCATCGAGCCTGAGAGGATCGGGCGAGCGTGCCGACCACAGGCGGAGCGCGTTGACGTGCTGGCCGCGCCAGCCGACGATCGGCGTATCGTAGGCGATCGCCTGCACGGTCTCGCCCGGATGCCAGATGGCGCGGTCGCGGCCCTTATCGTCGACATGCTCGACGGCGCCGCCGAAATTGATGTCGTAGATCACCTCCGGCCGCTGCAATTCCCAGGGATTGCCGAAGCTCAGCCATTCGTCCGGATATTCCTGCTGCCAGCCTTGATTGATGATCTGGCGAAACAGGCCGTAATCGTAGCGGATGCCGTAGCCGATCGCAGGGATCGACAGCGTCGCCATGCTCTCCATGAAGCAAGCGGCGAGCCGACCGAGGCCGCCATTGCCGAGCGCCGCATCCGGTTCGCATTTGCGCAGCTCGGGCAAGGAGACACCAAGGTCGCCGAGCGCGACCTCGAAGATCTTCAGGAGCCCCATATTGTTGAGCGCGTCGGTGAAGAGGCGGCCGATCAGGAATTCGAGCGAGAGATAATAAACGCGCTTGCGCCCGGCGTCGTAGCTCAGCTTCTCCGCGCTCAGCCAGCGATGCACGATGCGGTCGCGCAGCGCGAGCGCTGCGGCCTGATACCAATCGTGCCGGGTCGCCATGCCTGCGTCCTTGCCGATGGCAAGGCGCAGCTTGGCCAGGATCGCGCCCTTGATCTC
The DNA here is from genome assembly GCF_023073875.1 of Bradyrhizobium sp. 154. Lineage (NCBI taxonomy): Bacteria > Pseudomonadati > Pseudomonadota > Alphaproteobacteria > Hyphomicrobiales > Nitrobacteraceae > Bradyrhizobium > Bradyrhizobium sp. 154. The sequence continues at coordinate 200,027 of NZ_JADPKG010000058.1, forward strand.
AGCCAGCGCGAGCTCGTCGATGGGCTGGCCGGGAGCGGGAAAATTCGGCTGGAACGATTGATCTTGCAAGGCCTTCACTTCCTGGTCGACTGAACACTCACCCTACGCGTCCTGCTTCCGTGCCGGAACCGTCACTGGTGCGGCCGTGCACTGCGCTGGCGTAAATTTATGCAAGGAACGGGCCGGCTTGGGAACCCGGACGAGCACGGAGAAAGACGGATCTGCTGTTAGAATGCAGGCCAATTCAGCCATCACTGTGGAGGAGACCGTTGAGACCTCTGATGAGACTGCTGATCGAAATCGCCACTGCGACCCTGCTCGTCGTCTGCATCACCGCCGCCTCCGCCGCCGGCAGAACGGGCCGCAGCGCCGATGGCCTCAGTTGCGCCGTCTCGCTTCCGCAAAACGCAACGCCAGCAGCACGCTGCGCCGCCATCAAGCGCCAATGCGGCGGCAAGTTTTATGCGAGCGCGTGCGGAGACAAGTTGATGTCGGCGGCGAGGTGAGGCGAGTGATCGTACCGCAGAATCCGCGTTCGTTTGGCGAACGCTTTCACGCGGTTGTTTCTCGACGAAGGCCGGGAGGACTTTGTGGACGCATCAGAACAAATTAAGAACAGTTTAGCAAGTCTTTGATATCATCGTGATTCGGCATCGTGCCGACACAATATCTAGCGTCCGTCAGACTTTGCGAGGACTACATGTCCACCATTGCCTTCGATCAATTTGCCCTCACCCGGATCGCCGATTTCGCGCGCTCGCTGTCGCTTCTGCATCGGGCGGCGCGGCGCCAGAGGATCGATGACGACCAGTTCGACCGCGAGTTCAATGCGGTGTGCCAGTCGATCTGGGGCTACACCATCGACGATATCAGCGACGAGCTGTTTTCGACCGACGACCATCTGTTCCTCGACACGCTGGACGAAGCGCATGCGCGCATCTTCGCGGCCGAGCAGGGTTATGACCTCGTCGACGATCAGGGCATGCTGACCGATTGGTGGGGCTTTTGCTGGATGATCCTGGCCGAGAAGCGCGGCCTCCTCACGCCGGAAAACCGCGCCGCTGCGCGCACCGCGATCGAGGAGAAATATCTGGCGGCGCCGAATGTGATCGGGGTGATCATCGGGAGGTGACGGCTCAGTTGCCGTCATTCCACTAATCCAACCCCGCCCGCTTCGCCGGTTTTTGCGTCTTCGGCACCGTGACGTCAGGCAGCGCCTCGCGCACGATCTCTGCAGCCGGGGCATCCGCCGCGACGGTCTCGGCCCGCACCGGTGCCACCTTCATCTCGCCGAGCCGCGCGCGGACCTGTGCGGTGAGGCCGGGATAGGAGGCAACCGGGGTGAAGTCCGCAGCCTGATCGTTGCCGACACGGATGCCGGTATAGGCAACGAGGCCGTCGGCCGTGGCAATCACGTCCCCGGCTTTCAGCGATGAATCCAGCGCGAGATCGACCGGGGCGAGGCCGACCGGCTCGCGGCCGTTGCAGGTGCAGTCGGCGCGCAGCGCCTTGCGATAGGCGAACGCGTTCTCACTTTCGGTGTAGCGCTCGCCGGTCTGCGACGCGGCACCCTCGATCGAGGAGCCGAAATAAACCTTCGTCGCACTGGCAGGACAGAACGCCTGACACATCTGGGCAGGCGAGGCGAGTCCGCGCATCAGCGGGAAATATTTACCATCGCAGCTGCGCACGCAGAAGGCCGGGCCGGAGCCGCCGGCCGCCGCCGAACGGGTTGGCGGCACGTATTGCGGAGTTGCGGCATTCTGCTGGCCGGTGAAGGGATCGGCGTAGGAGCCCGCCTGCTGCGGCACCTCGCGCTGCGGGCGCTGTTGCCGCATGCCGCCGAAGAAGAAATCGAACAGCCCTTCGGCCGCAACCGGGGACGGCGCCGCGAGCAGCGGAGCGCCAAGGCTGGCGGCTACAAGCATCGCGCGACGCCGCCGGCGCGCATGGGACGAGATTGTACGCAACGCGCTGCTCCACCCGACGCTACTGAATCAGCCGAGACCAGCGAGGTCTTGGCACATGATTCACCATAAAGCGGGATGGTAAATGAGCAGTTGAGCGGAGGCGGTTTCAAGTCGAGGCCGTGACCTCTTTGAGGCCGGGCACAGCTTCCGACAAATCGTTGCTTCCGGGCCACGCCCGGACATGACGGCCAGGGCTGTTTCGCGGCCTCAAGCCTTCAAGAACTCGGATGCCTTGTACAGCGAGCGGAACGGCAGGCCGGCTGCACCGAACGTGTCGGTGGCGCCTTCCTCGCGGTCGACCATGGTCAGCACCAGCACCACATTGGCGCCGGTCTCGCGCACGGATTCCACCGCCTTCATCGCCGAGCCGCCGGTGGTGGTGACGTCCTCGACGATCACGACGCGCTTGCCGGCCAGGGTCTCGCCCTTGGGCAGGCCCTCGATCGCGAGCTTGGCGCCGTGCTCCTTCGGTTTCTTGCGCACGAAGAATGCCGCGATCGGATGGCCTTTGATCCAGGAGATCTGCGCCAGCGCCCCGGCGAGCGGCACCGCGCCCATCTCGAGCCCCCCGATGAAATCGAGCTGGTCGTCCTTCAGCGCCTCGTAGGTGAGCTCGGCGAGCAGCGTCGCGCCCTCGGGGTCGAGCATGGTCGGCTTCAAGTTGAAGTAGAAATCGCTCTTGCGGCCCGACGCGAGCGTCACCTCGCCGCGGCCGAAGGAACGCCGGCGGATGATTTCGAACAGGCGGGCGCGGGAGGCTGATTTCGACACGGCGGTCCCTCGGAAGCATTTTTGGAGGAGGCGGAATTTATCCGCGACCGCCGCCACATTCCAGAGGGGGCGTCCCCCGTCAACAGAGATCGGCTATCCCGGTCCGCCGGTTGTGGGGGTGCAACCTTCTGGAGTAGGTGAGGGCCGAACCTGTCAGCGGCAAGGAAGCAAGGCATGACCATCGAACTGCACACCTGGAACACGCCGAACGGCCGCAAGATCTCGGTCGCGCTGGAGGAGATGGGGCTGCCTTACAAGGTGATCCCGGTGAACATCACCAAGGGCGAGCAGATGGCCACGGAGTTCCTGAAGCTCTCCCCCAATAACAAGATCCCCGCGATCGTCGACCCCGAGGGTCCCGACGGCAAGCCCGTCAGCATCTTCGAATCCGGCGCCATCCTGCTCTATCTCGGCGAAAAGACCGGCAAATTCCTGCCGAAATCGCTTGGCGGGCGCATCCCCGTCTATGAATGGCTGATGTGGCAGATGGGCGGTTTCGGCCCGATGCCCGGACAGGTGCACCATTTCATCGCGCTCGAAAACGAGCAGGACCGCGCCTATGGCCTCAAGCGCTTCATGGCGGAGACGCGCCGGCTCTATGGCGTGCTCGACCGCCGGCTGGTGGGCCGCGACTTCGTCGCCGGCGACCTCTCGGTTGCCGATTTTGCCATCCTGGGCTGGGCCTGGCGCCATCCTCGCCACAAGGTGGACCTCGCCGACTTCCCCAACGTCAAGCGCTGGTACGACGCGCTGATGGCACGGCCCGCCGTGAAGCGCGGGATGGAGGCGAAGCTGGATTGATCTTTCTCTTACCCTCCCCTCGAAGGGGAGGTCGATCGCGCGTAGCGCGAGCGGGGTGGGTGAAGGTCCCTCCGCATCGAACCGTCCTCGTGGGGAGAGATCACCCACCCCGTCTCACATTTCGCTGCGCTCAATGTGAGCCGACCCTCCCCCTCCAGGAGAGGGTCAGAAATCTCACACCTTCTTCGCCTCGACCGCCATCCGCACAGCGAGCCCGGCCAGCACCGTGCCCATCAGCCAGCGCTGCACCAGCATCCAGCTCGGCCGAGTTGCGAGGAACAGCGCAATCGATCCGGCCGCGAGCGCGATCATCGCATTCACGCTCACGCTGATTGCGATCTGGATCGCCCCTAACACCACCGACTGCGCCAGCACGCTGCCGGCGGTGGGATCGATGAACTGCGGCAGCAGCGCCAGATACAGCATCGCGATCTTCGGGTTGAGCAGGTTGGTGACGAAGCCCATCGCGAACAATTTGCGCGGGCTGTCGATCGCGAGCTTCCTGACCTGGAACGGCGAGCGTCCGCCCGGCTTCACCGCCTGCCAGGCGAGCCACAGCAGATAGCCGGCGCCGGCGAAGCGCAGCGCGTCATAGGCGAAGGGAATCGCGAGCAGCAGCGCCGTGATGCCGAAAGCCGCGCACAGCATGTAGAACACGAAACCCAGCGCCACGCCGCCGAGTGAGATAATGCCCGCCGTCGGCCCTTGCGTGATCGAGCGCGAGATCAGGTAGATCATGTTCGGCCCGGGCGTGAGCACGAGACCAAGGCAAACGAGGGCAAAGCCGAGCAGGGCGGGTGTGTGGGGCATGGGGCGACCGGTGCGAAGGACGGCACGGTTCTAATATGCGCGCCGACGCGAGGCCATTGCGCAATTGCTCGGAGGACAATCGAGGCGGGGCGCGCTCTCTTTGCTCCCTCTTCCAGCAAGGGGCAGGACTGTCACAGACTCTGCGTTTGCCGCCATCCTTCGAGACGCCCGCCTTTGGCGGGCCCTCAGGATGAGGAGCAACTGTGCGACAGCAGTTTCAACGCGTACCGACGCTGCTTAGCCTCATCCCGAGGAGACCGCGCGGCGGTCGTCTCAAAGGACGAGGCGTGCGCTCAGCCGCCTCCAAAGTGATATGCGATCGCTCTGCCGCCAACAAGGAGAGGTTGGGAAGAGCTCAATGCGCCTCGTCCCAGTTCGTCGCTGCCCGCGCATCGACATGCAGCGGCACTGATAGCAGCACCGCCGGGAAGGGCGCGTCCTGCATCACGTGCTGCACCACCGGCAGCGTCGCCTCGACCTCGTCGTCCGGCACCTCGAAGATCAGTTCGTCGTGCACCTGGAGCAGCATCTGCGCCGAGAGCTTCTTCTCTGCCAGCGCGTCCTCCACCCGCGTCATGGCGCGGCGAATGATGTCAGCAGCGGTGCCCTGGAGCCGCGCGTTGATCGCGGCGCGCTCGTTGAAGGCGCGCACCGAGGCATTGGAGGCCTTGATATCCGGATAGTGGCATTTGCGGCCGAACAGCGTGGTGACGTAGCCGTGGCTGCGGCAGAAGTCGCGCGTCTCGTCCATATAGGCGCGGATGCCGGGGAAGCGCTCGAAGTATTTCTTAATGTAGGCGGCCGCTTCCTCGCGCGCGATGCCGAGCTGGTTGGCGAGGCCGAACGCGGAGATGCCGTAGATGATGCCGAAATTGATCGCTTTGGCTCGGCGGCGGATTTCGCTTGGCATGCCCTTGATCGGCACGCCGAACATTTCCGACGCCGTCATGGCGTGAATGTCGAGCTCGTCGCGGAACGCCTGCTTCAGCACGGGAATGTCGGCGATCTCGGCCAGCAGCCGCAGCTCGATCTGCGAATAGTCGGCGGAGACCAGCTTGTGTCCGGGCGTCGCGACGAAGGCCCGGCGGATCTTGCGGCCGTCCTCGGTGCGCACCGGGATGTTCTGCAAGTTCGGCTCGTTCGAAGACAACCGGCCGGTCGTAGTCGCGGCCAGCGCGTAGGTGGTGTGGACGCGGTGGGTCTGCGGATTGACGTAGGTCGGCAGCGCATCGGTGTAGGTCGATTTCAGTTTCGAGACCTGGCGCCACTCCAGGATCTTCTTCGGGAAGTCGTGGCCCTGCTCGGCGAGCTCGTCGAGCACCTGGGCGGTTGTCGACCACGCGCCGGTCTTTGTCTTGGAGCCCCCGGGCAGTCCCATCTTGCCGAACAGGATGTCCCCGATCTGCTTGGGGCTGCCGACATTGACCGGCTCGCCCGCAATCTCCTGGATCTCGGCCTCGACCCGCGCCGCGGTCTGGGCGAATTCGCCCGACAACCGCGACAGCACCTGGCGGTCGATCGAGATGCCGCGCCGCTCCATGCGCGCGAGCACGGACACCAGCGGCCGTTCCAGCGTCTCGTAGACGGTGGTCATGTGCTCGGCGACGAGACGCGGCTTCAGCACGCGCCAGACTCGCAGGGCGATATCGGCGGCTTCCGCCGAGAGCGGCGCGGCCTTGTCGATCGTCACCTGGTCGAAAGTGATCTTGCCCTTGCCGCTGCCGAGCAGCTCGCTCTCCTTCAGCATGGCATGGCCGAACCAACGCTCGGCGAGCTGCTCGATCGCATGCGAGCCACGGCCGGCGTCGAGCACGTAGGAGATGAGCTGCGCATCGTCGATGTTGCGCAGGGTGATTCCGTGCTGCGCCAGCATCACGGCGGTGAATTTGACGTCGAAGCCGACCTTGAGGATGCCTGATGATTCCAGCACCGGCCGCAGCGCTTCGATGGCATCAATGTGCTTGATCTGGTCGGGTGCCAGACCCGCGTCGAACAGGCCGGCACCACCGCCGGATTGCTTGTGCGCCAGTGGCACATAACAGGCCTCGTTCGGCGCCACCGCCAGCGCGATGCCGCAGAGATCGGCCTGCATGGGATCGATGGAGTTGGCTCTCGTCTCGATCGCGACGTGGCCGGCGTCATGGATGCGGGCGATAAAGGCGTTGAGCTCCTGGAGCGTCTTGATCGCCTGATACTTGCTGCGGTCGACCGGAAGCTTGCGCAGCGCCTCTTCGCGCGCGGCGGCCAGCGAGATCGGGGCACCCTTCTGGCTTGCGGCCTTGTCCTCCTTGCTCGCCGATTTATTGCGTTGGCCGGGAGCCGCTTGTGCCGGCGTGCCGGTGCCCGGCGCGGGCACGACGTCCGAGGGCGGCAACGGCGAGAACACGCTGGCGCCGCTCGTATAGCCGGGATCGGCATCGACATTGGCGGGATCGATCTGAGAATATTCGGCGACGCGCCGCGTCAGCGTCGTGAATTCCATCGCCTTCAGGAAGGCGATCAGCTTGCGTGCATCCGGCTCGTGGACGGCGAGGTCGTCGAGTGGCACATCGAGGTCCACCTTGTCGTCGAGCAGCACGAGCTGCCGCGAGATGCGCGCCTTCTCCGCATTCTCGAGCAGCGCCTCGCGCCGCTTGGGCTGCTTGATCTCGCCGGCGCGGAACAACAATTGGTCGAGGTCGCCATATTCGGTGATCAGTTGCGCCGCGGTCTTGATGCCGATGCCGGGCACGCCGGGCACGTTATCGGTCGAATCGCCCGCGAGCGCCTGCACCTCGACCACCTTGTTCGGCGGCACACCAAACTTCTCGATCACCTCTGATATGCCGATGCGGCGATCCTTCATGGTGTCGTACATCGTGACGCAATCGGTGACGAGCTGCATCAGGTCCTTGTCGGAGGACACGATGGTCGCGCTCGCGCCGCGCTCGCAGGCCTGCCGCACATAGGTCGCGATCAGATCGTCGGCCTCGAACCCCACCTGTTCCAGGCAGGGCAGGTCGAAGGCGCGCACGGCCTCGCGGATCAGTGAGAATTGCGGGATCAGATCATCAGGTGCCGGGGGCCGGTGCGCCTTGTAGTCGGGATAGATCTTGTTGCGGAAAGTGATTTCAGACTTGTCGAAGATGATCGCCAGATGCGTCGGCCGGTTGTCCTCGGGCATCTCGCGCAACAGCTTCCACAGCATGTTGCAGAAGCCGAGCACGGCATTGACCTGGAGGCCGTCGGACTTGCGGTTCAGCGGCGGCAGCGCGTGATAGGCGCGGAAGATGTAGGAGGAACCGTCGACCAGGAAGACATGGTCACCCTTGCCGGCCGCCTTCGCCGCGACCGGCTTGGCAGCAGCTTTGGCAGCAGCGGATTTGCTCTCGGCGGCCGCCTTTGGCGCGGCCTTGGTGTCAGCTATGACGGTGGTCTTCGGGGATGTCTTGGGCATGGCCGCAATGTATGAGCTTTTGCGGGCTTTGACAGCCTTGGGAGGCGGATTTTTGGCTCGCTATCCCCACGGTCTCACAGGACCCATCCAGTAATCGGGAGGCCGCCGGCGCCCCATCCTTGAGGAGGATGGCGACACAATCATGCAATCCAGTGCGCCGCGGCTTTTCCGTATCCGACTGATGCCTGTGGAATACTGGATGCCCCGCCCCCGCGTGGCATGACCGCTATTCCGCCGCCTGCAACACCGCCCCGGCTTTTTTCTTCGGCGCGAGCCAGAACGCATCGGGCCGCTCGAACAGGAAGTGCGCATGGAGCCGCAGCGCAAACTGCCAGATCGCGAGTGCCCCGAGCACGCCGAGAACCGTGACGATCAGCGACACCGTGCCGATGTCGCCAATGACGCCCGTGCGCAGCAGCAGCGTCCGCGTCGCCGCCATCGGCAGGAAGAAGGCGAGATAGATCACGATCGAATGCTCGCCGCAGAAGCGGAGAAAGTTCAGCCACTGCGCGCGCGCGAGCAGCGTGCCGATCGTGATGATGGCGCAAGCGCCGGCGAAGCCGAGCACGAGCGAGACGATCTTCCATTCGCTGGCCCCATGCCCGACGAGGCCGGCATTGACCAAGGCCCAGCTCGCGAGCGCTGCAAGCGCAAGGATGGGATGGCTGCGGGCGCGATCCGACAGCGCGAACACGTGAGGCGCGAACAGATAGCCCGAATAGAAATAGACAAAGCGCGCGCAGAACTCGTCGATGACGGTCCAGCCGGTCGTGATGCGTGCCGTCTCCAGTGCCGCGGCGGCGAGCCAGATCGCGAGCGGCGGGATTTTGCGTGTCAGTTTCGTGACGACGAAGAAGATCGGCAGGAGATAGATGAACCAGAGCGTGCCGAACGGCTCGATGAAGGATTCGAGGTACAAGAGGCCAACCTCGCGCCAGCTCGTTTCCGCCGCGAAGGCCGGCGCCTTGAAGCCGAACTGGATTGTCACCCAGACGACATAGAAATAGGCGAAATGCACCACCTTGCGGTCGAGATAGGTTCGCCAGTCCCGATCGATCACCAGGGCCAGGAACAGGCCCGAAATCAGGAAGAAATCCGGCATCCGGAACGGCTTTGCGAAGGCGACGGCGACATGCATGAAGCCTGTCTGGCCAGCGGCGAGCTCAACCCCGAGCACCGAATGCATCATCACCACCATGACGATGCAGATGCCCTTGGCGTAGTCGACCCAGTCGACACGCGCGGCAGAAGGGGGCTTGGAACGGCCGCCTGCAGCGATTGTGCCTGATCGTGCCATGGTGTCCCTTTTTGAGGCGTGTTCCGCCGCTCTCCGTCTGTCAGCGGGGCAGTGTGGCGCCTTGCGGTTTCAGACTTCTTTACCGGTTCAATTCCCGTGCCGCTTTTTTGCATGCGGACTCTTCCCTCGCCTCGGGAAAATGCTAAACCGCCCCGCGTCGGGGTTTCATTAACCAATCTAAGACAGGGATTTTCATGCGCATCGCGATGATCGGCACGGGCTATGTGGGATTGGTGTCCGGGGCCTGCTTTGCGGATTTCGGTCACGACGTCACCTGCGTCGACAAGGACGAGAAGAAGATCGCGGCGCTTCATCGCGGCGAAATCCCAATTTACGAGCCCGGGCTGGACGAGCTGGTGGCGAACAATGTGAAAGCCAAGCGGTTGGACTTCACCACCGATCTGTCCAAACCGGTCGCGGAGGCCGATGCCGTGTTCATCGCGGTCGGCACGCCCTCGCGTCGTGGTGATGGGCACGCTGACCTTTCCTACGTCTACGCCGCCGCTCGTGAGATCGCGCAGTCGCTCACCGGCTTCACCGTCGTGGTGACGAAGTCGACCGTTCCGGTCGGCACCGGCGATGAAGTCGAGCGCATCATCCGCGAGGCCAATCCGTCAGCCGACGTCGTGGTCGCCTCCAACCCCGAATTCCTGCGCGAAGGCGCGGCGATCCGCGACTTCAAATTCCCCGACCGCGTCGTAGTCGGTACCTCCGACGAGCGTGGCCGCAAGCTGATGGGCGACATCTACCGCCCGCTATCGCTGAACCAGGCGCCGTTGATGTTCACTGCGCGCCGCACCGCCGAGATGATCAAATACGCCGCCAACGCGTTCCTGGCGACCAAGATCACGTTCATCAACGAGATCGCCGATCTGTCGGAAAGGGCCGGCGCCAACGTCCAGGAGGTCGCGCGCGGCATTGGCCTGGACAACCGCATCGGCACCAAATTCCTGCATGCTGGCCCCGGCTTCGGCGGCTCGTGCTTTCCGAAGGACACCAAGGCGCTGATCAAGATCGCGCAGGACTATGACGTGTCCCTGCGCATCGTCGAATCCGTGCTCGCGGTCAACGAGAACCGCAAGCGCGCGATGGCGCGCAAAGTGAGCCAGGCGCTCGGCGGCTCGCTGCGCGGCAAGACCATCGCGGTGCTCGGCCTCACCTTCAAGCCTGATACCGACGACATGCGCGATGCGCCCTCGATCCCGCTGGTCACCGGCCTGATCGACATGGGCGCGAGCGTCAAGGCGTTCGATCCCGTCGGCATGGAGCAGGCCAAGAGTGAGCTGCCCAACATCACCTATTGCGAGGATGCCTATTCCTGCGCGCAAGGCGCCGATGCGCTCGTCATCGTCACCGAATGGGTGCAGTTCCGCGCGCTCGATCTCGACCGGCTGAAGGCGACCATGGCAAAGCCCGTGGTCGTCGATCTCCGCAACATCTACCGCCCCGAGGACATGGAAGCCGCCGGCTTCGTGTACGAGAGCATCGGCCGCCCGTCGGTTCAGGGCTGACGATCTGCCGCCAAATAATTCCGTCATGGCTGGGCTTGCCGTCTTCGCCTAGGCTTCGTCGGCCCGATTCTGTAAGCCCGGCGAAGCATTCGCGGAGCCGGGTCCCGGCCATCCACGTCTGTTTTCTAGTCCAATGATGTGGATGCACGGGACCAACCCCCGGGCACGACGAACGGATAGATACTTGCCCCGCAGCTTCGACACGCCCCTCCCGATCGATGCCGTGCTCGATGACCTCTCGCGCACGCTGGAGGCGCATAACGCGGCCGTGCTGGTGGCGCCGCCGGGTGCGGGCAAGACCACGCGGGTGCCGCTGGCGCTGCTGGATGCGCCCTGGGCCAAGGATAAGAAGATCATCGTGCTGGAGCCGCGCCGCATCGCCGCCCGCGCTAGTGCCGACCGCATGGCCAAATCGCTTGGCGAGCGCGCTGGCGAGACCGTCGGCTATCGGGTCCGCTTTGGCTCCAAGATCTCGCGCGCCACGCGCATCGAAGTCGTGACCGAAGGCATCTTCACCCGTCAGATCCTCGATGACCCCGAGCTTTCGGGCGTTGCCGCGATCCTGTTCGACGAATTCCACGAACGCTCGCTCGATGCCGACATGGGCCTGGCGCTGGCGCGCGATGCGCAAACCGGCCTGCGCGAGGATCTCCGTATCCTCGTGATGTCGGCCACGCTCGATGGCGCGCGCGTGGCAAGATTGCTCGGCGAGGCGCCCGTCGTCGAGAGCGAGGGCCGCGCCTTTCCGGTCGAGACCCGCTATCTCGGCCGCAAAGCGGACGCGCCGCTAGAGCGGCAGATGGCCGACGCGATCGCATCGGCACTGCGCGCCGATAGCGGTTCGGTGCTGGCGTTCTTCCCCGGCGCCGCCGAAATCCGCCGCACTCAGAGCTTTCTCGCCGAACGCGTGCAGGACGCTTCGATCGAGATCGTGCCGCTGTTCGGTGCGCTCGATGCCGCCGTGCAGGACCGCGCCATCGCGCCGGCGCCCAAGGGCATACGCAAGGTGGTGCTGGCGACATCGATCGCCGAGACCTCGCTCACCATCGAGGGCGTGCGTATCGTCGTCGATTCCGGTCTCGCCCGCGTGCCGCGCTACGAGCCCGACATCGGGCTGACCCGGCTCGAGACCGTGCGCGCCTCGCGCGCGGCGGTGGACCAGCGCCGCGGCCGCGCCGGCCGCACCGAGCCCGGCGTTTGCTACCGCCTCTGGGACGAGCCGCAGACGGCTTCGCTCGCGCCTTATACCCAGCCGGAAATCCTCAGCGCCGATCTGTCGTCGCTGGTGCTCGATCTCGCGCAATGGGGCGTTGCCGATCCTGCAGCGCTGTCGTTCCTCGATCCGCCGCCGCAGCCGGCCTGGAAGGAAGCCAAGAGCCTGCTCTTGGAGCTCAACGCGCTCGATGGCGACGGCCGCATCACCGCGGAGGGCAGGAGCCTGCGCGCGCTGGCGCTGCCGCCGCGGCTGGCGCGCATGATCGTGGATTCGCATCGCGCCGGCAGCGGCGAGGCGGCTGCCGAGATCGCGGCCATCATCACCGAGCGTGGGCTCGGCGGCGACAGCGTCGATCTCGAGCACCGGCGCGACCAGTTCCGCCGCGACCGCTCGCCGCGTGCCGCGAGCGCGCGCGACCTGGCGCGGCGCTGGGCCTCGCAGGTGGCGGCATCGGAGACAGCGGGGCAGCAGGAGGAACTTTCGACCGGCCTGATGCTCGCCTATGCCTTTCCGGATCGTGTCGCGCGCAACCGTGGCAATGGCAGTTTCGTGCTGGCCAACGGCCGCGGCGCTTCCGTCGAGCAGACCTCTTCGCTGGCCCGCGCGCCTTACATCGCAATCGGCGAAATGACGGGAACGGCGGCGAGCGGACGCATTCTGCTTGCCGCGCAGATCACGCAGGACGAGATCGAGCGGCATTTCGCTTCGCATATCGAGAGCACCGACGAGATATTCTTCGATCGCGGCGCGATGGCGTTGCGGGCGCGGCGCAAGCGCGCGCTGCACGCGATCACGCTCTCCGAGGCGACGCTTGCCGTGTCGCCCGCGGAGGAAACGGCGCGCATCTTCGCGGATGGCCTGATCGCCGCCGGCCTCGACCGGCTGCCCTGGTCAAAAGCCGCCAAGCAGTGGCGCGATCGGGTGATGTTCCTGCGCAAGGCCGAGGGCGAGAGCTGGCCTGACCTGTCGGACGATGGATTGGTCGCGCGGCGCGACGAATGGCTGGTGCCGGCGCTCTATGACAAGACCGCGCTCAAGGATGTTTCCGCCGGCGATCTCTCCGATGCGCTGATGGCGCTGCTGCCGTGGGACATGCGCACGCGGCTCGACCGCGAGGCGCCAACACATTTCGAGGCGCCAACTGGCACCATGCTGGCAATCGATTACGAGGCCGAGCAAGGGCCGACCATCGCGGTGCGGCTGCAGGAATTGTTCGGCCTCAAAACCCATCCCTCGATCGCCGCCGGCAAGGTGCCGTTGGTGCTGGAATTGCTGTCACCGGCGCAGCGCCCGGTGCAGGTGACGCGCGACCTTCCCGGCTTCTGGCGCGGCAGCTACAATGCGGTACGCTCCGACCTGCGCGGCCGCTACCCGCGCCATCCCTGGCCGGATGATCCGGCCAGCGCGCTGCCGACAAGGCGGGCGAAGCCGCGTGGGACGTGAGATGTCTTCTCCCTCTTCCGCAGGCGGCAGGGCTATCGCAGTTGAAGATTGTTCGCCTTGGGCCATCCTTCGAGACGCCCGCCTTTGGCGGGCCCTCAGGATCAGGACGGAGTGTACGGCAGCAGTTTCAACGAGCACCGATGCCGCTTAGCCTCATCCTGAGGAGACCGCGGAGCGGTCGTCTCGAAGGACAAGGCGCGCGCTCACTCGTCGCCAAAAGCCATATGCGATTGCCCTGCCGCAGGCGGGGAGAGGTCAGGCGGCCGCATTAACCGTCCGCTCATCCTTTTCGTCAAAATGGCATCGGTCCAGCCGTGGCTTCGCTCGCGGACGGGCGTGCCGCGTGGTGAAATCGAGCTTTCCGGCTCGGAAGTGATGTGATGCGTAACATAGTGATCTTCGCGGCTGTCATGATCGGCCTCGGCACCTTCATGGCGCAGATGGCGGACAAGATGAGCTCCGCCTCCGCCACCTCGGTGCCGCGCACGACGGTGGCAGTCGCTTCCTCCGCGCCGGCCGGCGGCCGCAGCCTCGCCATCTCTCGCGACGGCCGCGGTCATTTCCAGGCAGAGGGCCGGATCGAAGGCCAGCGTATCGGCTTCATGGTCGACACCGGCGCGTCCGTCGTTGCGCTGAACGAGACCTCGGCCGCCCGCTTCGGTCTGCGTCCCTCGCGCAGCGAATACAACGCGACCGTCTCCACTGCCAACGGCACCATCAAGGCCGCGCGCACCCGCATCGCCATGCTGGAGGTCGGCGGCCTCGTCGTGCGTGACGTCGATGCCATGGTGCTGCCGGACGCAGCGCTGTCGGAGAACCTGCTCGGCCTTTCCTTCTTGTCCCGCCTCAAGCGCTTCGAATACGCCAACGGCCAGATGGTGCTCGAGCAGTAAGTTCGCTTTAGCGGCCCGAAGAGGCTCTCCCACCGGAGCAGGCGGGGTGCTATATTCCATCCATGAACGGCCCCGATGCGATAGCGATTCTGCGACAGTTCGAGCCTGCCCTGCGCGAGCGGGGCGTTTTGCATGTCGCGTTGTTCGGCTCGGTGGCGAGGGGTGAAAATCATCCCGGCAGCGATGTCGATATCATGGTCGAGATCGATCCGAATAAGCGGATCACGGTCTTCGATTACGTCGAGCTCAAGGAATATATTGCCAAGCTCTTTGATGAACCCGTTGACGTCGTCAACCGTGACGGCCTGAAATCATACGTCGCTCCCGCCGCAACGGCCGACGCTATCTATGCCTTCTGATCGCATCCCCGGGGCACTGCGAGACATCTTGCATCACATCGATTTGGCGGCTGAATTCGCCGGACGTCTTGATCGCGAGGAATTCGCGGCGGATCTGCGGACCGTCTACGCAGTTACGCGGTGTCTGGAGATTATTTCAGAAGCATCCCGCCGTCTGCCCGAGGAGTTGAAGGCGAGGCACCCGGCGATCGCGTGGAAACAGATGGCAGCCGCAGCAATGTCTATCGCCACAATTATGAGGACGTTGCCGCCCATTTCGTGTGGGAGACTGTTCAACGGGCTCTGCCGCCTCTCAGGGAGGTCCTTGAAGAGGAGGTTGCACGACTACAGCGTTAGCCCATTCTGGTCAGACATCTATATCGCGCGCGCTTCGTTACCAAACTGCCGCAATTATCGGCCATAAGCCTTTATTCCCGCCTTCCGCTGCGGTCCGGCATTCGCTAAGGCTGCAGCAAATCCTGCCCCCCCCCCTTTTCACGAGACCGTCTCAATGTTCCCGAAGCCGAAATCCGTATTGTTGCCCAACACCTATGCCTTCGAATCCGAGCCGATGGTGAAGCCGACGGGCTTTCGCGAGTACGACGCGCGCTGGTTGTTCCAGAAGGAAATCAACCTGATGGGTGTGCAGGCGCTCGGCATGGGCCTGGGCGCGTTGTTCGCCGAGCTCGGCGTCAGGCAGGAGATCGTCACCGGCCATGATTTCCGCGGCTATTCGGCCTCGATCAAATACGCGCTGATCTCCGGCCTGATGGCGGCGGGCTGCAAGGTGCACGACATCGGTCTTGCCGTGACGCCGATGGCCTATTTCGCGCAATTCGATCTCGACGTGCCCTGCGTCGCCATGGTGACGGCCTCGCACAACGACAATGGCTGGACCGGCGTGAAGATGGGCGCCAACCGCCCGCTGACCTTCGGTCCCGACGAGATGACGCGGCTGAAGGAGATCGTGCTGGGCGCCGAGTTCAAGAACAAGGCCGGCGGCTCCTATCAGTTCCACGAGAACTATCCGGCGCGCTACATCGCCGATCTCACCTCTCGTCCGAAGCTGACGCGCAAGCTCAAGGTCGTCGCGGCCTGCGGCAACGGCACCGCCGGCGCGTTCGCGCCGCAGGTGCTGGAGGCGATCGGCTGCGAGGTGATCCCGCTCGATACCGAGCTCGACCACACCTTCCCGAAATACAATCCAAATCCTGAGGACATGGAGATGCTGCACGCGATCCGCGACGCGGTGTTGCATCACAAAGCCGATGTCGGCCTCGGCTTCGACGGTGACGGCGACCGCTGTGGTGTCGTCGACAACACCGGCGAGGAGATCTTTGCCGACAAGGTCGGCGTGATGCTGGCGCGCGACATGTCGGCGATCCACAAGGACGCGCAGTTCGTCGTCGATGTGAAGTCGACCGGCCTGTTCGTCACTGATCCCGTGCTCCAGAAACAGGGCGCGAAGGTCGCCTATTGGAAGACCGGTCATTCCTACATGAAGCGCCGCACTAACGAGATGGGCGCGCTGGCGGGCTTCGAGAAGTCGGGACACTTCTTCTTCAACAAGCCGTTCGGCCGCGGTTATGACGACGGCCTGGTCTCGGCGATCGCGATCTGCGACATGCTCGACCGCGCGCCGGGCAAGTCGATGGCCGACCTGAAGAACGCGCTACCAAAGACCTGGTCGTCGCCGACCATGTCGCCGCACTGCGCCGACGAGGTCAAATACGGCGTCATCGACGCCGTTGTGAAGCATTTCGAGGGGTTGCAGGCGAAGGGCGCCAAGATCGGCGGCCAGGCGATCCGTGATCTCGTCACCGTCAACGGCGTGCGCGTCACGGTCGAAGACGGCAGCTGGGGCCTGGTGCGCGCTTCCTCCAACAAGCCCGAACTCGTCGTCGTGGTCGAGAGCCCGGTCTCGGAGCAGGGCATGCACGACATGTTCGAGATGGTGAACAGCGTGCTGCGCACGCATCCCGAGGTCGGCGAGTACAACCAGAAGATCTGAAGCGCGCCGTACCGCGGCGGCCCGACTCGAGGCGAGTGCAGCCGACTATGCCATGCGCGGGCGGCTCACGCCGCCTGCAGCGCACCGAGGAAGCCGTTCACCTCGGATTTCAACTGATCGGATTGCGACGACAAGCCGTTGGCTGCCTCTAGCAGCCGGTCAGTGGCCTTGCTCGCGTCTTCCGATGCCCGGCTGACACTGAGGATATTCTTGTTGACGTCTCTGGTCCGGTCGGCAGCCTGTTGCAAATTGTTGGCAATCTCACGCGTCGCTCCGCCTTGCTGCTCGACCGCAGCGGCAATCTCACCGGAGATCCGGTCGATTTCGGCGATGGTGCCGCCGATCGCCTCGATCGCGCCGACGGCCTCACCGGTGGCCGCCTGGATGTCCTGGATCTGGGCGGAGATCTCTTCAGTTGCCTTGGCGGTCTGATTGGCCAGTGCCTTGACCTCGCTCGCGACGACCGCAAAGCCCCGGCCATGCTCACCGGCTCGCGCCGCTTCGATGGTCGCGTTCAGGGCCAGCAGGTTGGTTTGGCTGGCAATACTCTGGATCAGCGTCACCACCTCCCCGATCTTTTGCGTGCCGGTTGCGAGCATTTCGACAACCGTATTGGTCCGACGCGCTTCCTCAGCGGCTTTCGCGGCGATTTGGGCCGATCGCGTCACCTGCTCGGAGATGCTGTTGATCGAAGCCGTGAACTCTTCGGTTGCCGCCGCAACGGTCTCTACATTGGCCGTCGCGCAGGTCGAAGCCGTGGCAGCAGCCGTGCTCTGCCGCATCGCTTCGACGTTACTGCCCCGCATCGATGCGGATAGGTCCTGCATCTCGCCCGCAGCGCGCGCCACTGCTTCGACGACACCGCTGATCCTGTGCTCGAAACCGGCTGCAAGGTTGCGACGGGCGTCGTCCCGCTTTTGTTTGGCGCGTGCGGCCTCCTGTCGGTCTGCGTTGGCGCGGGCTTCAGCGGCGCTCGCAGCCTGGGCCTCGACGGTTTTCTGAGCCGCCATTGCGAAGATCCCGGTGACCGTATGCGCGAGCCAGATCAGGACCCCGGCCTCGATCAGAACGATGACGGCGTGGAGCACCACGCGGCCGAGATCCGCGCCGCCGGGGTAGATGGCCGCCGGCAGAACGAAATTCAGCGTCAGGTGATGCAAAGCGACTGCAACCGTGCCGGCGACGATCGGACGATAGTCGCAATACGCGACGAGACAGGCTAGCGCCGCGAAGAAGTACATGTGCATGTCGACCTGCCATGGGTGACCGGCGAACTGGAACACCAGCATCGAAACGCCGCCCATCAGCGCAACGGCGACGATCATTTGGGTCGAAGGTCCGTTTCCTCCAGCCGACCACGCGATGCTTGCGGCCGAGGCCATCGCGGCCATGAAAATGGCCGGTAGCAACCACCCGGTGCCCAAGATCACCCCGACCACGACCGCGAGCGGGACATGCAGCCAGAGCGCCACGAGCAGGATCTTGCTCGTGCTCGCGCGCAGGACCGCCAGTTCATCACCTTCGAAGGTCATTCCCCAGTCCCCAATGGCTTGTTCGTGAAACAGGCATCGATCGCTTGCGGGTCGAGAGTCAGCCAGGCCCCCGCCTCGTGCAGCTTCTTCAATCCATCGTGGCTGTCGGGACGCAGCACCAGAACGGCCGGCGCAGCCGTCATCCGCACCAACGCCGCGTTCGCCGATGCGGCGGCCAGCAACGCCTGCTGGGCGTCCCACCAGGGCGGGAATGCCACTGCCACCACCTCAGCGTCCGGTCGCGCCTGCAGCGAAAGTGCTGCGACCGCGACCCAGCTCACCAGCAGCAACGCTGCTGCGGGCAGCCAGCTTCTTCTGAGGACGTTCCCCGACTCCATCTCCGAGGATCATAGCTTCACGAAGCTAACCGAGGGTAAATCTCTGGTAGAAGAAAGCCGAGCCCTCGCGAGGCTGCCGCGCTATGCCGCGACCACCGCCGGGATCGGCAGCGCAGTGACCGACTTGATCTTCTCCATCGCGAAGCGCGAGGTGACGTTCTTCAGCGGCACGGCGCTGATGAGCTTCTTGTAGAACACGTCATAGGCCTGCATGTCCGCCACCACCACGCGCAGCATATAATCGACGTCGCCGGCCATGCGATAGAACTCCATCACCTCGGGCATGGCGCTGACGGCTTCGGCGAACCGTTTCAGCCAGGCGTCCGAGTGATCGGCGCTCTCCACCGAAACGAACACGGAGATGCCGAGCCCGATCTTGTTCTGGTCGACGAGGGCCACGCGCTTGATGATCACGCCGTCGGCCTCAAGCCGCTGGATGCGCTTCCAGCAGGGGGTCGAGGACAGGCCGACGCGGTCGCCGATCTCGGCGACGGAGAGGGAGGCATCTTCCTGGAGCACCATCAGGATCTTGCGGTCGATGGCATCGAGGCGGCGGCTGGTCTCGGGGATCTGGACGGCAAGGTCGGTCATTTGAAGAACTTTGTTCCATTTCAGGGGCGAATTCCCCTGATACATAGAAAATCATTCTATCGCAAGTCTATAATGTTGGCGCCTGACCGGGCATCGCCGCCTGCTGCCTTCTCAAAAGCTCTTCAACTTCAACGCGTTGTGGGGCGGCTAGGCCACCGCCATGGCGGGTGCATTTCAGCGCCGCGGCGGCCGCGGCGAATCGCAGCGCCTCCCGCGTCCCCTCACCCTCGGCGAGGCGCAGCGTGAATGCGCCATGGAAGACGTCGCCGGCGCCGAGCGTATCCACCGCATGAACAGGGAAGGCTGGCGTCTCCTTCAGCTCGCCTGTCTCGTTCAGCCAGATCGTGCCGAGGGGACCGCGTGTGGCGGCGAGGAAGGCCGGCGTCAGCTTGGCGAGGCGCTTCAATGCCTCGCCGTCGTCGGCGATGCCGGCGGTCTCCTGCACCTGTTCGCTGGCGAACAGCAAATGAGAAGCGGCCGTGAGCAGGCCGTCCTGCAACGACATCGCGCGGTCCACGCCGACGATGAGGGGAAGGCCGCGCCGCCGTGTCTCGGTGCAGAGGGAAGTCGCGAGCGAGGCGCAGCGGCTTTCGACGAGGACCGCGCGGCAATCGGCCAGCAATTCGTCCAGGTCCGGCAGTTCTACGGTCCACAAAGCGGGATCACGATAGATGGTGATGGTCCGCTCGCCGGAGGGCTCGATCATGATCGCCGAGACCGGCGTGGCCAGGCCCGGCATGCGAACGATATGGCTGATGTCGATGCCCTCCAGCGCCATCCGTTCGAGGATGAAGCTGCTCGACGTCTCCCGCGCATCGCCCATCGGACCAGCGAACGCGACACGACCGCCGAGTCGCGCAATGGCAATCGCGGCATTGAGCGCGTTGCCGCCGCAGATCTCCGCAAGCTGGTTCGCATTGGCCTTGCTGCCGCGCGCTGGCACGTGTTCGACGCGGAAGGTGAGGTCGCGCACGGGAATGCCGATGCAGAGGATGCCCGGCGCAAGTCCCGTTGCGGTCATGGACGCTCTCAGTTCAGGTGCGGCTCTTGTCGTGCACCCAGCGGCCGAGCAGGTGATGGGCGATCGCGAAGGGATGAGGTCCGGCGAGCCCGTCGGGGTGCGTCCGCGCCAGCATCAGCGCAGCCTCCTCGCGCGTGAACCAGCGCGCGTCTTCCAGCTCCATGCGATCGACGACGATGTCCTCGTTCAGCGCCCGCGCGCTGCAGCCGATCATCAGCGACGACGGATAGGGCCAGGGCTGCGTCATGTAATAGTGCACGTCGGTGCAGCGGATCCCGGACTCTTCCAGGATCTCGCGGCGCACCGCGTCCTCGATGGTCTCGGCCGCCTCGACGAAGCCGGCAAGGCAGGAATACATGCCGGGTGGAAACTGCTTCTGGCGGCCGAGCAGGCATTTGTCGCCGGAGGCGACCAGCATGATCACGACGGGATCGGTGCGCGGAAAGTGCTCGGCCTTGCAGGCAGGACAGTCGCGCTTCCAGCCGCCTTCCTTCATGCTGGTGCGCGCGCCGCAATTGGCGCAATAGCCGTGGCGCTGGTGCCAGCTTACCATCGACTTCGCCATTGCGATCGCCGACAGCTCCTGTGGCGGAAGCGCCCCCTGCATCGCCATGCCGCGCAGCTCGGTCACGGTGTAGTCGTCGCGGCCGACGAGCTTCTCGGCCGCCGCCTGCGACATCCCCATGCCGAACATTGCTGCGCCGTCGCGCAGCCCCAGAAAGACCGTGCCGGGATTGGCGCCGCATTTCACTGCCTCGTCAATTCCCAGCAGCGCCCGCACCTTCTCGCCCTCGCGCTTCACCAGGAGCGAGTCGCGATAGACCACATAGGCGCGCGATGACGGCTTCTGCTCCAGCGCGAACAGCTTTTCGTCGTCACGGCGCAGATGCGCGGCACGGTCGAGGACGTTGGTGACGAAGGCCGGCTGTCCCAGCGGGAACGCGTTGAATGCTGACATTTTTTCTTTCAACCCAACCAAATCTTGCGGCGGAGCGCGCTGATGAAATTCTGCACTTCAGTGGCGTCGTGCGCCAGCGGCGGCATCACGCCCCACACCGGCCGCGGCCAGGCCGCATCACTGGTGCGGCGCGCGATGATATGAACATGAAGCTGCGGCACGAGGTTGCCGAGCGCGGCGACATTGAGCTTGTCGCATTTGGTGATCTCCTTCAGCGCGCGCGAGACGCGGGAGATCTCGGTCATCAGCTGCGCCTGCTGCACCTCGTCGAGATCGATGATCTCGATCGCGTCGGGCCGCCGCGGCACCAGCAGCAGCCAGGGATAATGCGCGTCCTTGATGACCAGCACCTTCGACAGCGGCAGATCGCCGATGTCGATCGTGTCCTCTTTCAGGCGGGAATGCAGCGACCAGGCGGGTTCGGGCATGGAGGTTCCGGATGGGCCCGATGGGTTCGGGCTTGTTGGAGCCGACCATACGATACGGAGTCAGCGAGGGGAAGGTTGAGGCTCCGCCGCCACTGCATACGCGATCGTCGTCCTGGACAAGCGCGCGCCGCGCTCGTCGCTGCGTGAGCTAGGGCGGTTTGTCAGTATCGAACGGTTTCTCTATCAATGATGTGTGAGCGCAAGGCGGCGCGCCGCGACATGATGTCGGTCCCGAGGGCTCAGCCGTGCCAATGGGAGTTGCGGATGACGCTGCAGAAATTGCCGCGATGGAAATGCGGCTCCTTGTCGGCGATGACGTCGGCCTTGACGTTGCCGAACGTCGTCTGGGGCCGATGCTTGATGCCGTCGTAGAACGACTGGATGATGTCTTCCTTGAAGTGCGCCGTTCGCGGAAATGCCTTCACCACGGCCTCGCGTTCCTCATCGGGATATTCGTCGTAGGTGAGCCCGAGAACGTCCATTTCGACGCCAGCGGTCACCAGCGCGACGACGGGATGCATGTGCTGGGGAATGCCCGGCGTGGTGTGCAGCGCGATCGCGCTCCAGACCGTGTAGGCATCCGCTTCCGGGATGCCGTGGCTGCGCAGGAAATCGCGCGCCGCATGGGCGCCATCGACTTCGAACCGCTCGTGCTTGCTGCCATGGCCGGGCATCAGGCCGATATCGTGAAACATGGCGCCGGCGTAAAGCAGCTCGCGGTCGAACTTCAGCCCGCGGCGGATGCCTGCCAGCGCCCCGAAATGGTAGACGCGGCTGGAATGGTTGAAGAGCAGGTCCGTCTCGGTGTCGCGGATATATTCGGTAATGGCACGCGCCAGCGTGCTGTCGGGAATCTGGGCGGCTTCGTTGATTTTCGACATGACGTTCTCCTGAAAATCTCTGGTGGCTGGCAGGCTAAGTCTGGGCTATTCTGTCTGCAATTGACGCGATACGTCCAAAACGGACAAATCTGCACCGAGGCGGACATGAATGGGAAGCCAAAATCGAGGACTGTTGTAATCGTTGCGCTGCCAGGGGTGCAGCTTCTCGACGTCGCCGGGCCGCTCGACGTGTTCGCCGAGGCCAACGTGCAGGCCGGCCGTGCGGCCTATGCGCTTTTCGTGGCTGCGACCGAGCCGGGCCCGATTCTCAGCTCCTCCGGCGTTCGCTTAATGCCGGACCGAATCATCGACCGCGACTTCCAGGAGCCCATCGACACCCTGCTGGTCGCCGGATGCCCGAACGCTACCGAGATCCCCGCGAATGCCAATGTGGTCGGCTGGCTTCGCCGGCGAGCGTCGAGGACGCGGCGGTTCGGGTCGGTGTGCAGCGGCGCATTCTTCCTTGCGGCGGCCGGCCTTCTTGACGGCCGGCGGGTTACGACGCATTGGGCAGTCGCCGATACCCTCGCGAGTAAATTTCCGTCGGTCACGGTCGACAAGGATGCGATCTACGTCATCGACGGAAAACTTCGCACAGCAGCCGGCGTGACCGCAGGGCTCGATCTCGCGCTTGCACTGGTGGAGGAAGACCTTGGACGCGAGACCGCGATGAAAGTCGCTAGCCAACTCGTGATGTTCTTCAAACGGCCCGGTGGGCAGATGCAATTCACCCGCAAGGGCGCGGCCGTTCCTGCCGGGCGTGCGGCATTGCAGGAGCTCCAACGCTGGGTCGCCGCCAATCCTGGTCTGGACCATCGGGTTGCGAATCTGGCCAAACGCATGGAACTCAGCCCGCGGCATTTGGCGCGGCTGTTCCATGCGGAGGTAGGCATCACGCCTGCGACCTGGGTCGAAGAAGCCCGCGTCGACGCCGCGAGGCGGCTGCTTGAGTTCGGTAACGAAGCGCCAAAGCAAGTGGCGATTCGTTGTGGATTTGCGGATGCCGATACGTTGCGGCGCGCTTTCGCTCGCCACGTCGGCGTGACGCCGGCCGAATATCGCAAGCAGTTTGCGCACATGGCCGAGGTTCCGGGGCAGGTGCCCTGACCACGCTCGGCATCCGATCTGGCGGTACCCGGCAGGTATGCTGGATTGGGGATGGCCCCGACAGGGAGACCATGTCCGTGGACAGCCGACTTGCTTTCCGCTTCCTTTGGCCCCAAATAGGGACCGGGAGATTGGCGGTGGACGAGCCACTCGCCAACCGGGTCAGGTCCGGAAGGAAGCAGCCCTAACGAGGTCCGGATCGGGTCGCTCGTCAGTCTCCTACCTGTTTTTCGAGCGAATTGCGCCGGCGGCCCCCGCCGGCGCGCTCCTTTCCGCAAAAGCCGGCCAACAGACATTTCATTGCGGATCGACCGATGACCGACGCTGGCGCCCCTCCCGATCCCGACAGAGCGAGCCAGGCCCCCACACCCTACCGCGTGCTGGCGCGGAAATACCGCCCTTCCTCTTTCGATGATCTGATCGGCCAGGAGGCTGTGGTCCGCACCGTCTCCAACGCATTCGAGACCGGGCGCATTCCGCAGGCGTGGATCCTCACCGGGGTCCGCGGCGTCGGCAAGACGACCACCGCGCGTATTCTCGCCCGTGCGCTCAACTACGAGATGCCGGATGCTTCGGTGAAGGGTCCGACCATCCACATGCCGATACTCGGCGTGCACTGCCAGGCGATCATGGAAAGCCGGCACATGGACGTGCTGGAGATGGACGCCGCTTCGCACACCGGCGTCGACGACGTCCGCCAGATCAATGACAGCGTGCGCTATGCCCCCGCCAGCGCCCGCTACAAGGTCTACATCATCGACGAAGTCCACATGCTGTCGACGGCGGCGTTCAGCGCCTTCCTGAAGACGCTGGAGGAGCCGCCGGAGCACGCCAAGTTCGTGTTCGCCACGACCGAGATTCGTAAGGTTCCGGTGACCGTGCTGTCGCGCTGCCAGCGCTTCGACCTGCGCCGCGTCGAGGCCGACGTGCTGATGAAGCACCTCGCCAACATCGCGGCCAAGGAAAGCGTCGAGATCGAGCCCGAGGCGCTCGGCATCATCGCCCGCGCCGCCGAAGG
Organism: Bradyrhizobium sp. 154; assembly: GCF_023073875.1. NCBI lineage: Bacteria > Pseudomonadati > Pseudomonadota > Alphaproteobacteria > Hyphomicrobiales > Nitrobacteraceae > Bradyrhizobium > Bradyrhizobium sp. 154. Next base: position 224,398 of record NZ_JADPKG010000058.1, read on the forward strand.
CTCGGTGCGCGATTCGCTGTCGCTGCTCGACCAGGCGATCGCGCATGCGGCTGGCACCGTGAAGGCCGATGCCGTCAGGCAGATGCTGGGCCTCGCCGATCGCACCCGCGTCATCGATCTCTTCGATTCACTGGCGCGCGGCGACATCGCGGCCGCTTTCAAGGAGTTCCGCGACCAGTACGATGTCGGCGCCGATCCCATCGTGGTGCTCTCGGACCTCGCCGAGTTCGTCAATTTCGTCACCCGTGTGAAGATCGTGCCGGCGACCGCCGACAACGTCGCCTATGGCGAGACCGAGCGGGTCCGCGCACGGGACTTCGCGTCCAAGATTTCCATGCGCGTGCTGTCGAGGATGTGGCAGATGCTGCTCAAGGGCATCACCGAGGTGCAGGCCGCGACGCGTCCCGCCGCGGCGGCGGAAATGGTGCTGGTGCGCATTGCCTATGTCGCCGACCTGCCGACGCCGGACGAGGCGATCCGGATGCTGGAGCAGAACGGCGGCGGTTCGCCGGTCGTGAGCAGCGGCAGTGCCACGCGCAGCGCGCCTTCCGCACCGGTCGCGTCTGCTGCGCCGGTTCGCATGCCGACATCCTTGCCATCCTCGTTCGGCGCCGGCGCCCGGCCGCAGATGGCGGCCCCCGCGTCGGATCCGCAAGGTGCAGCGCCGGTGCTGCGCGTCACCAGCTTCACCCAGCTCGTCGCGCTGGCCGGGCAGAAGCGTGACATCATGACCAAGAGCGCGCTCGAAGGCGACATGCGCCTCGTCCGTTTCGAGGAGGGCCGGCTGGAAGTCGCGCTCGAGCCCAACGCCTCCAAGACCATGATCTCCGAGCTCGCGAAAAAGTTCGAGCTGTGGACCGGGCGCCGCTGGACCGTGATCGTCTCCAACGAGCAGGGCCAGCCGACGCTGCGCTCGGTGAACCAGGCCGCGAAGCAGGAGCATGCGCGCACCGCCGAGGCCGATCCGCGCGTGCAGGAGGTGCTGTCGCGTTTCCCCGGTGCGAAGGTCGTCGAGGTCCGCAGGCTTGCCCCCGAGGTGCCGGAAACCAATATTAACGCCGACTATGGCAGTGACGATCCGCCCGACGGTTCCGACGGCGACGATGATCTCTGAGCCATTCTTTCCAAGGACGAGCACCGATGGCTGATTTTCTCGGCATGATGAAGCAGGCGGCGCAGCTGCAATCCAAGATGCAGGAGATGCAGGACCAACTCGCCAACGTGGAAGTCGAAGGCATCTCTGGCGGCGGCCTCGTCGCCGTGCGCATGACTGCGAAGATGGACGTCAAGGCCGTCAAGATCGACCCTGCGCTGATGAAGGCGGACGAGCGCGAGGTGCTGGAAGACCTCCTCGTCACCGCCTTCGGCGATGCCCGCCGCAAGGCGGAGACTGCGATGCAGGAGAAGATGCAGGCCCTCACCGGCGGGCTCGGCCTGCCGCCGGGGTTGTTCGGCCAGTAATATGGGCGCCGTTGCAGGTCCCGAGATCGAGCGGCTGGTCCAGCTCCTCGCGCGGCTGCCGGGCCTCGGCCCGCGCTCGGCGCGACGCGCGGCGCTGCATCTGATCAAGAAGCGCGAAGCGCTGATGATGCCGCTTTCGTCGGCCCTCCAGGTCGCGCTCGACAAGGTCGAGGTCTGCAAGACCTGCGGCAACATCGATACGCAAAATCCCTGCACCGTTTGCATCGATCCGAAGCGCGATCCCTCCATCATCGTCGTCGTGGCCGACGTCGCCGACCTCTGGGCGCTGGAGCGGGCCAATGCCACCCAGGGGCGTTATCATGTGCTCGGCGCGACATTGTCGCCGCTCGACGGCGTCGGCCCGCAGGACCTCACCATCGACGCGTTGGTGGCGCGCGCGCATGATTCGCAGGTGCACGAGATCATTCTGGCGCTTAATGCAACTGTGGACGGCCAGACCACGGCGCACTACATCACCGACCTGCTCCAGGACGCCAATGTGAAGGTGACGCGGCTCGCCCATGGAGTTCCTGTCGGCGGCGAGCTTGATTATCTCGATGAAGGTACGCTATCGGCTGCGATGCGGCAGCGTACTCTGTTCTAGCCATCCAGAATTTACGGAACGGACGACATGACGAAACCTTTCGCCACACGATCGGCTTTGGTTGCGACGATGATGATGCTGGTGAGCCCGGCCATATCCGCGCAGCAGGGCGACGAGGCGCTGCCGCCGTCCAAGCCCGGCAAGCCGATCAACACCGGCGACGTGCTCTCCGGCGAGTTGAATGCGATGAAGGTGCGCGACGTCAAGAACGGCAAGCGCGTTGCGACCTACCAGATCACCTCCGAGCCGCGCCGCCTGCCGCCGCCGAACGGGCTGTGCAATCTCGAGACGGGCCCCGAAACCTTCCAGCTCGTCACCTCCAGCGACGCGCAGGCCGCGCAGCTGAAATCGTTCGTCGGCAAGGAAATCTCGGTCAAGGTCGACGAGATCGCCTGCGCCAGCGATGCCGGCCAGATGAGCGAGGCCGTGATCACCAAGTGGAGTTTGGTCAAGAAGCAGTAGGAATGGCTCGCGATTGGCCCCTTGCCGCGGCTTTCTCCGCCGTCATTGCGAGCGAAGCGAAGCAATCCAGAAATTCTTCCGCGGAAACGGTCTGGATTGCTTCGTCGCAAGAGCTCCTCGCAATGAGGAAGGCGAGACGTGAGTCCTAAACCCTGACTGGCCCCAGCGTCTTGAAATGGCCGCGCTTCTGGAGCCAGGCCAGCAGTACCAGGCTCGGGATCGCCACCAGCACGCAGATCACGAAGAACAGCGCCCAGCCGGTCGTATCAGCCACGAAGCCGGCACCCGAGGAGAGATACGTTCGCCCCACCGCCGCGAGCGCGGTGAGCAGCGCGTATTGCGTCGCCGTGTGCAACGGGTTCTTGCACAGGGCGGAGAGATAGGCGACGAAGATCACGGTGCCGATGGCGCTGGTGAAGTTCTCAGCCGTGATGGCGAAGGCGAGCGCCCATTGGCTGGTGCCGACGAACGCCAGCCAGGAGAACGAAAGGTTGGCGAGTGCCTGCACCACGCCGCCGATCCACAGGCTGGTCGCGAGCGAATAACGCCGCGCGACAAAACCGCCGGCAAAGCCGCCGAGCAACGTCGCGGCGAGCCCGACACCCTTCACGATCGCCGCATAATCGTTGCGGGAAAAGCCGAGGTCGATCACGAACGGCGCGGTCATCGTGCCGGAGAACGCGTCGGTGAACTTGAAGAGAACGACGAAGGCGAGCGCGGCGAGCGCGTCTTTCCGCGACAGGAATTCCGAGAACGCCCCGATTGCGGCGCGCAGCACGCGCGCGAACGCGGTCTCGGCCTTTGTCGCAGCTTCCGCCCGCACCGATTGCTCGGGCTCGGTTGCGAGGAGCGCCGTGATGGTCCCGATCAGCACCATCGCCGCCATCACCACATAGCCCCACATCCAGGCCGATTGCCGGCTAATGCCGGTGCCCTCGAAGCCGGAGACGATGAACAGCGCGCCCGCGGTCGAGACCAGCATGCCGATGCGATAGGCCGCGACATAAGCGGCCATGCCGGCCGCCTGCTCGCTCTCGGGCAAGCTCTCGACGCGGAAGGCATCGACCACGATGTCCTGGGTCGAGGACATGGTTGCGACCAGCAGCGCGCCGAGCGCGACGTAGAACGGCGAGCGCGCGGGATCGGTGAGCGCCAGCAGCAGGATGGCGATGATCAGCAGCATCTGCGAGAACAAGAGCCAGCCACGCCGCCGCCCGAAGGCGCGGGTGAACAGCGGCACATGCATCGCATCCACCAATGGCGCCCACAAGAATTTCAGCGTGTAGGGCGTGCCGACCAGCGCAAACAGCCCGATGGTCTTGAGATCGACTCCGGCCTCGCGCATCCACACCAGCAGCGTCGAGCCCGACAGCGCCAGCGGCAGGCCGGATGAGAAGCCGAGGAACAGCACGATCAGCACCCGCGGTTGCAGGTACACGGCAAGGCTGTCACGCCAGGAGGCGGCAGCGCCGGCGGAGGAGGTCGCGTCGGGTGCGGTCATGCGCAGGTGTTAGCAGATTCTGGCCGAAAAGACTCTGGCGGAGCTCGGTGGGCGGAAGCTCTCTCCATCCCTCGCTGTCATCGTCCGCGAAGGCGGACGATCCAGTAATCACCAGCGCCTCGGCTCAACCACGATCGCCGCGGCGTACTGGAGGCCCCGCCTGCGCGGGGCATGACCGTGTACCTTAATCTCACTCCCCTGCCTGCAGCTTCCTCGGGAACAACTCACCCGCGCCCGTCGCGACCAGCCGCGGGGCATCGGCCGCATCGCTCTTGCTGAAATCGAGTTCCTCGATACGTCCGGCGCGCTTCTCGATCTTGTCGGCGGAGATCAGAACCTGGCGGACGTCCTCGTTGACGTCGGAGAAATGCTTTTGCAGCTTCAGCACCCGGTCGCGCAGACGGCCCAGATCGTCGCCGAGCTTGATAACCTCCGTGCGGATCTGGTCGGCGGCGTCGCGCATGCGCGCGTCCTTCATGATCTGCTGCATCACCTGGATCGCGAGCATCAAAAGCGACGGCGACACCAGCACCACGCGAGCGCGGTACGCTTTCTGGATCACGTCGTCAAAGCCGTCATGGATCTCGGCATAGACCGATTCCGACGGCACGAACATCAGCGCCATCTCCTGGGTCTCGCCGGCAACGAGGTATTTTTCGGCGATGTCGCTGACGTGCTTCATCACGTCGCCGCGTAACCGCTGCGTGGCAATCCGCCGCTCTTCGTCCGTACGGGCATCGTGCAGGGCCGTCACCGCCTCCAGCGGAAATTTTGCATCGATGCAGAGCGGGCGCTGGTCGGGCAGGAACACGACGCAATCGGGCCGCTTGCCGGTCGAGAGCGTGAACTGGAACTCGTAGGACCCTTTTGGAAGACCGTCCTGGACAATCGCCTCCATCCGCGCCTGGCCAAAGGCGCCGCGCGACTGCTTGTTAGCGAGCACGTCGCGCAGGGTCGTCACCTGGGTGGTGAGGTCGGAGAGGTTCTTGTGCGCGCTGTCGATGATACCGAGCCGCTCATGCAGCGCGCGCAGGCTCTCCATGGTGTTGCGGGTGGAGTGTTCCATGGACTGGCCGACGCGATGCGTCACCGAATCCAGCCGCTCGTTGACCGCCCGTGCCATCTCGGCCTGGCGGCCGGCCAGCGCCTGGGTCATGGCGTCGACCCGGCCCGAAGCCTCGCTCTGGGCCCGCAGCACCTCGCTCAGGCGCTCCTCGAGCTCGTCGGCACGGATGGCATTGGCCATCGCGAGTTCCGCGCCGCGCCGCCCGGAGCGCGCGATCACCCCGGCAATCACCACCAGCAGGATGAGGACGAGGGCGCCGAAGCCGATCAGCGCGTCGATGGTGCGCACCGGCCAGTCGCCGAGCACGAAGATGATCTCGTTCATGCCGACCCTTCTAGCCGATTCGCCGGGCTCCACGAACGAATAGCGAACGTTTATGGCCAAAGTCCCGTTGATTCTTATGGTTAACGAAATCTGAAGTTTTATGGTTAGCGAAGGGTTAACGGAGTTCCGCGCCGGATTGACCGCACCCGACACGCGGCTTAAATCGCGGCCATGGCCCTACGAGAAATCATCATCCTGCCCGACAAGCAGCTGCGTCTGGTCTCCAAGCCGATCGAGAAGGTCACGCCGGAGATCCGCAAGCTTGCCGACGACATGTTCGAGACCATGTACGACGCGCCTGGCATTGGCCTCGCCGCGATCCAGGTCGCGCAGCCGCTGCGGCTGATCACCATGGACCTCGCCAAGCGGGACGAGGACGGCGAGACCAGGCACGAGCCGCGCGTCTTCATCAATCCGGAGATTCTCTCCTCCTCAGAGGAACTTTCAGTGTACGAGGAAGGCTGCCTCTCGATCCCCGAATATTACGAGGAGGTCGAGCGCCCGGCGAAGGTGCGCGTGCGCTTCACCGATCTCGACGGCAAGCTGCACGAGGAGGATGCCGAAGGCCTCTATGCCACCTGCATCCAGCACGAGATCGATCATCTCAACGGCGTCTTGTTCGTCGACTACCTGTCGAAGCTCAAGCGCGACCGCGTGATGAAGAAGTTCGAGAAGGCCGCCAAGCGGGCGGGGTAGAGTTTAGTGTTGCCTCACGCTCAGTCTGCTCCCTCGCCTTGGGGGGAGGGCAGGGGAGGGGGCAGCCCAGCAAAAGGCGCTCCTGATTTGCGGAGCGCGAGCAACAAAGCGCCCGCGCTCACGCCGCTAGAGCGGTCGTGTGGCACCCCCTCCCTAGCCCTCCCCAAGGGGGAGGGAACGCAGCGAGTCTGTTGATGCCCCTCCGCCTGATCTTCATGGGCACGCCCGATTTCTCCGTGCCGACGCTGCTCGAGCTGGTCGCGCATGGCCACGAGATCGCCGCCGTCTACACCCGCGCGCCGAAGCCGGGCGGACGGCGCGGCCTGCAATTGCAGCCCACTCCGGTTGAAGAAGCGGCGCGAAAACTCGGCGTCCACGTGCTGACGCCGAAGACGTTGAAGACGCCGGAAGCACTCGACGAGTTTCGCGCCTTCGATGCCGATGCCGCCGTCGTCGTCGCCTATGGCATGATCCTGCCGCAGGTGATCCTCGATGCGCCGAAGCTCGGCTGCTACAATCTGCACGCTTCGCTCTTGCCGCGCTGGCGCGGCGCCGCGCCGATCAACCGCGCCATCATGGCAGGCGATGCCGAAAGCGGCGTGATGGTGATGAAGATGGATGTCGGCCTGGATACCGGCGACGTCGCCATGGCCGAGCGCATCGCGATCACCGACAGCATGACCGCGGCCGATCTGCACGATCGCCTGTCCCGGTTAGGTGCCGATTTGATGGTGCGCGCGATGGCGGCGCTCGCACGCGGCGGGCTCCAGCTCAAAAAGCAGAGCGAGGACGGTGTCACCTATGCCGCCAAGATCGACAAGGCCGAGGCGCGGATCGACTGGACGAAACCCGCACGCGCGGTGCTGCGCCACATCCATGGCCTGTCGCCGTTTCCCGGCGCCTGGACCGAGCTTGTGGACGTCAGCGAAAATGCGCGCGTCAAGATCCTGCGATGTGAATTGGCGAACGGCTCAGGTGCGCCGGGCGAGGTGCTCGACGACCACCTCACCATCGCCTGCGGCGAGGGTGCCGTCCGCATCCTCGAGCTGCAGCGCGAAGGCAAGGCCAGGATGCGGGCCGCGGACTTTCTGCGCGGCGTGCCTGTGAGGGCGGGCGCGAAATTCAGCTGACACTGTCATACCCCGCGAAGGCGGGGTATCCAGTACGCCGAGGCTTCTCGGTTGATCTGATCGGCTGCGGAGTACTGGATTGCCCGCCTTCGCGGGCAATGACGGTGAAACTGGACACGATGCCCCGTTACAAGCTCACCATCGAATATGACGGCGCGCCGTTCTTCGGCTGGCAAGTGCAGGAGACGCTGCCCTCGGTGCAGGGCGCGCTAGAGGCCGCGGTGAAGGCGATGACCGGCGCGGACGCGCGGGTGCATGGCGCTGGCCGCACCGATGCCGGCGTGCACGCGCTTGGCCAGGTCGCGCATGTCGACATCGGCAAGCAATTTGCGCCGGATCGTTTTCGCGACGGGCTCAACGCGCATTTGCGCCCCCATCCGGTCGCGGTGCTCGAGGCCGAGATCGTCCCCGAGACCTTCGAGGCGCGCTTCTCGGCCATCAAGCGCCACTACCGCTACCGCATCATCAACACCCGCGCCAATCTCGCCATCGACGTCGGTCGCGCCTGGCGCGTGCCGCGCCGGCTCGACAGTAACGCGATGCATGCAGCAGCCCAGCGTCTGCTCGGCAAGCACGACTTCACGACGTTCCGCGATACCGAGTGCCAGGCCAAGTCGCCGGAGAAGACGCTCGATCAGCTCGACGTGATACGCGACGGCCGCGAGATCACCATTGTCACCTCTGCGCGCTCGTTCCTGCACAGCCAGGTGCGCTCGATGGTGGGATCGCTGGTCTGGGTCGGCGAGGGACGCTGGACGGCCGATGATCTGTCGGCCGCACTCGCCGCCCGCAGCCGCGCCGCCTGCGGCATCGTCGCCCCGCCGCAGGGGCTGTATCTGGTGAAGGTGGATTATTGAGATGCGCGGAGGGCGCAGGGTGCGCTCTCGCTACATCAGCGCTGTCATGCCCCGGCTTGCCGCCTTCGCAAAAGCTTCGGTGGCCGAGCACCCTTGTGGCCCCGGCGTAGCCTTGGCGGCGCCGGGACCGGGGCATCTCGTACGCCGCGGCCTCCCGGTTCAATACTGCTGTCTCTGGAATACTGGATCGCCCGATCAAGTCGGGCGATGACAGCTCTGTTTGTGGAGGCAACAGTGCCTCAAGCAAAATACCTTGCCAAAATCCCCCGATACACCCGCGTCAGCTTCTCTAGATCCGCCACGGGCACCCGCTCGTCGATCTGGTGCATGGTCTGGCCGACCAGGCCGAACTCGATCACCGGGCAGTAGCTGGAGATGAAGCGCGCGTCCGACGTGCCGCCCGAGGTCGACAGCTCCGGCTTGCGGCCCGTCACCTCTTCGATCGCGGACACTGCAAGATCGGTGAACGGGCCGGGCTTGGTCACGAACACGTTGGAGTTCGAGTGATCCCAGACGATGCGGGCGCGGATGCGGTTGCCGCAGGCTTTGGCGAGGCGCGCCTCGACCAATTCGCGCAGGCTGGCTTGCGTGTGGTTGTCGTTGTAGCGGATGTTGAATTTCGCGCGGGCCTCGCCGGGGATGACGTTGCTGGCCTTGTTGCCGACGTCCACCGAGGTGAATTCGAGATTGGAGGCCTGGAACTGGGCGCTGCCATGGTCGAGCGGCTCGTCGGAGATCGCCACGATCAGCCGCGCAATATCAGGCACGGGGTTGGAGGCGCGATGTGGATAGGCGACATGGCCCTGCACGCCGTCGACATGAAGCGTGCCGGATTGCGAACCGCGGCGGCCGACCTTGATGGTGTCGCCGAGCGTCTCGACGTTGGAGGGCTCGCCCAGCACGCAATGGTCGAACTTTTCGCCGCGCTCGGCGGCCCATTTCAGCAGCTTGACCGTGCCGTTGATCGAAACGTCTTCCTCGTCGCCGGTGATCAGGAAAGAGATCGAGCCCTTGCCGTCCTTGCGCGGCTTGCCCTCATTGGCGGCGAGATGCTCCAGCACCGCCGCCACCGAGCAGGCGATGCCGCCCTTCATGTCGACCGCGCCGCGGCCGTGCAGGACGCCATCCCGGACCTCGCCCGAGAACGCGCCGACGCTCCAGGCGCTCTCGTCACCGGGCGGCACCACGTCGGTGTGGCCGGCAAAGGTGATGTGCGGGCCCTCGCTGCCGATCCGCGCATAGAGATTGTCGATGTCGGCGGTGCCGGGTTCGCTGAACGTCACGCGATGACAGGTGAAGCCTGCTGCGGTCAGGGCTTTTTCAAGCACCCCAAGCGCACCGGCATCGGCCGGGGTTACCGAGGGGCAGCGGATGAGATCGCGGGCGATGGAGAGAGCATCGGTCATGCGCGTCGGATCAATCCCGCAGCAGCTCGTTGATGCTCGTCTTCGACCGCGTGCGCTCGTCGACGCGCTTGACAATGACGGCGCAGGCGGTGCTCGGACCGGGCTGGCCGTTCTTCAGGGGCTTGCCGGGCAGCGCGCCCGGCACCACCACGGAATATTCGGGCACTTCGCCCATGAAGATTTCGCCGGTCTCGCGGTCGACGATCTTGGTGGAGGCGCCCAGGAACACGCCCATCGCCAGCACCGCGCCCTTGCGCACGATCACGCCTTCGGCGACCTCGCTGCGCGCGCCGATGAAACAGTCGTCCTCGATGATCACGGGCTCGGCCTGGAGCGGCTCGAGCACGCCGCCGATGCCGGCGCCGCCGGAGATGTGCACGCGCTTGCCGATCTGGGCGCAGGAGCCGACGGTGGCCCAAGTGTCGACCATGGTGCTCTCATCGACATAAGCGCCGAGGTTGACGAAGGACGGCATCAGCACGACGTTCTTGGCGATAAAGGCCGAGCGGCGCACGATGGAGCCGGGGACGGCACGGAAACCGGCATCGCGAAAGCGGTTCTCGCCCCAGCCTTCGAACTTCGAGGGCACCTTGTCCCACCAGGTCGCCTTGCCCGATCCGCCGGGAATGACGTCCATGTCGTTCAGGCGGAAGGAGAGCAGCACGGCCTTCTTCAGCCATTGGTTGACCTTCCACTTGCCGTCGCTGCCGCGCTCGGCAACGCGCGCCTCGCCCTTGTCCAGGATTTCCAGCGCCTGGTCCACGGCCTCGCGCACCTCGCCCTTACTCGTGGTCGAGATGGTCTCGCGCGCGTCGAAGGCGCTGTTGATGGTGGATTCGAGGGCTGCAAGGGACATCGGGATTTCCTCAAGGAAACGGGAATTTTGATGGATTGGGGCGCTTTTTCGGGATTTGGAAAGGTCAAGTCAAGCGCACATTCGTCGCTATCGGGCTTGCCCCGGGTATCTCCACCGTCATTCCGGGGCGATGCGAAGCATCGAACCCGGAATCTCGAGATTCCGGGTTCGCCCTTCGGGCGCCCCGGAATGACGATGCATGGTTGAGCGATAAGGCCTACCGTGACAGCTTGGCCAAGAACCCCGCCAAATCATCCGCGACGTGATCGACATGAGCGGCGTCGCGGCCCTCCAGCTCCCAGTCCTCGCGCACCACCTCTTTCGCGCCGTCGGGCACCACGAGCACCGTGGTCATGCCGAGCTGGTGCGGGACGGCGAGGTTGCGGGCGAGATCCTCGAACATAGCGGCGCGGGTCGGATCGACGGCGTGCTGACTGAGGAATTTGCGGTAGGTCTGCGGCGCCGGCTTGGGCTCGAACTCGGCGGCGATGATGTCGAACACGCCGTCGAAATGCGAGGCGAAGCCGAGCCGCGCCAGCACCGCATCGACATGGTCGACCGAGCCGTTGGTCAGGATCAGCTTGCGGCCCGGCAGTCCAGCGATGGCTGCACCGAGCGCCGGGTTCGGCTCCAGCGGCGAGTGGTCGATCTTGTGGACGTAGGCAAGGTAGTCGTCGGCGGAGACGCCGTGCAGGGTCATCATGCCGCGCATGGTGGTGCCGAAGCGCAGGTAATAATCCTTCTGAATCTTGCGCGCTTCCTCCGGGGTCACGTTCAACCAGCTCGACACGAACTCACCGATCCGCGCATCGACCTGCTGCCACAGATTGACGTGATGCGGATAGAGCGTGTTGTCGAGATCGAACACCCAGGTGTCGATGTGGGCGAAGGTGCGGGGGGATTTCATCAAGGATTCTCTATCTGTTGCGCGCGCAGCCGCCCGGCCCTCAATTGTCGTGCTGGCGAAAGTCAGGACCCCTACTCCGCGGCGCATCGATCGGGGCATTCTGGTTGTCGTTCTTCCAAACGCAATCCTTGGTTAATCGGTCCTGGCTTTTGCCAGGACGACACCGGTCTATGTAGCGTCATCACGCCATTTCCTCACGGCGTCGCAAACCGCAGCGTCTTGCCGCCGCTCGACACATCCACCGCCCCAAACCCCGTTGCCGCAAATCCGCGCGCGCCGCAATCGGTCTGCTCGCTCGTCTCGAATTTGGTCTCGCGCGTGCAGAGCTGCTTGTCGCCGCCCCAGTTCAGCGGCCGGTCCTTCAGCTTGATGACGCGGTTGTCGGCATCGACCGCTTCCGCGAAGCTGAAGATCTGCCTGGGCTGGCCGGTCACATCAGGATGCAGGCATGTCTTTGGATCGATGCGATACCAGCCGCGGCTCGTCACCGACTTGCCGTCGTCGGTCGCGACCGCCGCCATCACCTTGTGCGGCGTGTCGTTGCACCAGGTGAGGCCGGTCGCCGACGGCGTCTGCACCGCATCGACCATGCTCTTGAAGACATTCGGCGACGACACGACGTCGGAGGACAGCCCCCGGCCCTTCAAAAAGGCAGCCAGCGCGGCCTGCGTCTTCGGCCCATCGACGCCGTCGATCGCGCCGACGTCGTAGCCCGCGATCACCAGCAGCCGCTGGATGCCGGCGAGGCGCGCCTGCTCGTCGTCATATTCGGAATCCTCGGCGAGATAGGCAATGAGGTTGCCGTCCGCGCCTTGCGTCGGTGTCACCTGCGTGAACGCGGCCTGGGTCTGGCCGCTGCGGCACTGCCGCGCCGCCGCGATGACGAAATTGTCCTGCGCCACGCACAGCATGTCGCGGCCGTTCTGCGGAATCGGCGAGGCGCCATAGACACCGAGCGCGCGCGCATTGAGCAGGATGCGGTCGGCGGTCAGCATGCCCTGCACCACCACGCGGCAGGTGGCGGGATCGATCCTGAACCAGCCCCGCGTCGCGGTCGCCGCCTTGTCGTCGATGCCGATCGCGGCCTCGACGACATAGGACATGCGGTTGCAGATCTTGAGGTCCGCAAAGGCCGGCGCGGAGGAGAAGAAGAACGAGGCGGCTGCAGCAGGCAGCGTCATCAGGAAGCGGGCGAGGGGCGAGCGGCGGTGCTGCGATCCAGTCATTCCGGGGCGACGCGAAGCATCGAACCCGGAATCTCGAGATTCCGGATTCGCCCTTCGGGCGCTCCGGAATGACCGAGCAATGCGAGAGCCGTGGATGGCCGGGCCTTCGCCTCGCCGAAGCGGCTTCGGCCGCGCAGGCGGGACAAGCCCGGGCATGACGCCCTCTTTCCTTGCCCGTTCCCGCATCACTTGTGGATCAGCGTTCCCGTGCCTTGGTTGGTGAAGAGCTCGAGCAGCACCGCATGCTGCATCTTGCCGTCGATGATGACGACGCCCTGCACGCCCTGTTCGAGCGCGTAGATGCAGGTCTCGACCTTCGGGATCATGCCGCCGGAAATGGTGCCGTCGGCGATCAGCTTTCGTGCGTCCTTGACGGACAATTGCGGTATCAGCTTCTTGGACTTGTCGAGCACGCCAGGCACGTCGGTGAGTAGCAAGAGGCGCTTGGCCTTGAGCGCGCCGGCCACGGCACCCGCAAACGTGTCGGCGTTGATATTCAGCGTCTGGCCGTCCTGAGAGGTCGCGAGCGGCGCCAGCACCGGGATCAGCTCGTAGCCGATCAGCTGGTTGAGCAGGGTGAGATCGACCTTCTCGGGATCGCCGACGAAGCCGAGATCGATCGCCTTCTCGATGTTCGAGTCCGGATCGATGATGGTCCGCGTCGTCTTCGACGCTTTCACCATGTTGCCGTCTTTGCCCGACAGACCCACGGCCTTGCCGCCAGCTTCGTTGATGTATCCGACGATCTGCTTGTTGACGGAGCCGGCAAGCACCATCTCGACGATCTCGATGGTCGCGGCATCGGTGATGCGCAGGCCGGCGGCGAATTCCGAGACAATGCCGAGGCGCTTGAGCATGGTCGCGATCTGCGGCCCGCCGCCATGTACCACCACCGGGTTGATCGCGGTCTGCTCCAGCAGCACGATGTCGCGCGCAAAGTTCTTGGCGGTCTCCTCGTCGCCCATGGCATGGCCGCCATATTTGATGACGATGGTTTCCTCGTCATACTGCTGCATGTGCGGCAACGCTTCGGACAGGATGCGGGCCTGGTCGAGCGGGGAGATGTCGGTCATGAGGCGGATCTCGCTGGCGGGACTAACGCGGGCTGCGTTCTATCCGATTGGCGGGCGTGGCGCAAAGTGCTCTTACCCTCCCCTGGAGGGCAGGGCTATCGCATGTGGCCGAGGAGCTCAAAAAGAAAGGCATCGTTCCACCCGGCGCGCTTGAGCTTGAGGCGCAAGGAGATGG